>CP053680.1:2501251-2805001 GCA_019623805.1 Gammaproteobacteria bacterium (ex Lamellibrachia satsuma)
GGCCTCGCTGCGGAACTGCCAGATCAATTGCAGTCCCAGGATCAGAAGAAGTCCAATGGCACCTGACCCCCAGAGCATGCCTGAAAAGGGCTTGGGGGGTTCGATAAACTGCACCTCTGGGTAGTTGGCGGCTGTTTGTTGTTCCGTTGCCGTTATTTCATCCAAATCGTTTGTGATCGATAGCTCATCGGTTTCAGAGATGAGCACGGACTCGAGCTCATCCAGTGGTTCGTCAGCGATATCCTCCAGCACAAAATTGTTTTTATGTTCGACATTGTCGACGAGAGGCGTATCTTTTTTCTCGGGGATCAGAAAGTGCTCGGATGGCAGTTCGCCTTCGAGCAGATCGATCATTTGCGACTCACCGCCCGATGCATAGTAGTCGGGTTCGACCGCTAGTCCGTCGTTCTGTTCTTCGATCTCTGTTTCGGTGAGTGGTGGAGCCTGGCTGCTTTCAGCCAAAGTGGTTTCTTTGGTCTCTGTAGAGGTGGGTTCTTCAGCGGTGGAGGGCAGCTCCCGCAAATTTTCTTCCGCATTGAAGACTGATTTGCACTGGCAGCAACGGGCCATGCCGGCGGCAACGGTCAACTGTGCGGCGCTGATGCGGAACAGTGTCTGGCAATGGGGGCATTGGGTATACATGGATTACGGCAGTCAATGGACTCAGATATGAACAACGTTAGCCCCAAGCGGCGTTTCAGGCAATAGTTTTTCTACCCCTAATTCTACTTTGTCAGATTAGATCTATAAGTAACTCACTGAATAATATAAAATATATGCTGTGAATTTCTTGGCAATCATCGTAAGGAAGAGCATCAAATGACAAGCACCAAGGTCATTTGAATTACCTGATACGCGCATAAGTAGAATCGATCGCATAGCGGAGCGATTCCAACGTTTCCAGTACCGCTTTGAATCCCATTTTCGAAGCAAGACGAGGTCGGTGTTTCAACCGGTCACACACTATCTCAAAGGCCTGATGCAAGCGCAGAGAAAGAACATGGAACGCATGGAAGAGGTGGTTGCAGGCGCAGATGATCAGCGTCTCCAGCATATGCTCACCGAGTCCCCGTGGGATCATCGTGCGGTGTTAGACCAAGTGGCGCTGGAAGCCGATCAATGGCTGGGTGGAACCGCGGATACCTGTCTGTTGCTCGATGAGAGTGGCCTTGCCAAGAAGGGTAAACATTCAGTGGGGGTTAAACGCCAATGGAATGGCCGCCAGGGCAAGGTGGATAACTGCCAGGTTGGTGTATTCGCAGCACTGGGTAAAGGGCACTTGTCCACGCTGATAGATGAACGTCTCTATCTACCCAAAGAGTGGGTATCGAACCCGGCTCGCTGTCGCAAGGCGGGTATCCCGGAAGTTGAACGGAAACATCAAAGCAAGTCAGAGTTGGCGCTGGAGATGGTGCGTCATCAGAGGACGCTTGGCCTGCGTTTTGCCTGGGTGGGTGCAGATGGGGGATACGGGAAGGATCCGGCTTTTCTGAGGGGTTTGGAGGCGATGGGTGAAACCTTTGTGGTGGACATCCACAAAGACCAACAGGTCTACCTGGAAGATCCACAGCCGTTCATACCGGAGAGCACGACAACGCGCGGTCGTCGTCGAAGTCGTCTGCAAGCCCAGGCAGCCCGTCTGCGCGTTGACCAGTGGCTCAATGAGCAACGGGACAGCGAGTGGCAGCAAGTGGTATTACGGGATAGCAGCAAGGGCAAACTGCGCGTCGAGATCCTGCATCATCGGGTTTGGCTTTGGGATGGAAAAGAAGCCCAGGCACATCAATGGCACCTGATTGTACGACGAGAGGTCAATTCACCGGAGACGATTAAATACACCTTGTCGAATGCACCGGAAGAAACGCCATCCCATTGTCTTGCAAAGATGCAGGCGCAGCGGTTCTGGGTTGAGCGTTCGTTCCAGGATGGTAAGAGTGAATCAGGTCTTGCTGATTATCAGGCCCGTAAATGGAAATCCTGGCATCACCATATGGCCTTGGTCATGATGGCGATGTTATTCATGCTCGAAGAGCGAATTGTGCAAAAAGATGATCACCCCTTACTCAGTTGTTCAGACATCGAATCGCTATTGCGTGCCTTCCTGCCACGGCGAGATATTGAACGCGATGAAATACTACGGCAAATGACGAAACGGCATCGTAAACGACAAGCGGCTATCGACTCCCAATATCGAAAACAGACGCTGGAACAGTCGGTTGCCGGGTGATGGAATCTGACAAAGTAGAACTAAGCAGTATCCACTCCTCTTTCTGTTGAGGGGAGTCCATCGTTGCGAATGATGCGTAGGCTTGGCTCACCATTGCGGCCTGCTCCTGCAGAATGCCGGAGAGGGCAAAAGGTGTGTTTGGTTTCATCAATGTGCCGAGTTGAGGGGCGAGTTCAACAAGAGGTCCGGCCAGGATGTTGGCGATGAGCAGATCCGCCTGTGTCTCTGGGGTATCTTCAGGCAGGTGGATCGATAATCTGTCTGCGACGCTGTTTTTTTGTGCGTTATCTTTTGTCGCCTGCAGTGCCTGCGGATCGTAATCTATTGCGATGGCAGCCGCAGCCCCCAGACGAAGGGCGGCAATGGCAAGGATGCCGGAGCCGCAGCCGTAGTCGATGATGGTTTTGCCCTTGAGGTCTTGTCCATCAAGCCAGGCCAGGCAGAGCGCTGTAGTGGGGTGGGTGCCGGTGCCGAAGGCAAGCCCAGGGTCCAGTTCCACCACGGCAGCTTCGGGGGCGTCCGGCAGTTGTCCATCGGGGCATACCCAGAGCCTGTGACCGAATTTCATCGGCCGAAACTGATCGAGCCAGACCCGTTCCCAGGCCCTGTCCTCCAATCGTTCCACCTGTAGATTACGGGTGATCTCTTCCTTTAGCGTTCGATTGATTTCAGCGCGCAGCTGATCGGTATCATGAGTTTCCTCGAAAAGTGCAGTGACCCGGGTGTTTTTCCACAATTTTTCTTCGCCGGGTTTGGGTTCCAGCAGCGGCTGATCACCTGCGTCACCCAGGGTAACAGAGAGTGCGCCAAGCGCCTCGAAGAGAATTTCCAGCAGAGGCGCTTTGGATGCGTCGGTTTCGATGGAGAGTTGGAGCCAGGAGGACATGAGGGGTATTTAGGTTACAGGTGCCAGGTTACAGGTATCAGGATCGTTTTGAGTTCCTCTCCCCGTGTGGCGTAATGAAAAATATGATAATTTCTTCTTGACACGAAAAATGCTCCCAAAATAATTCCGCTGTCACCTGTCACCTGTCACCTGTCACCTGTCACCTGTCACCTTAAAGCCCAAGCTTCTTTTCCAGGTAGTGGATGTTGGCGCCACCGGCCTGGAATGCGGCGTCCTTCATGATCTCCTGCTGTAACGGTATGTTGCACTTGATGCCGCCGATTACCATCTCGCTCAGGGCAATGCGCATGCGGGCGATAGCCGAGTCACGGGTATCACCGTGAGTGATCAATTTGCCGATCATCGAATCGTAGTGGGGCGGCACCCGGTAACCGTTATAGATGTGGCTTTCAAAACGTACGCCCATGCCGCCGGGGATATGCAGTTGGGTGATGGTGCCTGGACTCGGCATGAAGTTGACCGGATCTTCCGCGTTGAGCCGACACTCTACTGCATGCCCTCTGATGGTGACGTCATCCTGGGTAAAACTGAGGGGTTCACCGGCTGCGATCTTGATCTGTTCCCGCAGGATGTCGATACCGGTGACCATTTCGGTGACCGGGTGCTCAACCTGTACGCGGGTGTTCATCTCGATGAAATAGAACTCACCGTCCTCGAAAAGGAACTCGAAGGTGCCGGCACCGCGATAACCGATCTGGCGGCAGGCCTCGGCGCAGCGCCCCCCCACTTCTGCGCGCTGTTCAGGGGTGATGCCGGGGGCGGGAGCCTCTTCAACCACCTTCTGATGGCGGCGTTGCATGGAGCAGTCGCGCTCCCCCAGATGCACTGCGTTGCCGTGAGTGTCTGCCAGCACCTGGAACTCCACATGACGGGGGTTTTCCAGGAACTTCTCCATGTAGAGCGTGCCGTTGCCGAAGGCCGCCACAGCTTCTGCCTTGGTCATGGCCACCGAGTTGAGCAGGCTTGCTTCGGAGTGAACCACCCGCATGCCACGCCCACCACCGCCACCTGAGGCTTTGATGATCACCGGGTAGCCGATCTCTTTGGCCAGTCGTTTGGTGCGGGCGGCATCGCCATCCAGCGGGCCGTCGGAACCGGGTACGGTTGGTACCCCTGCCTTCTTCATCGCCGCGATGGCGGCCACCTTGTCTCCCATGATGCGGATGGTGTCGGCGGTGGGGCCGATGAAGATGAAGCCGGAGTTCTCCACCCGCTCGGCGAAGTCGGCATTCTCGGAGAGAAAACCGTAACCGGGGTGAATCGCCATGGAGTCGGTGACCTCGGCGGCACTGATCAGTGCCGGGATGTTGAGGTAACTCTCAGCCGAAGGCGCCGGACCGATGCAGACTGACTCGTCGGCCAGCAGGACGTGTTTCAGATCCCGGTCTGCCTCTGAGTGCACGGCAACAGTTTTGATGTCCAGCTCTTTACAGGCGCGCAGGATACGCAGTGCTATCTCGCCGCGATTGGCGATAACGATCTTGTCTATCATGGCTGCGCTCAGTCTATGATGAACAGGGGTTCGTTGTATTCGACCGGCTGGCCGTTCTCAACGAGGATCTTTTTGACCGTACCGGCCTTGTCACACTCTATCTGGTTGAGGATCTTCATCGCCTCGATGATGCAGAGGGTGTCACCGACTGCCACCTGCTGGCCCTCCTCCACGAAGGATTTGCTGCCTGGTGAGGGGGAGCGATAGAAAGTGCCGACCATGGGAGACTTCACGGCGTGGCCCTGAATCTCTTCCGGTGCTTCTTCAGCTGGCGGGGCTGCTGCAGGGGCTGGTGTTGCGGCAACCGCCGGCTGTGCGGCGGGCATAGGTGCAAATGCTGCGGGAAAGGAGCTCTGGCGGCTGATGCGAACCGACTCCTCTCCCTCATGAATCTCAATTTCTGCGATATCGGACTCTTCGAGCAGTTCGATCAGTTTCTTTACTTTGCGGATATCCATGGTTGTCGATCTCGTCAGTTGTCGCTGTGGTCTAAGCGGTGGATGGCGGCCTGCAGGGCAAGTTCATATCCCTGGGCGCCGAGTCCGGCGATGGTGCCGACAGCAATATCTGAAAGGTAGGAGTGGGTGCGGAACGGTTCCCTGGCATGTACGTTCGAGAGATGTACTTCGATGAAAGGGATCCTGGTGCCCGCAAAGGCGTCCCGCAGGGCGATGCTGGTGTGTGTAAACGCGGCTGGGTTGATAAGGATGAACTCGGTCCCTTCCTTGTAAGCCTCGTGAATCCAATCCACCAGTTCATGTTCTGCATTGCTTTGGTGAAAGTTCAGCCGGTGTCCGGCGCTTTCCGCCTGCTGTTCCAGTCGAGTACGGATATCATCGAGGGTGTCGCGTCCATAGTGCTCCGGCTCACGAGTACCCAGCAGGTTCAGGTTGGGGCCGTTGAGTACCAGAATGGTCGCCATGGTATTGAAAATCCGGGGCTGGAAGGCGGAGATTTAAGAACCTCGCCGAAGCTATGGCCCACCGCGCTAGTCGGTGGTTCGGGATGGTTCCGTGAATGACGAGCCGATTTTGCAAGATCCTGGGGGTTTTGTCCAGTTTCAATGCAGAATTCGCCATGATCGTTACAATTTGAGGTGGCAGACTTGAGCAATTCTCTCTCCTGCTGACATTTTTTGCGGGGCTGTCCCAATGATCTAGGAGACTGTCGGGTTTATCCGTTTGAAGCGAAAATCACTGGGGGCGAATCAAATCAGTTTATCGAACGAGGCGAATAGTGGACCTATTTAACGAGTTCGATAAGCTGAGTTGATCGCCATCCAGGGATTTGCAGCCAAACAGTGTTAAATCCGACAGTCTCACTAGAGTAGGGGCTCGATATGCTTGCGCAGGCTTGCGGCCGAAATTGCGCCTGCCTGGACAAAGATGAGTTGACCATCACGCCTGAAGGCGGCAGTGAATGGGAGTTCAAGTAGTCGGTTGCCCATGCGCCTGGAGAGTTTGGCCTCTGTCATACCGCCTCTGAAGAGCGGATAGCTGACCGGGTGTGAAACGCTAAATGTCTTAGCGTCATCCACTTTGTCGATGGCGATGCCCAGTATCTGCAGGCCGTGATGGCCCCACTCATCCTGAAGATCGGAGAGGGCCGGCATCTCAGCTTGACAGGGCGGGCACCATGAAGCCCAAAAGTTGAGAATCACCACCTTATCGGACCATTGACTGGTGTGGTGGGCCTTGCCTGCCAGATCAACCAGTCTGTATGCCGGTAAACTGGCAATCGGTGAAGATGTACTGGTCCTGTCTGCATGGCTGTGCTTTGAATTTATCACGTGACCAGCGAACCAGACACCAGCAAGCAGGGATCCGATCAGGAGGATCTGCAGGACCCTTTTAATCACCGGACGGCATTCCTGACGTGGGCGGCAAACACCTCAGCCTCTTGATAGCCGACGACCCGATAGGCCTTGCGTTCCCTGCCGTCACTGCCGTAGAAGAAAATGGCCGGTGGTCCCGGCAGGCCGAAATGTCCCTGCAGCAACGCTTTGTCCTGTTCGTCATTGGCGGTGACATCTGCCTGCAGCAGGACGGTATCCTTCAGCGCAGATATTACCTCAGGGTCGGAGAAGGTGTACTTCTCCATCTCCTTGCATGAGATGCACCAGTCGGCGTAGAAATCGAGCATCACTGATTTGCCCGCGGTGCTGGCGACGCTGACCTCCCGTTGCAGATCGTCCAGGTTCTTGATGCGTTTGAAGGTCAGTTCGTGGGCTGCCTGCCCGCCGCTGCTGCCAAAGCCCAGGTTGCGTAGTGGCTGCAGGGTATCCTTGCCACCGGCGGCGGCGCCGACCAGCATCAGTGCGCCGTAGATCAAAAAGACCACGCCGAGCCCTTTCCAGAGTTTTTGCCAGCCACCCGCCTCGATCTCCAGGTGACGCAGGGCGCCCATGTAGATGGCGGAGACGACCAGCAGCATGCCCCAGAGGAACATGGCGATGTCCGCTGGAATGATGCGTTCCAGCATGATGATGGCGACACCCAACATGGCGACGCCAAAGACCGCCTTGACCGCATCCATCCAGCTTCCGGCTCTTGGCAGCAGCTTGCCTGCAGAGGCGCCGATGGCGATCAGTGGTGCGCCCATGCCGAGGCTCAGGGCGAACAGGGCCAGGCCACCGAGTACGGCGTCGCCGGTTTGACCGATATAGATCAATGCACCCGCCAGGGGCGGCGCAACACAGGGACCGACGATCAGGGCTGAGAGAAAACCCATGATGGCGACGCCGGTGAGGGAGCCCCCCTGCTGTTTGTTGCTGACGTCGGTGAGTTTGCTCTGCAGGCTGCTGGGCAGCTGCAGTTCATAGAAACCGAACATGGAGAGGGCGAGCAGGACGAAGACCAGAGCGAAGATGCTGAGGATCCAGGGATTCTGGAAAGCGGCCTGCAGATTTTCTCCAAACAGTCCGGCCAGCACTCCGGCCGCAGTATAGGTGAGCGCCATGGCCAGCACATAGACCACTGATAGGGTGAGCGCCTTGCGGGTGGTGATGTGCTTACCCTGTCCGGCGATGATGCCGGAGAGGATCGGGATCATGGGAAAGATGCAGGGAGTAAAGGCGAGTCCCAGCCCCAGCATGAAGAAGACCCCGACCACCACCAGTGTGCTGCTGCCCTCAAGGGTGGCAGCTATCTCGTCCAGTTCAGAAACCGGCTGGTTCTCAGCTGTGGTGGTTGGGGGCGACATGCTTGCCGCCTGCACCGGGGTGGCTACTGCGGTTGAGGCGAGGGTCGGCAGCGCGAGATCGAAAGTTTTGCGTATTGGCGGATAACAGACCCCGATTTCGGCACAGCCCTGGTAAGCAACCTCAAGGGTGACGCTTTCGGCGGTACTACTGCCGCGAATCAGCGGCAGGGAGAGGTCGATGCCATCGTGGTAGACCGGCACATCGCCGATCTTGCCCTCTGGAGTAATGGTGTCTTTTTTGATCTCCGGTTCCGGCAGGGTGTAACTTCCCAGCACCACATTGTCATTGTCGGTCAGTTGCAGCTTGATCTTGTCGTAATAGAGGTAGGTGCCGTCGGCGATGCTCCATAGCAGGCGCAGATGAGTGCCGTCCTCCACCGTTACCACCAGTTTATAGGCCTTTTCCGGTGCGAGCAGCTCTCCTTCATCGTTGGCAAAGAGTGGGGTGCTGTTGTCGATCAGACTTGAAGTGCGGTTGGCGCTGGTGGTCAGGGGGTCGCCGGCAATCAACATCGGTTCAAGCTTGAGCTGGACCTCCTGGAGGTGTGGCGGGTAGCAGATGCCCTGGTCGGCGCAGCCCTGGGAGCGGGCTTGCAGATTGAGCGTGTCCGGAGAACCCTGGCCGCGTTTGATGGGTAAGCGAACAGTGACGGGGCCGCGATAGACGTGGAGGTCGCCGAAGAACTCGTCGTGTTTGAGTTTTGCCGTAGGCAGTTCCGGCTCATCGAGTTCGATGCCGACGGCGTCGGTTTCAAAGCGAATCTTGTCCCGATACAGGTAGTAACCGTCTGCGATGTTCCACTTCACCAGCAGATGGTCCGGGCCGTCGGTTGTTACCTGGATCGGGAAAACCTGATCCGGTGGCGGCGGCTCCTCATTTGCATTGGCATTGGTCAGCAGAAGTGCCAGGCTCGCAAATAAAAGAGACAGTGAAATCAGGAATTTGTTGTTGTGCATTTTTCCACCCAGTCGAGGTAACCATTGAGGCCCTGTTCTACAGGGACTGCAATGATCTCTGGAAGTTCATAGGGATGTTGTGCCCGGATTTGTGCTTCCAGTGCGTCATAATGTTGTTTTGTGGTCTTGATCAACAGCAGGTGTTCATTCGCCGATTCCAGCTTGTCCTCCCATCGGTAGACCGATGTGACAGGTGCTGTGATGTTGACGCAGGCTGCCAGACCTTGGGAAACCAGGGATTGGGCAAGCCGGACACCAGTCTGGTGGTCGGGGACGGTGCAGTGGACCAGAAGCAGTTTCGTCGGCATTGGGGAAAGATACTCCATTAGAGGATCAGTCTCCAGATGTGCATTCAGAGGCTCTTTATGGAAGCGCTGATTAATTGGGTTATTGTCATCTCGACCGTAAGGAGAGATCTCGAACTACAGAGTCCAAAACTGTTTTGAGGTATGAAATTTTTCACTAAGTTCGACAATGACAATTAATCAGGGCTTCTATTGCAGCGTTGAATCCGATAGCCACCTAAGGGTAAGCTGCGCTGGATGAAATATAGTGCAATTCTATTTGGCGTTCTGCTGCTCGTCGTTCTCACCTTCAGCCTGATTCTGCTGGGTATCCTCGTTGGTGCCCAAACTGCGACAGGGCCGCAGATCCTTACAGCCACCTCGCTCTGGATAGCAGTGGGGCTGGTTACTGCCCGCAACGCAGAGGAGGCCGGAATTCTGCATGGGTTGTTGGCAGGGTTTCTTGGGGCTTTGATGGTGGGACTCAGTCTGCCGTCAGTTGCAGCGTCCTGGTCTTACCCGCTGCTTGCCCAGCTAGCTGAAAAGCCGCTTTTTTTAAGCGCCCTGTTGGGTGCTTTCTGGGGTTCGGTGGGTGGCATGATCGGGGATACCGTACGCGTGATCAAGGCTAAGCGCGCCAGACGCAAAGCGGGGGAGCAGGCATGAATCCTCTCTTTCTTTTCCTCCTGCTGTTTGTCGGAATTCCTCTGGTTGAACTCTACTTCCTGATTCAGGTGGGTTCGCAGATCGGCGCCTTTTCGACGATCTTTCTGACGGTATTTACCGCCCTGCTTGGGGGTTGGATGGTCCGTGCGCAGGGATTCTCGACTTTAGGCAAGGTGCAGCAGGCAATGAACCACAATGAGGTGCCGGCACTGGAGATGATGGAGGGGGCGGTACTGCTGGTGTGTGGGATTCTGCTGCTGTTGCCGGGTTTTATCACCGATGCCGTGGGTTTCCTCTTTCTGGTGCCGCCACTCAGACGCTGGCTGCTCACTGCAGGACTGAAAGGGGCCGGTATCATGCGCCCGGTTTCCACTACGAAAACCGAAAATAGAGAGCAGGCTCACCGGATCATCGAAGGTGAATGCCGTCGGGAAGACGATGATCCAGAACGTCGCTGATCGCAGTCTGTAATATCAATACATCAAAGCGGTTTCGAATAGACTGGCAGCGCCTCGATTCGTTTGCCGATCATCTCAAGCATAGCGTGGTAGCGCGGGTCGTCGAGACTGCCATATTCGGCTTCGAAACGGGTGTGAGGGATTCCGTCCTGAAGGCCCTCGATCGACGGAAAGAAGGCCTGTTCATCGGTCGCTTTCGACAGCACAGACTGTGCGTGGCGGGCGCTCTCTTTTGAGGTGAGGAGTTGGTCGGTGAGTTTGATTCCGACTTGGTCGGCGGCCAGGTCGCTGAAACTGAATCCGCTGCCGAGGTTGTCGGCATCGAGAATCTCCTTGTACTCCCCTAGTGCAAAGCTCATGCCGCTGTCGGTGATTAACTTCAATGTTGAGCTGACGAAGACATGCCGCACCAGGTCATGACGCCCACCCAACACCACGTTCGGTGGTTCATCGCGGCAACTCTCCTTTGTGACCGATCGGATGTCGCCGATCAGCGGTTCAAAACGGCTGCTGCCGAGAAAGATGCCAATCGCAAGTAATGCTGCACGGTTCTCTTTTCGCGCCGACATGCCGAGTTGGGTGCGTTTATGCACCAACTCGAAAGTGGGGGCGATGTACTGAATGGCGGAAATTTTTAGGTCGTGGCTATAGAGCCGATCCAGTTCACAGAGTCTGCTGTAGTAAGCCCTTACCCGCTTGGGATCGCCCAATAATTTCAGGTTATCCCTCACCTCCGCTACCCGGTGCGCGGCAGTTTTCAGGCGTGCCTTGATATCGGGAATGGGTTTGAAAGTGACCGAGATCTTATCCCCTTCGGTCTTCACGCTCTGCACTGCCTCGATAAAACGGCTGCCCAGCGCTTCACCCATAAACTGGTTGAGCGCGCTTTCCACGAATCCCATGGCGATACCGCCTGGAATCTTCAGATTGCCGACGCTGACTTGTGAGAGGCGCAGGCCATATTCCGATGGAGCAACCCCGATCTGCAGATTGAGATAGTCCCCAAACGGGTTTTCCGGTATGAAAAGTGAGAAGGAGCCTTGGGCCTCCCAAGGGGTGATGTTGGCGTGACCGTGCAGGCGGCCTATACCACGGGTAGCCAGGGCGATCAGCCCGTTTATATCCTTTTGGGTGATAGTGATGCTGGCAATTTCGTCGTCTGACTGAATCTTATGCCGTATCTCCTGAGCCAGTTTTTTGACCCTCACGGCGGCATCTGTATTCAGTTGCTGTGACTCAATAACCAGGGGTTGGTTCTCGCTGGCGCGATAGGCGAAAAAAACCACGGCCAGCGTCAGGATGAGGACGGCAAGCAGTAGATATCTGCCCCAGCGAAAAGGTTTTTTCTCTCTTTTAGACATATCGCTACCCGGTTCTATGTAGGGATAATGGCATGGATCCTCCTCACGATGGAAATCTACAGCATAAGATATTTCTGCTTTGACGCTGGATTTCAGGATCAAAATGGGTGATGGGAACCCCATTAAGGATGTAAAGGTATCGTAACTATTCAGCTTGACCCTGAATATGTGCCTTTTTTGTAGGTTGAGTTAGATGCGAATGACTCCAAACTTTCGTTTTGCCGCGAAGCTTTGCACGCATCGTAACCCAACCTATGTTGCTCTCAAACACTAGAGGCCTGTGCGCCTCCCCTTGACTCTCTGTTTTTTGCCCCTATTATTAGCACTCAGTTCGGGTGAGTGCTAATAAAGCATATCCCGAAAATTGAAGATTAATCATTTTGCACCCCAATTCAGGAGAATTCAGTAGATGAATATTCGTCCGCTGCACGATCGTCTGATCGTCCGCCGTATGGAAGAAGAACGCACCAGCCCCGGTGGCATCGTGCTCCCCGACTCAGCTGCCGAGAAGCCCATGCAGGGTGAGGTACTGGCAGTTGGCAAAGGCAAGGTCGACAAAAAAGGCAAGGCGTACCCCCTTGAAGTCAAGGTTGGTGACAGGGTGTTGTTCGGAAAGTACTCCGGCACTGAGGTCAAGATCGGTGGTGACGAGGTTCTCGTCATGCGCGAAGAAGACATCATGGGTGTGATCGAGGGTTAATCCGCACCAGCTGCCGGAACCGATCGCTACTTAGAAATATATCTACTTTTAGGAACAGAGAAACATGTCTGCAAAAGAAGTTAAGTTTGGTGATGACGCTCGTTCGCGCATGATGAACGGCGTCAACATCCTGGCCAACGCTGTTAAAACCACCCTGGGTCCCAAAGGCCGCAACGTGGTGTTGGAGAAGTCCTTCGGCGCTCCCACCGTCACCAAGGACGGCGTCTCCGTGGCCAAAGAGATCGAACTTACCGACAAGTTCGAGAATATGGGTGCACAGATGGTGAAAGAGGTCTCTTCCCAGACCTCAGATGTGGCCGGCGACGGCACCACCACTGCAACCGTGCTGGCTCAGGCCATGGTGCGCGAAGGCCTGAAGGCCGTTGCTGCCGGTATGAATCCGATGGATCTGAAGCGTGGTATCGATAAGTCCGTGACGGCGGCTGTTGTAGCGTTGAAAGAGATCTCACGCCCCTGTTCCGACGACAAGGAGATCGCCCAGGTCGGCACCATCTCCGCCAATTCCGATACCAATATCGGCGATATCATTGCCGAGGCGATGCAGAAGGTCGGCAAGGAAGGCGTTATCACCGTGGAAGAGGGCACCGCCCTGGATAACGAGCTGGATGTGGTCGAAGGTATGCAGTTTGATCGCGGTTACCTCTCCCCCTACTTCGTGAACAATCAGCAGAACATGTCGGCTGAACTGGAAGAGCCCTTCATCCTGTTGCACGACAAAAAGATCTCAAATATCCGTGATCTGCTGCCTGCATTGGAAGCGGTTGCCAAGTCCGGCAAACCCCTGCTGATCATCGCTGAAGATGTGGAAGGCGAGGCGCTGGCGACTCTGGTGGTCAACAATCTGCGTGGTATCGTCAAGGTTGCAGCAGTTAAGGCGCCTGGCTTCGGTGATCGCCGCAAGGCCATGCTGCAGGATATAGCCATCCTGACCGGCGCCACCGTGATCTCTGAAGAGGTTGGTCTCTCCCTGGAGAAGGCCGGTCTGGAGGAATTGGGTTCCGCCAAGAAGATCCTTATCACCAAGGAAGAGACCACTGTCATCGACGGGGCTGGGTCCGAGAGTGACATCAAGGCCCGGGTCGAGCAGGTCCGCGCCCAGATTGAAGATACCTCCTCTGATTATGATCGTGAAAAGCTGCAGGAACGTGTTGCCAAGCTGGCAGGCGGTGTGGCCGTGATCAAGGTTGGTGCAGCCACCGAAGTCGAGATGAAAGAGAAGAAGGCCCGCGTCGAAGATGCCCTGCATGCGACTCGCGCTGCCGTGGAAGAGGGTATAGTCCCCGGCGGCGGCGTCGCCCTGGTTCGCGCTTTGCAGGCGCTCGGCGATCTGTCTGGGGCCAACCACGATCAGGATGTCGGCATTACCATCGGCCGCCGTTCCATGGAGGAGCCGCTGCGTCAGATCGTGGCCAATGCCGGTGGCGAGCCCTCTGTTGTACTGAACAGGGTGCGAGAGGGTGAAGGCAACTTCGGTTTCAATGCCGGGACCGATGAGTACGGCGACGTCGTCGAGATGGGTATCCTGGATCCCACCAAAGTGACCCGTGCCGCACTGCAGAACGCCGCTTCCGTGGCCGGTCTCATGATCACCACCGAGTGCATGGTAGCCGAAGAGCCTCAGGATGCTGCTGCACCTGCTCCCGACATGGGTGGTATGGGCGGTATGGGTGGTATGGGCGGTATGGGCGGCATGATGTAAGCCTCTCCAACCTCCCTGCTCAATAGAGCTGGAAATGCCCTGCGCCGTGAGGCGCGGGGCTTTTTTTTGCGCTAACTAAATTATCTCTCCTGGAGGTCGCTATACAAGCATTGAGCAGTGACTGGTGGGTGGCGCAGGTATTCAATCTGTTCGCCGATATAATCGAGCAACTGGCGGGGCAGGTTTCAGGTGTTGCGGCTGATCTGTGTCATCTTGTGTTCATCTATACCTGCTATTATGTTTCTTGTACACGGTCGTCGGGCTTAGTTACAGCAAAGATAGATAATGGATAACATTTCCAGGGAACCCCCTCTCACTCTGCCGCACTATCTGTTCATATTTGCCACGGTCTATCTGCTCTGGTTGTTGCTGGTGGGTGAGCTTTCACGACATGAGCTGATATTAGGCGGCCTGGTCTCTCTTGTCGTGACGCTGGTGTCTGCGCCCCATCTGCTGATTTTCGGCGGGGTGAAACTGCGTATCGATGCACCGCTTCATCTGCTGCGCTATCTCGGCTATTTTTTTGTTGCGTTGATACGTGCCAACCTGGATATGGCGCGCCGAATCCTCTCCCCCTCCCTGCCGATCAATCCCAGCATGGTGGCGGTAGAGACCGGATTGCGCTCAACCCTGGGCCGCCTGATGCTGGCCAACAGCATCACCCTGACACCCGGTACGCTCTCTGTCGATGTTAAAGGCAATCGTATCCTGGTCCATTGGGTGGATGCCTCTCCCGGTGTTGATCTCGAGGCAGCGACACGAGAGATTGCGGCAGGATTTGAACGTCACCTGGGTGGTTTTCTGCGATGACACTCAATTCACTGGAACTGATCGTTGCAGCAATGCTTGGTGTTGCTGTTCTGCTGGGTCTGTTGCGTCTGGTTCTCGGCCCCACAGCGCCTGACCGCATTGTCAGTGCCGATACGATTTCCGTAATCATCACCGCCGGTCTGACTGGTCTTGCGGCCTGGTTCGGCAGTGCCCTCTATCTCTATGTGGCGCTGATCTACGGCATTCTTGCCTTCGTCGGTGTGGTTGCGCTGGCAAGAACAATTGAGGGAGGCCGTCAATGAGATTGCTGGCGGATCTGTTTCTTCTGATTGGTGCGGCGTTTGCCTTGTTGAGTGCGTTGGGATTGCTGCGCATGCCGGACACCTATAACCGCATCCAGGCAGGTACCAAGGCAGTTACACTGGGCGCGCTATCATTCATTCTGGGAATAGGATTGCTCTACCCTGAATGGTGGGCCAAGCTGCTGGTCATCGCCGGTTTTATCCTTTTCACCAATCCAGTGGGTTCGTCCTCAATCGCCCGTGCCATCCACTTGGCAGGGATTCAGTCCTGGCAGCGAGCCGCTTCGGATCCACAGGCCCTGAAAGCCCCTCAAGAGGATAAGTCGGCATGATCTGGGTGGCTGCGTTGATTGTCATCATGATGTTGGTCGCAGCGGTGACAGTGCTGCTGGTGCGTAATCATATTGCGGCGGTGGCTGCTGCATCCCTGGTCTCGCTGCTGCTCTCGGTGCTGTTCGTATTGTTGAGGGCGCCGGATGTGGCGATGACGGAGGCTGCAGTTGGCGCAGGTCTCAGTAGTGTGATCCTGGCGCTGGCCTTGCGTCGCCTTGGACTGGGGCGAGTGAAAGATGCGTAATCTGGCAGCCCTGGTCTTTGTCGGCGGACTGGCCTTTCTGCTGTTGGTCATCTTCAATCAGTTTGATTTTGCCCAGGCACCCATGATCGTCGGGCAGGGTATTCTGACGGATGCGCCGGACCGGGTGGGTGCGGCCAACATCGTGACTGCGGTGGTGCTCGGCTATCGCGGCATCGATACCCTGGGGGAGATATCGATACTGTTTGCCGCCTCGGTTGCGGCGGGTCTGGTGTTAGGCAGGCGCAGGACCGATGTACGCCGCGATCCCCCCGGCGGTTTTATACTGCGCAGTGGTGTCGCGCTGCTCTTCCCACTGATGTTGGTGGTGGGTTTCTATATCATCCTGCACGGTCATCTTACCCCTGGTGGTGGTTTCCAGGGAGGCGTAATACTCGCGGCCGCATTTTTTCTGCCGCTTCTGGCGCGTCCTGAGACCCCGGTCAATCATGCCGGACTCAGCATTGTGGAGGGTGGGGCCGGAGCGGTCTTTATCCTGACGGGTTTGGCAGCCCTGCTGCAGGG
Organism: Gammaproteobacteria bacterium (ex Lamellibrachia satsuma); assembly: GCA_019623805.1. Lineage (NCBI taxonomy): Bacteria > Pseudomonadati > Pseudomonadota > Gammaproteobacteria > Gammaproteobacteria bacterium (ex Lamellibrachia satsuma). The sequence goes on from CP053680.1 coordinate 2,517,397, forward strand.
CGGCGAGTTTCTCCAGCCACTGCTGGATAACGGCGTATTGGGTGAACTGGTCTCTGCCGGAACCCTGCCGCTGCTCTATCTGGCGGTGGGTCTCAAGGTGGGGGCGGAACTGGCCGGATTGATGGCCCGTCTCGCGGATGTAGAGGTTGATGAGCCATGATGCCGATCGAGATAGGAACGGTGCTGTATGCCGGGGCCATCGGTCTGGTGGTGATCGGGATTGCCGGCATTGTGCTGTCGCACCATCTGTTTCGCATCATCCTGGCGTTGGTGATTGCCGAGGCGGGCGCCAATCTTCTGCTGGTGCTCTCCGGTTTTCGTTGGGAGGCCATTGCGCCGATTATTAGCGGCGGTGGTGCAACGCCAACCATGGTTGATCCTGTGCCTCAGGCGATGGTGCTTACCTCGATCGTGATCGGTGTCGGCGTACAGGCACTGGCGTTGAGTCTGACGCTACGCGCCTACGGAGCCTATAAAACCCTGGATATCAGGGAGCTGCAACGGCGCATGAGTGCCGATCTGGCAGGAGAGGCGGGAACGCCGCTGCCGCTGAGTCTGGAAGAACCGGTGGGCGGGCGGCCTCTGCCTGCGGCTGAGGGTGACGGCAGATGAACACGATTGTGCTGACCGTGGTGTTGCCCCTGCTTGCAGCATTCGTCGTTCCGGCTTTGTCGCGGGTCTCTCCGTTGCTTGGGCGGCTGCTGGGGCCGCTCACCCTTGCCTATGCCATCCTGCTGACCCTGCAGATTTGGCTGGGAATGGAGGGCAAGCCTTACTCCGTTGCGCTGGGTGGTTTTCAACCACCGCTGGGGATCAATTTCTATGTGGACCAGCTGAGCCTGCTGTTCACTTTTCTGACGCTGGTGACGAGCCTGCTGTTGTGGCCCTGGCGGAATGAAACGGAACCGCGCCAATACGCCTTGACGCTGCTGCTCGCAGCATCCGCCTGCGGTCTGGCGCTCTCCGGCGATCTGTTCAATATCTATGTCTTCTATGAGCTGATCTCGGTTGCCTCCTTTGGTCTGGCGGCGGCCACCCGCAGTGGCGCATCATTTGCCGCCAGTCTGCGCTACCTGATCCTCAGTGGCCTGGGCAGCGTACTGGCGCTTTGCGGCATCGCAATTGTCTATCTTCAGAGCGGTACCCTGAATCTGGCGCAACTCTCCCAGTTGGCTCCGGAGACCCTGAATACCCCCCTGGGAATGTCTGCCTTTGCCTTGATTCTGTTGGGTGTCGGGGTGAAGGGTGAACTCTTTCCGGTCAACAGCTGGGTGCCGGAGGTCTACGCTGCCGCTTCGAGCCGGGTGTCTGGATTATTGGCGGGACTGGTCTCCAAGCTGGCGGTGTTGGTGATCGTGCGCCTGCTGGTGCTGCTGTTTCAACAGGAATCTGCGTTGCAGCTGATGCTGATACTGGGACTGTTGGGAACGATCAGTGGCGAATTGGCTGCCTGGCGGGCGAAGGATATGAATCGCATGCTGGCCTTCTCGTCCATCGGACAGTTGGGGGTCATCTTTATTGCCTTCTCCATTCCCGGTGAAACCGGTCTGTTTGCAGGTCTGGCACTCTCGCTGCACCACCTGCTGGTCAAGCCCGCGCTGTTCCTGCTGGCCGAGCGCTGGCGGGGCTCGCTGGCGGGTTTGCGGGGAGCCGGACTCGCCTCTCCCGTTGCCGGCGGGATGTTTGTGTTGCTTGCGCTCTCTCTGGTGGGGATGCCTCCGCTGCCCGGCTTCTGGGCAAAGTTTCTCCTCTTTACCGGTCTTGCGGCACAGCAGTCAGTGATCTACCAGGTTGCCCTCGGGGTGGTGTTGCTGTCGATTGTGATCGAAGCCAACTATCTGTTCCGGGTGGTGATGAACCTGTTCCAACCGGCCGGGGATAATAGTGTGGCGGTCACCAGCGATCACGGCTGGTTGAATCTCGGTACGACTTTTCTGCTCTCCGCATTGCTGATTGCGGGCATGCTGTTTATGGGGCCGCTTGGGGCTTGGCTTGAAGAGGTGGCGATACAGGCGGCTGACCCGGTGCTCTATTTCGACACAGTCTTTTCTGTTTCGGCCATCCACTGAGGGGTTTGCTGTGACGCCATTGGATGAACTGCTGCTCTTCTCCGGCCTGACTCTGGTGCTGATGCTGGTATTGGGACGCTTCAGTTACGCGGGCAAGGTTGCCACTGTGTTTTACGGTGGGCAGTTGCTGTTTCTGGCGAAGATGGCGGATCGGATCGCCGATGGCGCGATTGTGACTTTCTCGTTGCAGGTTGAGCTGTTCGGCTTGCAGATGAGTTGGCGTTTCGACGCCCTATCCTGGTTTTTTGCAGTTATCACTCTGGGCGCAGGCCTTCTCAGCAGCTGGTACGCCAGCGGTAAGTGGGGAGAGCGTTTTCGCCGGCGTGGCGGCAATCTCTGGCTGTTGCATGTTGCCTTGGCAGCGAATGTCTTTTCCATGCTGATCCTGTTGGGTAGCGGTGATCTGCTGGCGCTATTCATCGGCTGGGAGTTGGTCAGTTGGGCCAGTTTTCTTTTGATGACCGTGGCGGGTGGCCGCGCGATTCAGGCAGCTATGCGCTACATCACCTACGCCATGAGTGGCGCAATGGCGATCCTGGCGGGAATCGTTCTGCTCTGGTCCCATGCTGGTGGCCTGCAGTACGCACAGATCATCGATGTGATGCCGCAATTATCCCAAGCACAGGTCTGGCTACTGGTGGCGCTGTTTGGCTCAGGTTTTGCGGTCAAGATGGGACTGTTGCCGCTCCATCTTTGGCAGGCGGCGGCGTATGCCGAGACGCCGGGACCGGGGGCTGCCTTCTTCGGCGCCATCTCTGCCCGCATGGGGCTCTACGCCATCATCCTGGTGCTGGTGCAGTTGATCGGTTTGGCACGGTTGAGTGAGTTGACGATCCCCTTCACCTTTCTTGATATGCGCGACCTCTGGGCCTGGATTGCAGTGCTGACCATTATCCTGCCGACCTATACCGCGCTGCGCCAGACCGATGCCCGCTACCTGCTTGCCTGGCACGGCATCGGCCAGGGCGGCTACATGCTGCTTGGGGTGGTGTTGGGGGATGCCCTGGGTAGTGCCGGCGGGTTGCTGCACGTCTTCAACTATGCGACCAATCAGGCCGTGCTCTTTTTCGCGGTATTTGCCGTGATGTTTCGTACGGGGACTGCTGACCTGAACAAGCTTGGTGGATTGATCACCCGCATGCCGATCTCCTTTTTTGCCATGTTGGTGGGCATTATCGGGCTGGCCGGGTTACCGCCGATGAATGGCTTTGTCTCCAAGTGGTTCGTCTATCGCTCATTGATGATTGAAGGCGAGCCTCTGCTCTTCCTGGGGGCGATAATCGGCACCCTGGGCACTATCCTGTCGGTCTACAAGCTGATTCATAACACGTTTCTGGGACAGTTGCGGGTGGAACATGTTGAAGTGCGCGAGGCGCCCTGGAGCATGGTGGCACCGATGATTATTCTCATGTTGCTGATCTTCGCGACCGGCGTGGCACCGGGCCTGGTTTTGGATTGGGTGGCGCTGGTGCAGTCGGCTGTCGGCCTGCCGGTGGTTGAGAACACGCTTGGCGGTGTCGAGCTGGCAAGTGGTTCCCTGGATATGCTCTGGGTGGTGGGGGTGTTGTTTGCCGGTTTCGGTATTGGTGCGCTGCTCTTCTACTCCGGCGGTCGCACCCGGCAGGTCCATCAACTGGACAACTATGCGGGTGGACACTTTCTGACGGCCGAAACCCGCTACCACTACAGCGACAATTTCTATGCTGGCCTGATGCACCTGATAAGACCCTGGTATCGGGGGAGTTTCGTCTGGCTTGAGTCGACCCTGGGATCCCTGCTGGGAATCGCCGCGAGTCTTATGCAACGGCTTTACGGCGCGCGGCATCCCTCCATCTATCTGCTGGTCACTGTCGTTGCAACACTGACCTGGGTATTGCTGTGATGAGTATTCAAACCCTGCTGATGGAACTGGTTTTGATGCCGTTGGTAGCCTTTGTTGTCGGTCTCTTTATGGTGCTGATGCTGCGCAGGATTGGCGCCAAACTGCAACGTCGGGTTGGTCCACCTATGATGCAGCCGCTCTATGACATCGTAAAACTCTACGGCAAAAAGACCCAGATCTCCCATGGCTGGATGCACGATATCGGTATTGTCATGGCCGTGGGTGGATATGTGGCGGCGGAGACCCTGCTGCCGGTGCCGGGCATGGACGGCATCGCTGACAAAGGCGGCCTGGTGACCCTGGTCTACGTGATGATGATCCCCTCGCTGGGTCTGGCGCTCGGCGTGGGCCAGTGTGCCAATCCCAACGGCTCCATCGGTATTGCCCGGGCGTTGACGGCGATGCTTGCCTACGATGTGCCGTTTGTCATCGTGGTTTTCGGCGTGGCCTGGTATTTCGGCACCACCAATCTGGTCGACATCATTGCGATACAACAGGCAGGTGGGGTTGCGGGATGGGGGGCGATAGCGATGCCGCTGCTGGCTATAGCCGGACTGTTTGCCCTGCAGGGCATGTTAGGCAAGCAGCCTTTTGAGATCTATATCGCCCCGGCGGAGATCGCCACTGGTCCAATGGTGGAGATGAGCGGTAAATACCTGGGCGGTCTTTTTGTGATGCAGTGCTTTCAGCTCTATACCGCTGGTGTGTTGTATGTGTCGCTGTTTCTCGGCGGCGGAGAGAATTGGCTCTTCTTCCTGATCAAGGTTTTTGCGGTGGTGGCCATTCCCATGACGGTGGCGTTTCTGTTTCCCCGTTACAAGACGGAACAGATGATCCGTCTGATGTGGAAGTGGCCGGTGATGATCGGCTTGCTTGGACTGGCGTTTGTGATGCATTGAAAATAAACGCCCGGTTAACCCGTGTGTGGGTCTGGTATCTCCTGCTGTGGGACGCTATGAATACATCCCTGTAAGCTCGATGCGGCCATCCATGGCCGCATACGCCCACAGCAGGAGATACCAGACCCGTTTTGGAGAAGTGCATAACTCGTAGGATGTGGTGAGTGATACGAACCGCATCGAACGCGACAAAAAATCGCATTAGGGTTGTTGCTCGGATGAAAAGTATGAAAGAGATAGATAATCCAATCGAAGCGCCGGTAGACCAGAGTCGCACGAATCCCCTCGCCAGGGTGTTCGATGAACTGGTGCGCTTCTGTCGTTCCCGCTCCATGTTCATGCTGCACTACTGCACCGGTTGTGGCGCCATCGAACTGCCCCCTGCCATGACATCCCGCTTCGATATGGAGCGGTTGGGTATCCAGCCGATGGTGACGCCGAGGCAGGCAGATATCCTGCTGATTACCGGGTATGTCTCCATCAAGACCCTGAAGCGGGTGATTTTGACCTACGAGCAGATGGGTTCGCCAAAATATGTCATCGGTATCTGCTCCTGTACCGTCAATGGGGGCATGTACTGGCAGAGTTACGCCACCGCCAAACAGCTCGATCAGTACCTCCCGGTGGATCTCTATATTGCGGGCTGTATGCCGCGCCCGGAGGCGGTGTTGGAGGGAATGCGTAAGCTGATGGATCGAATCCGCAGCGGTGAGGCGGATGGCTGGAAAGACTACTATCGGCGTTACGATTGGTATCTGGGCAATCAGCAGCACCTCTTTGGTGATGATTGGCAAACCCCTGCCGATGTGATCGGCGAAGCGTCTCATTACGATCTTGCCGAACCGGGAACAGAGGGTGAACACACCCGCCTGCTACAACAATGCCAGAAACCGCTTGAGCCGCAGCAGACCTTCTTTCAGATCGGTGGTTCTCTAGAGAAGAAGGGGGAGTCTCATGAGTAAAAAGGTCACCCCCTGGCTGGATAATCTGCTGCAGGAGATAGAAGGGGTCGAGATTCGCCGTAAGGACTCCCGGCGCGTGCGGATCGATATAGCTGCCGACTCCCTGCCGACCCTGTTGGAACTGCTGCGGGGACGGGCCGGATATGTGCACCTTTCCGCCATTACCTGCGTCGACTGGATCGATGACGGTCAGTTCGAACTGGTCTATCAGCTCTGGTCCTACGAGTCACAGTCACTGGTTTCGGCGCATATCCGTATCGCACGGGAACCTGGCGTCTACGTGTCGGTGTTCGATCTCTACCAACCTGCCGCCTTCTTCGAACGGGACATCCACGAGATGTTTGGCGTCTACTTCGAAGGCAGTCCGGACATGAGCAAATTTATCCTTACCGAGTGGAACGGCCCGCCGCCGATGCGCAAGGAGTTCGATGCCGAGGCTTGGGTGAACGAGACCTTCGAGTGGAAAGACTATCAGCCGGATTGGTTGAAAGAGATCACCGAGCAGGGGGGCGGGATCGTCAAAACGCCTGAAGAGGCGAGGCAGAAAAAACCATGAGGCCGGAAAACTATCAGGCGATAAGTCATCCGCCAAGCAATGAGTATGAACTCAACTTCGGACCCAACCATCCGGGCATCGAGGGCAACTATGCCCTGAAGGTAAAACTGCACGGTGATGTGGTTGTCGCCGCCCGTGCCGATGGGGGTTACCTGCATCGCGGTTTTGAAAAGCTGATGGAGGGGCGGTTGTGGATTCAGAATATTGCCCTGGTGCCCCGCATCTGTGTCCCGGATCCCGTACCGATGGAGGTCTGTTACTCCATGGCGGTGGAGGCATTGACTGACATGGAGGTGCCGGAGCGCGCGCAGTGGTTGCGGGTGTTGCAGCTTGAACTGTCGCGTATCGCCGCACACCTGTTCACCTTCGGTGGCCACGCGGCGACTACCGGCATGTACACCACCATGTATTGGGGGGTGGCCGACCGGGATCAGGTACTCGACCTTTTCGAGGAGTGGACCGGTGGGCGCGTCTACCACATCTACAATATCCCGGGTGGGGTGCGTCGGGATATGCCGGCAGGGTTCCTCGACCGGGTGAGTCGCACCATGGACTATATCGAGTCCCGCCTGCCTGACTACGACAACCTCTTCTTTACCAACCAGGTCTTTGTCGACCGAGCCAGGGATACCGGCCCGATGAATCAGCAGCAGGCACTGGAGTGGGGGGTCACCGGGCCGAATCTGCGCGCCACCGGACTGGCCTTCGATGTGCGCCGCGACGATCCCTACCTTGTCTACGATCAGATAGATTTCGATATCCCAACGGAGGCGCCGGGAGATGCCTGGGCGCGCACCCTGGTGCGGCGTCAGGAGTTGAAACAGAGCATCCATATTGTGCGTCAGGTGGTGGAAAAACTGCCTTCGGTTGGCGGCCCTGTTCGCACTCAGATTCCCAATCCCCTGGCATGGAATGTTCCTGCGGGCGAGACCTATACCCGGGTCGAGTCATCAAAAGGCGAGTTGGGTTACTACGTGGTCTCCGATGGTGGCGACAAGCCCCATCGGGTACATGTGCGTGGGCCGTCATCGATGCACGCCGTGCAGGTGCTGGAGCAACTGGCGGTGGGCGCGCGATTGGAGGACGTGGCGCAGATCATGTTTTCACTCGATGCCTGTCCGCCGGAGGTGGATCGCTGATGAGCGACATCGACTACAAAGAGAAGGGCAGTATTCTCAATCCGCTGAAGAGCCTGCAGTTCTTCGCCCGCAAGGCGGTCACCGAACCACTGGAGCCGCGTCTTGCCTCTCTCAGTTACCGCGGTTTTCATCTCAACGACTGGGAACTCTGCATAGGTTGCAGTTCCTGTCAGAAGGTCTGCGATAACGCCGCCATCAGCATGATCGAAATCCCGGGTCTACCCTCTGATCCGGACAAGGGGGTGCGCAACCAGCGTCCAGCCATCGACTATGGCCGCTGCTGCTGGTGCGCCCTCTGTGTCGACATCTGCCCCGCCGGTTCCATCTCTCTCTCCAGAGAGTATGTGCATACCTGCACCCAGGAGGAGATCGACAGCTACTTTATTCTGCCCGATCCCAATGGAATCCATAAAAAATTCTACGGTTATGGCTGGCGCAAGGTTGCCGACTCCGATCTGCTTGACTTGGATCGGGGTGAGATGGAGGAGCGCAGTGCGGATCAACGCAGTGATAACTTCGATGAGATCGTCGATGGATATAGCCTTGAGCAGGCGGTGGCGGAGGCCTCCCGTTGTGTGCAGTGCGGCATGTGCCACGATGCCTGCCCGACGCACATGCATGCGCCTGAGTATATTCGCGCCATCTGGCAGCAGGATATGGAGGAGGCGGTGCGGCAGATCTATCGCACCAATCCCTTCTCCCATGTCTGTGGACGGATCTGTACCCACCGTTGCGAGACGGCCTGTTCGATAGGTCGGCGCGGTGACCCTGTAGCGATTCGCTGGCTCAAACGGTTTGCCATGGATTCTGTCGATCACGAAACGGTGAAGGCGATTGCGGCACAGGAGAAGGTGGACTACCTGAGCGGGAAGCAGATTGCCATCATTGGCGCTGGGCCCGCCGGTCTTACCGCAGCTTTCGATCTGGTGAAACTTGGACATCAGGTAACCGTCTACGAGGCTCAGGCAGAGGCGGGTGGCATGACGCGCTATGGTATTCCCGAGTACCGGCTGCCTTTCGACAAACTCGACCAGGATGTGGACGTCATTACCGCGATGGGCGTTACCATCGAATACAACACCCGTATCGGTGTTGATATCGAGTTGTCACAACTGCAACAGGATAATGATGCTGTGTTGTTGGCGCTCGGCATGCAACTCGGCCGCTCCACCCGCATTCCCGGTTCGGAACATGGGCAGGTTACCAAGGCGGTGGATCTGTTGCGCAGGATTGCAGCGGATGAGGCTTTTGATGTGCCCCGCTCAGTGGTGGTGATCGGCGGCGGTAATGTCGCGATGGATATTGCCCGCAGCCTGGTGCGGCTGCAACGGCAGCAGTATGGAGAGAGCAGAATTACCCTGACTGCGCTGGAGGACCGGGATCATTTTCTCGCCGACCCGGTGGAGATAAAGGAGTCGATCGAAGAGGGGGTAGAGATTCTCGACAGCCGCGGTCCCCAGGCCTGTGAAATCGATGAAAAGGGCAGGCTGATCGGTCTGCGAACCTGGAAGGTATTATCAATCTTCGATGAACAACACCGCTTTGCGCCATCCTACGATGAAAGCGACGAGCAGCTTCACGAAGGGGAGATGGTGATCGAGGCGATCGGCCAGATGTCGGATGTCAGTCTGCTGGGTGATGAATTGACCGAGCGGCTTGAGTGGAATCGTGGCCGGCTCCAGGTTGATGAGGCAGGCCGAACCTCGGAGACCTGGCTTTGGGCCGCAGGTGACTGTGTGAACGGTCCGGATGTGGTACATGCGGTGGCTGATGGCCATCGGGTGGCGGCCAGCATAGAGGCTGTTCTTGGCCAACAGGAGACAGATCATGAGTCATGAAGGGGAGGGCCATCAAAGCGATTACGATCGTCTGCAGTCGAAAAAGAGTCTCAAAGAGATCCTTGAAGTGGCGACTGAGTTCGAACGCACCGCCCGGGATTTTTATACCGCGCTGATCCCCAATGTGAGCAAGCGCATTCGTTATCTGGTGGAGGAGCTGGCGGCAGAGGAGCAGGGGCATTTTGACTTGTTCAATGAACTGGCGGCAAACCCTTCGATCGAGAATGAGATAGAGCGTGCGGTTGCCGTGCCGGTGAGTGACAGCCGTTTTTCAGATTGCATCCAACTGCCGGATCTCGGTGAAAATCCGGATGATCAGACAGTGCTGCAATATGCGTTAGGCAGAGAACAGGCGGCGATGGATCAGTATACGGCCCTGGCAGAGAGCACCGAATCCGGCGTTATCCACGACCTGTTTATTTTTCTGGCGCGGGAGGAGACCATTCACAAACATGAGCTGGAAAAGCTCTACTATGAAGTGGTCCACACCGGGGGCGTTTAAGAACCCTCTGAACGAATAGAGAAACCTGTCATCTCGACCGTAGGGAGAGATCTCAAGCAGCGGAGTGCTTACTCGCTATCGGGGGTATGAGATTTCTCCCTACGGTCGAAATGACAATAACCGAGTCATTCCGCTTCCTTACTGCAATGTCGTCATGCGAACAATAGCCTCTGGAAACAGATAGGCCAGCACAATCATCAGCGGAATGACATAGAAATAGAGTCGCATGGAAATGCGGATATAGCGGTTGGCGTTGATGAGCTCCATGAAGTGATCAACGATCATGCGTCCTTTGTAGCCGATGGTTACTGCGACGATGATAATAACCGCCAGCCCCGTATCGGCGGTTTCCGCGATAAAGGCACTGAGCAGCGTCAGTAGCATGAGCTGTGTCCAGATGAAGTCGATGCTTTTGTTGGCGAACATGAACAGCCCTCCTAGCGCAAGACGTAGAGCAGTGGAAAGATGACGATCCAGGCAAGATCGATCATATGCCAGTAGACGGCGACCGCCTCCAGACCCCCATGACTCTGCGCTGTGAAACTGCCACGTTTCACACCGAAAATTGCCCATAACACCGCGGCGCTGCCCCAGCCGACATGCAGCATATGGTTGAAGGTGGTGTAGTAGTAGACGGTGAAGAAGGTGTTGGTATCTTTCGAGATACCCATGGTTTCGTTCCAGTGGTACTCCCAGGTCTTTATCAGCAGATAGGCGGCGCCGGCGATGATCGCTAGCCACAGCCAGCGCACACAGGCGGTTGTGTCGTCCCGCCTGATGGCCTGCATCGATTTGGCGACACAATAGCTGCTGGTGAGTAGAACCAGTGTGTTGAGTACGCCCGCCAGCGTATTGAGTTTTGTGGGACCTTCATTGAACAGTTCCGGATAGTGCGACTTGGCGATGAAGTAGATGACGAACATCATCGCAAACTCTGTCATCTCCGAAAAAATGCCGACCCAGATAGGCCAGCCTCCCGGCACATGGCTTTGAGCGGGCAGAGTCTGAGAACCGGTATTGCGGCCCATCTGAGCGCTATCGGCGGTTATTGCTGCGTCCATCGTTTTTATTGAGCATTAAAGATAAGACCTGTTATCTTGCAGTAATCGATGTTGCCTGCCTTGATTAAGCACAATTGATGCTAGGGTCAGGCCGTAGGAGATGCCAATGAACTGGAAAACCGCCTACCGTTCCTTCTACTACGATGGCGCGCCGGAGCCGCCGGATTTGTCTCTTCCCGCAGCCGAAACCGCACTGCTGAGTATCGATGTTCAGAATGCCTACCTGACACCGTCGGATAACCCGAAGGAGAAACGTCGCTGGGCGCCCTTCTTCAAGCGTATGCATGAGATCGTTATCCCAGCGACAGCCAATCTGCAAAACTGTTTTCGGCAACATGGAATAGACGTGCTCCATGCCCGTATCGCCTGTCTGCTGGAGGATGGGCGAGACCGTTCCCTAAGCCAGAAAAAACCGGGCTGGAACTACCTGATGATGCCGAAGGGTAGGGACGACTCCCAGATTGTTCCCGAGCTGGCACCACATGAAGGAGAGATTGTCGTCACCAAAACCACTGACAGTGCGCTTACCGGGACAAACCTGCGTCTGGTACTTCAAAACATGGGGATCAGAAATGTAGTGCTTACCGGGATCTTTACCGATCAGTGTATCTCTTCAACAGTGCGCAGTCTGGCGGATGAGAGCTTCAATGTGATTCTGGTTGAGGACTGTTGCGCAGCTGGGACGGATGAACTCCACAGGCATGAGTTGGAGATTCTCAACATGATCTACTGCCACGTTATCACCAGCCAGGAGTTGATCGATCTCATGGGGATATAGACCGTCAGGCCAGCGTTATACCTCTTTTTTTTGAGTGTTTTCAAAGGGATCACTGCTTGGGTCTTTTTTTGGGTTTTGAATGCGCTGTCCCGTTTAAGGGAAGTGACTGTTGCCTTGTACAGCTACTGCTCGCTGCCTATACTCGGGAAAACAATCTTCCTGACTGAGCTATATGGCAGAGGTGTATATCGCCTTAAAGGATTACAAAATTGGAAGACGCCCACCAACAAATCGAGAAACTGATCGCGGCCGACAAGGTCGAGGCGGCATTGAGTGAGTTTCGGGGCGCGTTGGCTGGCTCGGATGCTGAGGTCGAGCAGGAGCTGATCCAGCACCAGGCGGCGCTCGCCAAGGTGACTAAGGAGCGGCGGCGGGGTTTGATCGATGCTTCCAGGGAGGAGCAAACCCGTAACCGGGTGCGCTATGCGTTGCTCGACCTGCTTGGTGAATGGTTCGCCGGGGAGCAGTCCGAGCCATTACCTCCGGCCGGTTTGGCTGCGCACCGGACTTTGGCATCCGTCCCCACGGTGTTCATCTCCTACAGTCACGCGGACTTGGGTGTGGCAGGCAGGATCAGCGCCGCGCTGGAGTCCGAGGGTATCCCGGTGTGTATCGACAGCAAGAACATCCGGCCGGGAGAGGATGTCGAGGCCTTTATCCTTCGGGTGGTGGCAGAAAGCGATGTGGTGTTGTCCATCGTCTCCGGCAATAGCCTGCTCTCTCCTTGGGTCGGTATGGAGAGTGTCCTCAGTCTCTACGGCGAGGCATTGAATGGGGGGCATAAGCTCATCGCAGGCTATCTTGATGAGGCCTTTCTGGATATCGGCTTCCGGGTGACCGCCACTGAGCAGATCGACGCCAAGATTGGTGAGATCGACGCCCTTTTTCCTGTCTACATCGAGAAGCACCTCGACACCAGTGACCTTAACCGGCAAAAAACCCGACTGTTCGAGCTCAGGAACAATCTTGGAAAGGTTCTTGACCGGCTGCGTAACTCGCTGGTTCTCGATCTCCGGGAGCCGATGTGGGCTGAAAACCTGCCACGGCTTCTCACCGCCATCAAAGCCAGAGAGCAAGGGGAAGAGAGCGTTTGATATGTTCCAATCCGTTATGCCAAAACAGAGGACGGGAAAGATCACCAGTCGGGGCATCCCGCCGGTGGACCCGCACCTTCAGTTGCGCATACCGGATCTGACAGACACAGAACAGGAACACTGAGTTACGCATCCTGGACATGGCTTCGACAAACGACCTATCGCAACGGCACCAGCAGATCCAACTGTTGTTCGCCGACGACAACATCAGCGAGGCGATCAAGCGGCTGATGGACTTCGTGCGCGACTTCTCCCGCGACAACGCGGACGACCTCAATGAAGTGATTGTTATTAGTGCCAGCTATAACCGGCTGAACAAGGCTGAGCGGCGTGGGACGACCGCCTTCGACGAGATCGAACAGCGCCGCAACAAGCTGCTCTATCAGGCGCTTGCACTCATGGACGGCGTCATCGCATGAGTAATAACGATATGAACCAGGAGATTGAGCAGGTCGCCGCGGAACTCTGCTTGGGTATTGAGGCGGACCCGAAGGAGGGCAGTACCTTACTGATGGGATTCGCTAACACATACGCGCTCGATAGCAGGTTGCGCCACTCTGCGCTGATCCTCCGACTGAATTACACCAAGGCCCCCGGCGACGAGCAGCGTAGGCGGGTGCTCGACGAGATGCTGGACCTTGTCGGCGACATCGTCGAGGACTTCAGGAATGGTACCGGAGCCGAGTCGCTGGACCGGGCCATCGAGCAGGCCGAGCAGCGATACCAGGATATGGCTCCGCAGCGGGACGTGGTGTTTGGCAGCGAGAACCTGGGTAAGGCCTACCCCAAGTCCGGGTTCCGGCTGCGGGGTATCGAGCTGAAGCTTCGGCTTGGCGAGATCACCGGGGTGGTGGGGGAGAACGGCAACGGCAAGACTACCCTGTTTCGTCTGGTCGCCGGGGACCTGCTCCACGACCAGGGCAGTATGGCCTTCCCGCTGTTGAAGCAGGAGAGTAACACGAAAAAAGGCATCGACTGGGTCAAGGTCAAGGAGGAAATTGCCTACGTGCCTCAGGAACTCCCCAAGGTATATGGCACCCTGGAGGAAAATCTCCAGTACGAGGCGGCCATCCACGGGATTCTCGGTGAAGACAACCTGCGTGAGGTGGGTTTCATCGTCGAACGCCTGGGACTGGGGGAGCATCTGGAGAAGTGCTGGTCCGAACTCTCCGGTGGTTTTAAATTGCGTTTCGCCCTTGCCCGTGCCTTGGTGTGGCGGCCCAGACTGCTGATCATCGATGAGCCGCTGGCCAATCTCGATTTCAAGGCCCAACAGGTGGTGCTCAAGGACCTGCGCAACCTGGCCGACGGGCTGCGATACCCGATGTCTGTGCTGATCTCCTCCCAACACCTGCACGAGGTCGAGGCCATTGCCGACCGCATCCTGTTCCTGGAACGGGGGCGGGTGAAATTCAATGGACTGGTCGAACAGATGGGGGAGCAACGGCGCTTCAATACCTACGAACTGGGCACGGACTGTGAAGAGCAGGAACTGCGCGGCTACCTGCGCAGCTTGAATCTGCATCAGATCCAGCACAGTGGTGTCGCCTACGTCATTACCGTACCGCTGGAGGTAACCCATCGCGAGCTGTTGCAGCTCTTGCTGAGCGAGGGAGTGGAAGTGGAGTATTTCCGCGATATCAGCCGTTCCATCAAACAATTGTTCCATTAGCAGGTCATGGCCGCGGCACAGAACGACATCAGCCCCAAGCCACGGCGCAAAGGCCTAAATCGCCTGTTGCAGCCATTGCTTCGACTGGTGATCCCCTCTTTCCTGCGCAGTCTGGACCGTCGGCTGCTGTTGCACCGCCCGCTTATCTGGCGTACCCGGGTGCACTACTTCGTTTGGTTCTCCCTGATCCTGGCCAATCTGGTGCTCTATGTGCTGGGATGGCTCTATCCCGTCAGCCGCACATCAGTGCCTACCATCATGGAGTTTGAAAGCCTGATGGGCTGGTTTCAGATCATGGGCTGGCTGGTCCTGGCCCTGTGGGTGTTTCAGCAGTTTCGTTCACCTCTGGGGGAGTTTGGTTGGCGTAAGACGCTGTTGACCGCAGTCCTCTATATGGCCTGCTTTTTTATGATACAGCTCAATCCGCTCTCCTTCGCGCTGCCTGTGGTGCAGCGGATCGCCGATGTGACTCCCGATGGAGAGTTTGCCCAGGAGTACGCTTTTCATGAGCGGTACGGATTCTGGTGCTGTCATCCTGAGCTTGATAGAGAGGTGGTCCAGAGCAACGAACAGGAGATTCGCAGTGTCCTCAGGCGCTACGGAATCGACGAAGCGTTTCGCTTCTCTTACGGAGTCAAAGTTTGTGGCTACGATAGAGGCTGTCTGCTGCAGGTTGGGTACTACGATGATGAGGCGCCTCCTCTGCCTCTGGGCGATGTGTTAAAGAGCATTTATGCAGCAAAGGCGTTCAGAGCGGGAAGCGGTGACTATTTTGAACGGACTCTTGCGTCTATTCCTTTTTATATTTTTCTCAGCTTCTTCGTCGCCGGGATGCTCACCTTGTTGGTGCTTCCTTTGAGTATTCGAAATCGGCGGCTGGGAATGAGCGAGAGACGCTTTGGGTTGCCCCGTCTTCGCTTACCCTACCCCCGGCTCATTGGGCGCGTCGACCGTTATCTGCGGATCCGCAAACCCCTGGTATGGTCTGCAGGGTTGCACTCATTCCTTTTGCTGTTTTTGCTCTATGGAATCCTGATGTTGGGAATCGTATTTGGGGCTGCATATCTTGTAACGAGGGGAGAGGATATTGGAGACCTGTTGGACAAGGCTGCCGATAGTGGGGTTTTTGGCATCCTCGGCATAATTACCGCGTTCACCATTCTGCCTGCTATCTGGGCCATCCGACAGTCGAGGATGCCAGTCAAGGCCACCACCATCCTGGCCAATCAGGCAGTGCTACTGCTCTATTTCACCGCCGTAATCTGCCCTCAGCTAGTCCTCTTTCTGGTGATGTACGTGACGGGCCATCTTTCGATAGTCGGTAATGACAATAATGATATCATTTTGGTCATGGCTGTTGCTTCCTTGTATGTGGTGGGTTTGGCATTATTGGGCAAGTATCTTGATGCACGTCGAGTGATTGTGGCGCTTGTTTTGGGACTCTTTGTGTGGGGACTCCAGCCTCTGTTTCTCGTCCTGGATGTCCAGGGCAAGGAGATAGCTATTGTTGGATTAGGCGTGGGTTTTATGCTGGCATTCACCATCTGGGTCACAACCCGGCTAAGCAAGAAATCGTTTACTCCGTCTCTGCTTTCCGGGGTCTATATCATGTACTTTCCGATCGGCCTTTTGTTCGTGGGTGTGGCGCTCGATGAATTTCTGGATATGACAAACAGTGAGACAACAAGGTGGGTCATAGTGGTGGCGATTCCATTGTATCTTGTTGCCATTATTCCCGCACTGAAGGTCTTAATCAGGTATCGCTATTGGCCGAAGCCATAGTTCGGGAAAAACCCAATATAGCGATAGTTTTCATTTCCGGTAGAGAATACAAATGCCATGGAAACTCCGCGAGGATTTTCGTGGACGAGATTAAAGGTCTAACCCGCTTGTCGATTCAATCCCGCCATTCGCAAAGGTGCTCTACAGGTTGAGTCTTGCGAAACGTGCGGGGTATGATCACATCAGAGCATTGTCTCTGAAACGGATTCACACAAAATCATGCGCGCCATCGTCGTCAGACACTATAAGACTCTCATCAATGCGTCAGGCCTGATTATGGGTTGGTGCGATGCGCCGCCGGTCAAAGGTTGGGAAGCAGATCTGACCTATGTGGATGCGATTCTGAACGAACGCAACATCCAGTTCTCTGCCGTCTATACCAGCTATCTGGAACGGGCCCGTCAGACGGGGATGTTCTACGCGCGGAAGCGGGGTATACCTCTGATCCACGATACACTGGCGCTGAACGAGATTAACTACGGTACGTTGTACCGCAAAAGCAAGTCTTGGGTGGAAAAAAACTTTCCCCAGCACAAGAAGAACCCTGATTTCGTCTATCCTCTCGGCGAGAGTTTCAGGCAGATGCAGGCACGCAGCGTTGATTTTTTCGAGTCACTAACCGCCAAGCACCAGGATGAGACTATCCTGGTCGTGGTCCACGCCGGCGTGATCAGGGGATTTGTCAGCCACTTTCTCGGGTTACCCTACGCAAAGAACCTCAAGCGCAAGATCACCCATCGCTATATCGGCGATTTCATGTTTGAAGGGGATCAGTGTGTCTGTTACGACGAACTCGGTAAACCGTCGGGGTTTGTGCGTGACGGCGCTATCTCGATCCCCCTGGAAAGGCTGGATCGGCCCAGACCGGGCCTCGGTTCTTTTTGACGGCAGGAGCAGGTGAGTAAACTATTCATTATCGAGAGTGCCAGCGGCGAGAGTATTCCCTTCCTGCGGGGGGTGCTGGTGGAGTCCCTTGTGCGCGCCGGTCTTTCATTTCAGGATGCCTACCTGATTGCCCAGTCTATTCGCAGCAAGATTGAGAATAAGGAAAAAATCACAACCGATACACTCAGAGAGCGGGTCTCTGCTGAAGTACGGAAACGCTTTGGATCATCGCTGGCGAAATCTTACGATCTGGGGTCATCCCGGGAACTGCAGATTGTGGTTCAGACCGCTACTGATGAGGTCCCTTTTTCAGCAGGCATACTCTCTCGTTCACTGCAGGCCTGTGCCATCGATCGTGTAGACGCGCTGGAGACTGCGAAGCAGGTACACGAGTCCCTGAAGAAGGGAGAAGAGACGGTTATCGATCATGTCGTCCTCAGGAAAATTGTGTATGAGCGACTGGCGACGCATTGTTCCCAAGCGGCCGCTGACCGGTTTCTCTCCTGGCGACGGTTCAAGGATAGTGGTCTTCCTTTGATCGTCCTGGTTGGCGGCATAACAGGCACGGGAAAGAGCACACTGACAACGGAACTGGCCTATCAGTTGAATATTGTCAGAACCCAATCTACCGATATGATGCGGGAGATCGTTCGCTGTTATCTTCCACCAGCAGAGATCCCCACCCTCTCCTTTTCAAGTTTTGAGGCCTGGCGGGGGTTGGCGACAGACAGCGAACCAGCGTCTGAACCTGGCCACATAGAGGTGATCCGGGGTTTTCTCTCCCAGTTCAAGATAGTCAAGCATGGACTGGAAGCGACGATTTACCGGGCAGCCAAGGAGAGCCACGACCTGATCGTCGATGGCGTCTATGTGTTGCCTTCGAAACTCGAACTGGACATCGCCCGGGACCAGGCCATCGTCATTCCCCTGATGCTGGTTGTTCCTCACAAAAAGACGCTTGCGAAACGCCTTAAGCACCGGGAGCGGGAGCAACCCGAGCGTGCCTCATCCCGTTACCTGAAACAACTCGACCAGATATGGACACTGCAATCCTATCTGGTTTTGGAATCGGAGAAGGATAAGACCCCGTTGATCATCAACGGCGAAATCGAAGAGGCAATGGATGAGATCCTGATGCACATCAGCAATACAATCGCCCGCCACTTTCCGGCCAAATCCTGAGATGAAACGGCGCGTGACCGAGAGAGTCCTCGCAAGGTTGGCCAGCTGGCCGTCTCTGGAGAAGACGCAGGTAGCAAAGTCGATCTGGTGGGGCTACTTTCCCGTTGCGCTGGTTGCGATGATAGGCGTGTTGCTGACGCTTGCCGCATTTATACAATCCTTGGGCTGGGAGAGAAGCCAGGTTGAAATCGCATTCCGCGAGGCAGCCCAGGATCGTATATTGGTAGTCCAGAGGGAGCTCAAGCACTCCCTCGGGATAGTCCAGGATATCGCCAGCTTTTTTGAGGCGTCGGAGGTCGTGGACCGCCGGGAGTTCCGTAAATTCGTGGGCCCGCCCCTGAAACGCCAGGCAGGCATCAAGGCCCTGGAGTGGGTGCCCGTGGTGCTCGCCGAGAACCGGTCCGCCTTCATCAAGGAGGCTCAGCAAAGTTTCCCCCCCTTCCGGATCACGGAGGATGACCTTTCAGGCAAGCTGATCGAGAGCCGCGATCGGCCCATATACTATCCTGTCCTCTACATCCAGCCCTACCAGAGCAACAAAGAGGCATTGGGCTTCAACGTGGGCGCCAATCCGATCGTTTCAACCCTGTTGGGGGAGGCGGAAATCACCCGATCACTCCAGGTCTCTCCCGGTGTCCCTCTCATGGACGAAACCGGTGAGAAGACAGGCGTCATGGTTGCTGTTCCTGTCTTTTTCAAGAATGAAAAACAGGAAGATGATCCGGCTCTGACATCCCCTGGGGTCAGAGGATTTGCGATCGGCATTTTCAGTATCGGCGATATTGTCGAGCGGGCTCTGGAGAGTCTTCGGTCTGGAGGGGTTGATCTTCACTTCTACCAGGGACCCTCGACAGGGGATGGGCAACTGATCTATACCCATCTCTCCCGGATGAGAGAGGGCCGGGCGCCCGACACCGAGGTCGATACTTCTGATATAACCTACAGTCAAAGGATCTCGGTCGGGACCCAACAGTGGGAGGTGGTGTGCAATCCTGCCGCCGAAAAATTCCAGGCCGAAACCTGGAGGAGCTGGATCATCCTTTTCGGAGGTATCGCTTTTACCGTCCTGCTTATCACCTACGTGACAACCCTGGTGGGGCGGGCCAGGCAGGTGCGACTGGAGGTCGAAGAGAGAACGTCACAGTTGTGGGAGGCTGTACAGGCCCTGAACCGGGAAGTGGTTGATCGTAAATCCGCCGAGCAGGAACTGCAGCACCTGAACGAGACGCTGGAGCATCGTGTCGCCTACCGTACGGCCGAGGCGGAACGAAGGGCTCAGTATCTCGAACAGTTCGCCTATGTGACATCTCATGACCTTAAGGCCCCCTTGCGGGCGGTGAGCAACCTCGCTCAGTGGATCCAGGAGGATCTTGCAGACAAACTGGATGATGCATCGAGGGAACAGCTCGCCCTGCTCCGCGACCGCGTACGGCGGATGCATGATCTGATCGAAGGACTGTTGGAGTATTCCCGGGTTGGGAAGACAGCTGACTCAGAGAATCAGGTCGATACCCGGGAGCTGGTCGACGAGATTATCGATTCACTCTCCCCTCCCAAAGGGTTCACGATTAAGATCAAGGGTGAAATGCCGAGCATGTACGTTGACCGGCTCCAGCTCGGCCAGGTGTTCTCCAACCTGATCAGTAACAGTCTGAAACACCATGGCGGAGATAAGGGAAAGATCCGGCTAAAGGGTGAAAGTTATGGAGATGTCTATCAATTCTCCGTGTGCGACGACGGCAAGGGAATAGCGCCGGAATATCACAACAAAGTTTTTATGATGTTTCAGATTCTGGAGTCGAGTGACTTCGAAAGCAGCACCGGTATCGGCTTGGCGTTGGTCAAGAAGATTGTGGAAGAGCATGGTGGCACAATAAGATTGGAGTCTGCTGTCGGAGAGGGCGCGTGTTTCTACTTCACCTGGCCGAAGAACCGTTCTTCTGAGTAGTGGGGCCGGAAATGAAAACAAGGTATCAGACCGGGAATAGCGAGTTATGTTGAACAGAGACGAGACAATATTGCTGATCGAGGACGACAGGGTCGATATCATGACTGTCCAGCGTGCCCTGAAGAAGAACAAAGTCAGCAACCCTCTGCATATCGCCCGAACCGGCCTGGAAGCACTCAGCATGCTACGAGGAGAGGACGGGTTCGAAAAGATATCGCCACCGCCGGCGCTTATCCTTCTGGATCTCAATCTTCCGAAGATGAGCGGCATTGAGTTTTTACGTGAGCTGCGTAGCGATCCCGAACTCAAAGAACTTCACATCATCGTTCTGACGTCGTCCAATGAGCCGAAAGACCGGGCCGCCGCGTTCGAATACGATGTCGACGACTACATTGTAAAACCCCACTCCTTCGACGAATTCACCCGCGCGATGGCCACGATCCTGGCGCTCTGGGACTGAACATACCAGCCTATATCGCAGTTGGTTATTGATGGCCAACCAGGTCCGGGTTCTGCGAAGTCAACTCTTCTTAGACCTTGTCATGGGTCTGGAGTGATCTTCCTGGACACATCGGTGGGGTGAATCCTGCATAGAGCGTAAGGCATTGCCGTTGAAAATTCGCAAGGCACTGTTCCCATCGGATTGGTAGCCTTGATCGCCACTGTTTTCTATTAGGGCGTTGATTATGGATCGTGGAACCAGAAACTATGCGATAGGTCTTGGTATCTTTGTGCTGGGGTTACTGGTGCTTTTTCTTTACGAGGATCCCAAGGCTTCCGACCTGAATGATCTGCTGGAGGCAGAAGCGGAGATTACAGCGTTTCCTTATGCCTTTCGTGTGTTGCGCATCAGCAATGGCATTGCGGTGATGAGCTCACCAAGATCCACGGAGGTGCCGGTGGCGCGGGTGCTGGGTATCCTCTTTCCTCGGGTGGCGGGAAAAAACCCCGCCAGTGCTGAATTTCAGAAGGCTCAGAAAAATCTGGCCAAGGTGCAGACCAGGGCGCGGGATCTGGTCGTTGCCGATCCTGAGATCAAACGCGTACACTGGGAGTTGGACCGTGCCTGGCTGTCGGGGCATGGCGTTATAGTGTCTCCTTAAGGAACTACTGAATTAAGCCGACTATTGTCATCTCGACCGCAGGGAGAGATCTCAAACCACCACAATGTCAATGAGCTACGTAGCCTGAGATTTCTCGCTATGCTCGAAATGACATCCATTCTGCGCTTCCTTAACCCTTCTCTCTTCTCGCCTTTGTGCCCGGCGGCGTTACAATAGCGACCGTGATCGAAAAGCCAGGAGTCTACGATGGATGCGCCTTCCCCGGAAATACTACAGCAGCAGGTCGAGTCCGACTGGCAGAGGTGGCTGGAACAGGTTGGCGGGAAGGGGGCTGAGATTGCGGCGGATGCCGAGTTTCTCGCCGCGTTGAAGTCGGTCTGGGAGGCGAGCCAGTACGTTTTACAGAGCTGCTTGCGGGATGAGAATCTGCTGTCCTCGCTCTACACCGAAGGTGATCTGACACGCAGTTTTGCCGATGGCGAGATGGCCGGCAAGCTCAGTGAAGCCTTGCGGGATGTTTCTGATGAACCCACCCTGCACAAGTGCCTGCGGTTATTTCGCCGTGTTCAGATGGTACGCATCATCTGGCGCGATATCGCTGGCTGGGCGCCACTTGCAGAGACATTGGAAGACCTGTCGGCCCTTGCCGATGCCGCCATCGATCTTACCCTCTCGCTGCTCTATGAATGGACCTGCACCGAGATGGGGACGCCGCGCAACGAAGCGGGCGAGGCTCAACCGCTGGTGGTTCTCGGCATGGGCAAACTGGGGGCGCGGGAACTCAATCTCTCATCCGATATCGACCTGATCTTCTGCTATCCGGAGATGGGGCAGACCGATGGCGGCCGCTTCCAGACCAACGAGCAGTTCTTTATCCGTCTCTGCCAGCGTCTGGTACAGGCGCTTGATAACGTCAACGCGGATGGTTTTGTTTTTCGGGTCGATACCCGTTTGCGCCCCTTCGGCAGTGCCGGCCCCCTTGCCATGAGTTTCGATGCCCTGGAGGGTTACTACGAGTCCCAGGCGCGGGAGTGGGAGCGTTACGCCATGATCAAGGCACGGGTGGTGGCAGGTGACCTTGTGGCTGGTGAGCGGTTGATTGCGATGTTGCGTCCTTTCGTCTACCGGCGCTATCTGGACTTCGGAGTCATCGAATCCCTGCGCGAGATGAAGATACTGATCAGCCGGGAACTGCATAAGAAAGGGATGGACGCCAATGTCAAACTCGGTCAGGGGGGTATCCGGGAGATCGAATTCATTGGCCAGGCCTTCCAGCTGATCCGTGGTGGCCGGGATGTGGATCTACAGATCCGCCCCATCCTGCCGGTGCTGCAATTGCTGGCAGAGCGGGACCATCTGCCCGAATATGTGGTGGGTGAATTGGCGGAAGCCTATGAATTCCTGCGTTTGGTGGAGAATCGCATCCAGGCCTGGGCTGATCGACAAAGCCATCTCCTGCCGACAGATGATGCCGGCAGATTGCGTTTGGCCCGGGCGATGAATTTTGCGGACTGGGCAGCGTTTGAGACAGAACTCTCCAGCCATCGTCAGCGGGTGCAGGGCCATTTCGACATGGTGTTTGCCGCCCCTCAGACGGATGGCGACGAAGATGCGCAGCTGTTGATTGGGGTCTGGAAAGATACGCTGGATGAGGCCGATGCTGTCGCGGCGCTGGAGGAGGCCGGTTTCGAGGACGGAAGCAAGGCGCTGGAGAGGATCGCCCTGTTTCGCGGTTGTCATGGTTGCAGAAGCATGGGCGCCAGGGGGTTGGAGCGCATCGATCGTTTGATGCCGCTGCTGCTCGAAGCGGTGGGAAGTATCGATCAATCCGACGTGGCGCTGGAGCCTGTGCTCGGCCTGTTGGAATCGATCGTGCGGCGGACCGCCTACATCGCCCTGCTGGTCGAGAGTCCTATCGTGCTCTCCCAGCTGGTGCATCTCAGTGGAATCAGTCCCTGGATCGCCAAGCTGCTGACCCGTCATCCCATCCTGTTGGATGAACTGCTCGATCCCCGCCGTCTCTACTCGCCTTTGAAACAGCAGGAGTTGATGACCGAACTCAACACCTTGCTAGGAGGGTTGGACGAGGACGATTTGGAGCAGCAGATGGATCGTCTGCGCCAGTTTGCCCAGAGTAATAAGCTGCGGGTGGCGGCTGCGGATATCACCGGCCGTATTCCGCTGATGGTGGTCAGCGACTACCTGAGTGCCATTGCCGAGACCGTGGTGGCAAAGGTGATCGAGCTGGCCTGGCACTATACGGTGCAGCGGTATGGTCGCCCGGCGGGGCTGGAGGCCGATGAGACTGGTTTTGCCGTGGTGGGTTACGGCAAGCTGGGGGGCATCGAGCTGGGTTACGGCTCGGATCTGGATATGGTCTTTCTGCACGGCATCGATGATACGCATGCCATGACCGACGGCGAGAGTCCCATCTCGGTGGATCTTTTCTTCGCCCGCCTGGCTCAGCGCATCATTTCACTCTTCACCACCCTGACACCGTTGGGTATCCTCTACGAGGTGGATATGCGGCTGCGGCCGAATGGTAACTCCGGCATGATGGTCAGCTCCATGAATACCTTTGAGGCCTATCAGCAAGAGAGCGCCTGGGTCTGGGAGCATCAGGCATTGATCCGGGCGCGGGTGGTTGCAGGGGACGTTAAGGTGAAAGCGCGTTTCGAGGCGGTGCGAAGGGATATCCTCAACCAGGTGCAAGATATGGAGGTTTTGCGTGCCGAAGTGGTAAAGATGCGCGAGAAGATGCGGGATAATCTGGATAAAAGTGGCAAGGGTCGCTTCGACCTGAAGCAGGGGGTCGGCGGTATCGTCGACATCGAATTTATGGTTCAATACGCGGTCCTGCGATGGGTGCGCGACTACCCGGACCTGCTGGCCTGGACGGACAATGTCCGTCTGCTGGGGAGCCTCTCCCGGCTGGGTTTGCTGGGGGGCGGTGCTGCCGAAAAGCTGGCGGAGGCCTACCGGATGTTTCGTGCCAGATACCACCGCAATGCATTGATGGATCAGCCCGCCCTGATTGCCGATGATGAGCTGCTGGGTGAACGTGCGCTGGTGAAGGAGACCTGGTTTTCCCTGATGCAGGGCTGAGTCAAATGCATTGATGGCGGCGGGGTCTGGAACCAATAGAGGTAGGGTGCGCTGCGCGCACCATGACGCTCCGCCCCCAATAAACTAAATTGAATTGAGAGACGAACAATGATGTCGACAATGGCGGATCACGACGGAGTCATCTGGCTGGATGGCGAGATGGTGCCCTGGCGCGAAGCCAAGATCCATGTGCTCACCCATACCCTCCACTACGGGATGGGGGTATTCGAAGGGGTGCGCGCCTATCATGCCGAACAGGGGACGTCGATATTCCGCTTGCAGGATCATACCGACCGGCTGTTCAACTCCGCCCATATCCTCGGCATGCCGATGCCCTTTGATCGTGACACTCTCAACGCGGCCCAGCGGGCAGTGGTGCGTGAAAACAATCTGGATTCTGCCTACCTCCGGCCCATGTGCTTTTACGGTTGCGAGGGTATGGGGCTGCGCGCCGACAATCTCAAGGTTCACGTCATGGCGGCGGCCTGGGAGTGGGGCGCCTATCTGGGGGATGACGGCATCAACAAGGGCATCCGTATTCGCGTCAGCTCCTTCACCCGTCACCATGTCAACGCCACCATGTGCCGCGCCAAGGCCAACGGCAACTATATGAACTCCATGATGGCACTGCAGGAGGCGCTGCATGACGGCTACGATGAGGCATTGCTGTTGGATGCCAACGGTTTTGTCATGGAGGGAAGCGGCGAGAACATCTTCATCGTCCGTGACGGGGTGATCTACACGCCGGACCTGACCTCCGCCCTGGATGGCATCACCCGTCGCACGGTGATGAGTCTGGCGCAGGAGCTGGATATTCCGGTGGTCGAAAAGCGTATTACCCGCGATGAAGTCTATATTGCCGACGAGGCCTTCTTTACCGGCACGGCTGCGGAGGTCACGCCGATTCGGGAGGTGGATAACCGGGCCATCGGCAGCGGCAGTCGCGGACCGATTACCGAGAAGTTGCAGACGATGTATTTCGACCAGGTACATGGCCGCCGGGAACAGAACCCGGAGTGGCTGTCACTGGTATAATTCCGCTCAATCTATAATGACCCGCGAGGGTGGCCGCAGGAGAGTAAGCCCATGACACAAGCAAGTACCCAGTCCTATGGACAGGAAGTGATCAAGGTATCGCGCAACGATCTGCCGTTGAGCTGCCCCCGTACCAGTGATGCTGTTGCAAGCATGCACCCAAAGGTATTCCTGCCCATCGAAAAAACCGGTAGTGCGGTCTGTCCCTATTGTGGCGCGCACTATCAATTGACTGACTGATCCCGCCGCGTTTCCGTTGGGTTCAGCCCACTCCCCCTCTGCCCGCTTACTTGTGGTCGGCCCGTCCTGGGCCGGCGACATGGTTATGGCGCAGAGCCTGTTCAAGGCGCTGAAACAGCGCTCCCCATCTGTTGCGATCGACGTGCTTGCGTCCGCCTGGAGCCGTCCACTGCTTTCGCGTATGCCCGAGGTCGATGAAGCGATCGACATGCCCGTCGGGCATGGACGCCTGGGGTTGATGGATCGCTGGCGCCTGGGTCGTGTCTTGCGTGGGCGCTATGGACAGGCGATCCTGTTGCCCAATTCACTTAAATCCGCGCTGGTGCCGTTTTTTGCCCGTATCCCGCAACGTACCGGCTGGTTGGGAGAGATGCGCTACGGTCTGCTGAATGATTTTCGCAAACTCGACAAGCAGCATCTGACCATGACCGTGCAGCGGTTTGTTGCGCTGGCCTTTCCCGCAGATGAATCCGCTCTGCCGGAGATACCTCCCCCGGCGCTGGAGGTTCTGGAGGCGGACGCCCGGCAGGCGATGTTGGATCTCGGTCTACAGAAGGGCACACGCCCGCTGCTGGCACTCTGCCCAGGGGCGGAGTTCGGCCCCTCAAAGCGCTGGCCCGAGGGTAATTATGGTGAGCTGGCAAGGCAGCGGATCGAGTCAGGTTGGGATGTCTGGCTGTTCGGTTCCGAAAAAGACCGGCCGGTGTGTGAAGCGGTCAACCGGGTGGCGGAGGGTCGCTGTGTCGACCTGAGTGGCCGCACCCGTCTTGCACAGGCGGTGGATCTGCTTTCACTGGCTGATGCGGTAGTGAGTAATGACTCCGGCCTGATGCATGTTGCCGCTGCGCTCAACCGGCGGCTGGTGGCGGTCTATGGTTCCACTGATCCTGGTTTTACCCCGCCGTTGAACAGGCGCTCACAGATCGTTCGTCTGGGACTCGACTGCAGCCCCTGTTTCAAACGGGAGTGTCCCCTGGGGCATCTTGATTGTCTGCAGAAGATGCCGGTGGAGATGGTCTCCAAGGCGCTGGACGGGTTGCCCCAATGAGGGTGCTGGTAATCAAAACCTCCTCTCTGGGAGACGTGGTCCATACACTGCCTGCATTGACGGATGCGGCGGCCGCACTGTCGGATATCCGCTTCGATTGGGTGGTGGAGGAGGCCTTTGCCGAAATTCCTGCATGGCATCCGGCGGTGGACAAAGTGATGTCCGTGGCCATGCGCCGCTGGCGTCGATCGGTGGTGAAGACCTGGCGCAGCGGAGAGTGGCGAGCCTTCAAATCGGCAGTCAGGGCGCGGCGTTACGATGCGGTGATCGATGCACAGGGCCTGCTGAAGAGCGCCTTCATTTCGGTAAAAACTCACGGCCCAAGGTTTGGCCTGGATCAGAGTTCGGCCCGGGAACCACTGGCGGCGCTAGCTTACTCCCATCCGCTCTATATCCCCAAGGGATTACATGCGATTACCCGGGTGCGCCAGCTGTTCGCCCATGCGCTGGGTTATCCCATGCCGGGGTCTGATCCGGATTACGGCATCGACGGCGGGCGTTTTCAACAGCAGCTGACGGATGAACCCTATCTGCTGCTTCTGCATGGAACGACCTGGCAGAGCAAACACTATCCGGAGCAGGATTGGAGGTCGCTGATCCGACTTGCCGGTATTGCCGGGTTGAAGGTCTTTCTGCCTTGGGGGAGTGATGTGGAAAGGCAACGGGCAGAGCGGCTCTCTGAAGATATGGGCAATGCAGAACTGCTGCCAAAACTCGATCTTGCAGGGCTTGCCGGTGTGATTGCCGGTGCGCGTGGTGTCGCCGCAGTGGATACCGGTCTGGCGCATCTGACTGGCGCACTTGGTGTTCCCGCTGTCATTCTCTACGGCCCCACCCGACCTTCACTCACGGGCGTAGTTGGAGAATCCCAGGTAAATCTTGAAGTCGATTTCGATTGCGCCCCCTGTTTGAAACGGACATGTGTTTATGCTGAGGCGGCTGGGGGAGATCCGGTCTGTTTTGATTCGTTGGCGCCCGAGACGGTCTTTTCCCGTCTTGCGCAGTTGATGTCAGAGGATGCTCAGATGGAGACCAGCAGCAGGAGTCATTATGAAGATTAGCGGGTTTACCTTTTTGCGCAACGGGGTCCTTCTGGGATATCCGTTCGAGGAGAGCATTCGTTCGGTATTGCCGATCTGCGATGAGTTTGTCATCGCACTGGGTGAAAGCAGCGATGGTACCCGAGAGCGTATCGAGGCTATCGGTAGCGACAAAATCCGTATCATCGATACCCGTTGGAATGAGGCCATGCAGGACCGGGGTTATGTCTACGCGCAGCAAAAGATGATCGCCCAGTTCAACTGCAGCGGCGACTGGGCTTTCTACCTGGAGGGTGACGAGGTGCTGCATGAGCAGGATCTGGAAACTATCCGCGCAACCATGGAGCGCCATTTGGACGACTCGGAGGTAGAGGCCCTGGTCTTCGATTATCACCACTTTTACGGCAGCCCCGACTGGGTGGCGATCAGTCCCGGTTGGTACCGTCGGGCTCCGCGCATCATCCGCAACACGATTCGCAACTACTCCCCGGACGGTCTCTTCTTCGTGGTTATGGATAAGAACAAGCAGGGGCGTTATCCAAAGGCGGCCATGGCCGGTACACCGATCTACCACTATGGACATGTCCGCAGTGCGGCGCGCATGCGGGAGAAGATCCAGCAGGTGAGCCGCTATTGGGGGCATGAGCCGCCGAAGTTCGAGACCTATTCCATTGATCCTCAGGCGGTCAGGCCTTTTGAGGGCAGCCATCCTGCGGTGGTTCAACCCTGGCTGGCTGCGGAGGCGGAGAAGCACTTTGCCCCCGATCCCAGCCACCAACCCACGCGCAAGGAGCGTAAACACCGTCTGGCGATGAAACTGGAAGGCTGGTTCAATATGGAACTGAGTAAGAAACACTACCGCTTGGTCAGGAAATAAACCTCGATATGACGGCAAAATTGATGCTGCTGTTTCTCCACTTCGGGATGTCGACGGGGCCCTTGTCTACTGGATTTGTCCAATCTGGAAAGAGAATACGGAAGTGAACAAATTGAGCGTGGTCATCATCGTGCGTGACGAGGCGGCTCGAATCCGGCCCTGCCTGGAGTCGGTTAGCTGGGCGGATGAGATCGTGGTGCTTGATTCCGGCAGTGCTGATGGGACCCTTGAGATCTGCCGAGAGTATACCGACAGGGTATATGTCGATAGCGACTGGCAGGGTTTCGGTGTGCAGAAAAATCGCGTCCTGGCTTATGCCACCAGCGACTGGGTGCTCTCTCTGGATGCCGATGAACGGGTCAGCGAATCGTTGCGTGCCGAGATTGAAACGGTGATCCTTGGTAAAGGCGGAGAGAGTGTCTATGAGATGCCCCGGCTCTCCTCCTACTGTGGCCGGGAGATGCGACACAGTGGCTGGTGGCCCGACTATGTGGCGCGACTGTTTCGCCGGGGCAGCGCGGAGTTCAGCAATGACCTGGTGCATGAACGCCTGCTGTTCAGGGGGACGGCAGGGCGCTTGCGTTTTCCCCTGCAACATCAGAGTTTCGACTCGCTGGAGCAGGTGCTGGACAAGGTCAACCGTTACTCCACTGCGGGGGCAGAGAGACTGCTGGCACAAGGCAGGAAGGGGAGCGTTGGCCGGGCAGTTCTGCGAGGCTGTTGGGCCTTCCTCCGTACCTGGCTTTTCAAAGCCGGTTTTCTCGACGGGCGGGAGGGTTTTCTGCTCGCAGTCTCCAATGCGGAAGGGGTCTACTACAAATACGTGAAGCTGTACTACCTGCAGCAGCGCCGGGCCGATGAGTCGCACGGCACTCCGGATGGTGAGTGAGTCCTCCATGACGCCAGCGGTGAGCGTCATAGTCGTCACCTACCAGTGGCCGAAGGCGCTGGAACATGTGCTTGCTTCCCTGGCACGTCAGGAGGTCCCGCCCCTGGAGGTTATCGTGGCCGACGACGGTTCGGGGCCGGAGACGGCAGATGTAGTGCGCAGCTGGCAGAGTCTGGCGCCGTTCCCTGTACACCATGTGTGGCAGGCCGATAACGGCTTTCGTGCAGCTGCCGCTCGAAACCGGGCGGCGGCGCGGGCAAGCGGAAACTATCTTCTGTTCCTGGACGGGGATTGTCTGGCCTTTCCCGACTTCATCGCGCGCCACTGGATGTTGGCGGAATCTGGCTGGTTCCTGGCGGGTAATCGCGTGTTGATGAATCAGGCATTGAGTACCCGCGTGCTTGATGGGAAAGCCGAACCTGCTGGCTGGAGGCTGTCCGACTGGTTGGGTGCCCGATTCCGGGGCGAGGTCAACCGGCTTCTCCCCCTGCTGCGCGTAGGGGATGCGTTCTGGCGCAAACGCCGTGCCGGGAAATGGCAGGGAGCCCGCTCCTGTAATCTGGGGATCTGGAAGGATGATTTTTTGCGGGTCAACGGATTCGATGAGAGCTATCAGGGTTGGGGGCATGAAGACGCGGATCTGGTGGTGCGTCTGATGGCCAGGGGCTGTCAACGCAAGGATGGTCACTATGCTGTACCTGTATTGCACCTGTGGCACCGGGAACACTCCAGAGACATGGAGCCCGAAAACGTGAAACGGCTTGAAGACGCCTTGGCCGGGCGGCGTGTTCCGGTGGCGGAACGAGGCGTCAGCCAGTACCTGGATGAGGGGGAGCAAATAGATGGTTGAACTGCCGTACTGCCAGCTGTTGCCCGCCGCCAAGCGCAGGGTACCCCGCCGGGTGCTGCTTATCGCCACCCGCCAGATCGGTGACGTACTGCTCGCCACACCTCTGCTGCGTAGCCTGCGTCGTGCCTGGCCGGAAACCACCATCGATGTGTTGGTCTATGCCCGCAAGGGGAACATGCTGGAAGGTAATCCGGATCTCGACGAAATGATCGAGATTGAGGAGCACCCGGATCGGGGACAGTATTGGCAACTGCTGCGGCGTATCTTCCGGCGCTACGATCTCGCCGTCTCCACCTTGGCCGGTGACCGCCCCAATATCTACGGGCTGTTGGCGGCGCCGCAACGGGTTGGCCTGGTACCGGACCTGCGGTCACAAAACACCTGGAAACGCTGGACCAACCGGGGTTGGGTTCTGCTCGACAACGTCTACACGCATACGGTGGAACAGAACCTGATGCTGGCTCGGGTGCTCGGCATCGAACCGCTGAGGAGAGTGGTGCCGCCAAGGGCGGCGGTTGACGAATCCCGGCTCGGTGAAGCCCTGGGGTTTGATCCGGCTCTCCAACCTTTTGCCGTTATCCACCCCTTTCCCATGTGGCACTACAAACGCTGGACAAAGGCAGGCTGGGAGAGCGTGGTGGATGCGCTCGCACAACGCGGTCTGCGCATAGTCATCACCGGAGGACCGGAGGCGGAGGAACGGGCATTCTGCAGGGAGCTGGCTGCAGGCTATCCTGATAAGGTGATTGATGTTTCGGCTCGCTTCGGTTTCGGTGAACTCTCCATGTTGCTCTCCCGCGCCCGTTGCTTTATCGGTCCGGATACCGCCATGACCCACCTGGCCGCTGCCAATGGTATTCCCACCCTGGCCCTCTATGGCCCAAGTAATCCGGTGAAGTGGGGGCCCTGGCCCAAGGATTATGATTCGGAGAAACCGCCATTCTCCATGGCCTCAAGTGAATGCCAGCGGCAGGGCAACGTCCTATTGCTGCAGCCGCACTATGAGCAGGATTGTGTGCCCTGTCGCGAAGAGGGGTGCGACCGGCACAAGGCGAGTTTTAGCGCCTGCCTTCAAGAGATGCCGGCAGCACGAGTGATCGACGTATTGGATCAGTTGTTGGCCTGATCAGACCAACTGAGCCTTAAAATGTTTGGTAATGGATATTCTCTCTTGCCGAACGACGTGGCTGATTGAAAACGTAGGGTGCGCCGTGCGCACCACGATTGCTGAACAGTTACGTTTTATCTTGATGAGTGACGTGGCCGATTGAGGATTTTAGTGAATGCGGATCGTTCTGTTGAGACACGGCAAACCCGACGTTCCCGATTTGGGTCGCTTGAGGGCGAGTGAACTCCGTCACTGGATCAAATTATACAATTCTGCCGGGTTGAAAAGATCACAAAGGCCATCCGATAAAGCTGTTGAAATAGCCGTTGGCTGCAATGCTGTTGTTTGCAGCGACCTGCCGCGTTCCATTGAGTCAGCAGAAATGTTGGGGGTCGATGAAGTGGGTTTTGCAGAGCCGATCTTCAGAGAGATGGAACTGCCCTCTGCCAATTGGCCAAGTCCAAAGCTGCAACCCGAAATATGGGCTGTATTTTTTCGAGTGTTATGGTTTTTGGGGTACTCAGCAAATACTGAATCACTCCGGGAGGCCCGGTTGAGGGCATTGTCCGGTGCAAGCAGGCTTGAAGCGATTGCAGAAAAGCATGGGTCTGTGATCCTGATTGGTCATGGTTTATTAAATCGCTCTATTGCAAAAGCACTATTAAAAAGTGGCTGGGCCGGCCCGCTTGATCCTGGTAAAAACTATTGGGGATTTGGTGTTTATGAGCGCCGGTCAGCACTATGATAAAAGATTGCGTGACTACAAAGGCTTAAACACTTCTTGATGGAAAAATGATCTGGAAGGAAAAGTTCGTGAACAGAACTTGACCTGACACACACCTTCTGAAATATGAGTTATTGTCAAAAGTGGTGTTTGCCAACCTGAATCAAGCGGCAGCCTGGCCGATTTCTGTCACTTCGACACCATCTTTAAATTTTATTCCGGTTATCACCTTCGCCAGGTAATCGAAACCACGTAGGCGCCTCCATCTCTTCTCGGCACACTGTCCAAGTTTGAACATCATATGCAGCATGCCGTCCCGAGACAGGCAACCCTTTGAACGCTTGGTCCGGTGACGGATCGTGCCGAACGTTGATTCAATCGGATTGCTGGTCCGTATGCTCTGCCAGTGCTGTGCAGGGAAATCATAGAATGCCATCAGTTCATCGCGATCTTTTTGCAAACAGATTGCGGCCTTCGGATATTTTGGCTCATAGGTCTTGAGGAACAGATCAAAGGCTTTCTCGGCATCTGCTTTGGTCTCCGCCTGCCAAATCGCATGCAGTGCCTGTTTTGCCTTCGCCTGAGCTGATTTTGGCAGACAATTTAGCACGTTCATGGTCTTGTGCATCCAGCAGCGTTGTTGGCGTGTCTCACTGTAGACCTCTTCGAGTGCCGCCCAAAACCCCATGGCACCATCACCAATCGCTAACTCCGGCACATTCATTCCCCGTGATTTCAATTTCAGCAATACTTCACGCCAGCTCTGTGTTGATTCGCGTACACCGTCCTCAATCGCCAGGAAACGCTTCTCGCCGCGCTCATTCACGCCGATCACCACCAGCGAACACAGCTTGGTCTGTTCCGATCTTAATCCACTGTAAACGCCATCTGCCCAGACATACACCCAAGCATCCTTATCCAACCGCTCATCGCACCAGGCCCGATACTCCTGAGCCCAGACTTGCTTCAACCGTGACACAGTGCTCGCTGACAGCCCCTGTGCTTCTGGCCCCACCAGAACCTTCAGGGCCTCTCCCATCTCACCACTGGATACTCCTTTCAGATACAACCAGGGAATCGCTGCCTCCAGTGACTTCGTTTTCCGCACATAGGGAGGTACCAGTGAAGAGCGGAAGGTCAGCGGCTTGCCCGTCTTGGCGCGAACCTTGGGTATCCGGACTGTTACAGGCCCCATGCCTGTCTGCAGTTCTCGCTCAGGCAGGTAGCCGTTGCGCACGACACCGGCCCTGCCATCCTCTGTGCGTCGTCCTGAGTAGTCTTCAAGCATCTCTTGCAGTTCAACCTCGACTGCCTGCTGGATCAACTGTCGTGCCCCTGCCTTGAGCATCTCTGTCAGCGGGTCAGCAATCGTATCTCGACCTGCCAGGCCAACAACGGTATTCTTCTTCATGGTGGCGTATCTCCTCAGGTTGTTTGTCGTGTCGCAACTACAAATCAACCAGATACGCCGCCTTTTTTCAAATCAGTCAAACACCAGATTCAGTTATAACTCCTGAAATATCGGTAGCTGTCAGATCAAGTCTGAATTACTACAGCTTACTACACATGCACAACTCCAAACAGTGTATCTGTATTAAGCTCTATGACACCCTCTACAGAAATTGCCTCAATTTCAGCAAGATGTTCTTGTTTGAATTCTATCAATTGTTCATGACTCAATTGATCAAGTAGTGATTTGTAGCCTGCATTGTTAAGCAATGACCACCATTCGCTTATAGTGATGGAATAGCGAATCGGATGATTTTCTACCTTGACGCTTTTATGATCGCTTACTGCTGCCAACTCTTCTATTTGCTGTTTTGTCTTGAGTCTTTCTCTAAGTCGTGATGGAGCCTCTATTTTATAATTCATCTCGAGCCGCGTTAGAAAGAGTTCCGCATATGGATTGAAAGCCTCTTTTGTAAACGAAGAAAATACAAATATTCCACCAGGTTTTATTGTTCTGCAAATTGCCGAATATGCTGCTTCCATATCTGGGTAAAAGAATAGTGCATAGCCGCAAGTAACGACATCAAATACCTCATCACCATAAGAAATATTATCTACGTCACACTGTTTGAAGATGATGTTTTCAATTCCTTCTTCTTGAGCCTTATTCTTAGCCTGCTTAAGCATTCCTAACGATAAATCAATTCCCTCTACATTTGCATGCCGATATTTTCTTGCCACCTCAATAGCGACAGCTCCTGTTCCAGTAGAAACATCAAGGATATTCATATTGTCAAAAAACGGTACTAATTCAGCCATTCTACATGCAGAAATTGAAAAGAACTTGTTTTCATCATATCTGCTCGAAACATCATTAAATGTTGTTTCGATGTTTTTCTTGAATTGATTTGTATCCATGCTCCTAACATCGCTTTTGACTGACCGTGTGAATTTTCTTTGATACTCATTGTAATTCTGGGTGCAGTATACTTAATTCAGTCTCCCCAGAAATCGCACCATTCCAAGTGAAACGCCTGGTGCGGAGCCGTATGCAAGGTGTTGTGGGGGGCTGGGGGTTAGAAACCTCCGGCTACCCGATTAGCTCTTCGAAGGCATCGGAGCATCATTCAACTTTTTCGATTTCTCCGAGCTGCCAGGACTTGGTCAGCAGTTCCTCCGCCTAGGTAAGCAGTGCTGAGCGTCCGAGTGAGCGTGGCGAACGGCTTGACCGCCTTGTTGGGCATACTTCGATGCGAAATAGTACGAGGTACTTATCCGAATAAATGGAACCGCGACACTACCCACTCTTGGAATGCTCACTCACTCTGATGCCTCACCCACGTACGGTTCAAAACGCTTTCGATCTTGTTCCGACAGCTTGTGCGGCCGCTGCTTTTCTAAGCCAATAAACAGCCCGGCCTGCTCACCCGTTGCCACCAGTTCATTGTGCTGGTTGTAGAACTCGAAGCACATATTCGCGGATACGCTTCTCAACTCGGACAACCACAGTACAACCCTAACCTTATCTCCAATAATCAACGGCTTTTTGTAGTTGATTTCCGTTCGAACTAGGGCCGGTACAAATCCTTTCTCCTTGATCTCATGGATCGGTAAGCCGACTTCCTCCAACAACTTGAGACGAGCGACTTCCATCCATTGAATGTACGCGATGTTGCTTGCGTGCTGTCCGGCATCGATTTCATACGTGTAGATCGGCTTGCAGTATTCGATCTTTTTCATTTTCCAACGAGCGTCAACGCTCCCTCGTTTTGTTCTGCCCAACGCCACGCGTAACCCGCGCATATGTAGTGAGCATCGTGAATGAAATATGCGTCGGCGATTACGTGCTTGTGTATGCCCAGCATGGGCATGAACTTATGGGGTGAAAGTCCCCTGTAGGAGAGCCACTGTCGATGATCGGAAATGAGATACATAGGATTCCCTCTCTGTGGGTGACTCCTTTCATTCCTGCCCATTTGACACCAACTACCTGCCGAGGGCAAGGGCGCCACCGCGAGGTGGGGTCTGGAGGAGCCGGAGCGAAGCGGAGACCATGAGCCGTAGGAGAAAGCGGCTGTAGCGAGCAATAACCCTAAGCACAAAACGGCGAGCCGACGACCAGAAACGTCATATAAGGCCTACTTCCCTGGGGCGAGCTGGCACAAGACAGCCGAGGCCATAGTACTGATGAACCCAAGGCAGGGGGCTATCGGGAAGGGCCGAACATCAGCCAAGGAGGAGTCTCACTCATCTCAGCGGAGGCGTAGTTCGTGCAAAACGAAAAGTCTCAGACTGGCGGTGTGATGCAGCAACCAGCCTTGAACGAAAATCTACTGGAACGGGTATTGTCCCCGGAAAACCTCCACGCCGCATGGAAGCAGGTGCGGAGGAACAAAGGGGCTCCCGGTGTTGATGAGGTTACCATTGAGGATTACCCTCAATGGGCCAGACAACACTGGATCGCGACCCGTCGAGCCCTGGAACGTGGCTACTATGTCCCACAGCCGGTAAAACGCGTAGAGATCCCCAAGCCAAATGGCGGTAGCCGACTGCTGGGTATTCCGAGCGTAAATGACCGTGTGATACAGCAGGCTATTGCCCAGGTGTTACAATCGATTATCGATCCCACCTTCTCTGATTCCAGCCATGGTTTCCGGCCTGGGCGTAACGCCCACGGTGCAGTGAGACAGATCAAGGCCTGTATTGAAGAGGGGTATCGTATTGCCGTGGATGTCGATCTCTCTAAGTTCTTTGACAGAGTGGACCACGACATCCTCATGGCTCGGCTATCCCGGCATATCCAAGATAAACGTCTACTCAAATTGATTGGGCGTTATCTACGTGCCGGTGTAGTGATCGATGACAATCTCCATCCCACACCAGAAGGGGTTCCGCAAGGAGGTCCGCTTTCACCGTTGCTGGCCAACGTGGTGTTGGATGATCTGGATAAACTCCTGGAATCACGCGGAGTGCGTTTTGCCCGCTATGCTGATGACTTCGTCATCAGCGTAAAGTCGATATCGGCAGGATTCCGTATGATGGAATGGTTGAAGCGTTTTCTGACTACCAAACTAAAGCTGGTGATCAATGAGGAGAAGAGTAAGGTGGTGAAAACCAACGACCTCCACTTCCTTGGCTTTACCTTCCGAGGGAAGAAGATTCGGTGGAGTGACAAAGCGCTGAGTGACTTCAAGCGAAACATTCGTCGATTGACGAAACGTTCCTGGGGAATCTCAATGCAACGTCGCTACCGCGAACTTCGTTTCTATATCCGGGGGTGGATCAACTACTTCGGTCTTTCAGAATATTATCGGCCCTTACCGTTTAGCCAGAACGCTGGCGACACAGTCTGGAATGACCCTTAAGTGGTTGGAGAAACAGGGGCTCGTCTCAGTGAGAGAACTGTGGATCAAGTTTCACTATGCTTGATGAACCGCCTGGTGCGGACCCGCATGCCAGGTGGTGTGGGGAGGGAGGGTTAGAGACCCTCCCTTACCCGATTAGCCAGTTTTTTCATCAAAGTAAGCACTATTACATGCCTATTGGTTAATTCGCTTCCATAAATAACCAATAGCAACGAGTGCAGGAATAATTAGCAGTACTAAAACCATTGGTACGCTTTCTTTAATTGCTTCTACATTTAATGCATAAACAGTAATAACATCGGATATGTCTGTTAGCAACCTAACAGTGAGTATTAATAAAAGCGCCTTATGAGATTTAATGAGTAATGCAACTATTATTCCTAAAGCCACGGTCACGTTTCTAGTAATGTATAGTTGCGTAACATAATTTAACTCAGTTACATCTGGTATGAAATCCCCTGGGTTCATAGCAGTACCAGCAGAAAAGAAGAGCACTAAGAATATTTGTAATAGCACTATTACCCATACCCAAATAGGCAAGAACTTATTTGTATGATTGCTTGTATTCTCCATACTGAAACCCCTGCTTTTTATTAGCTTAAGAAAACTTGTGCTAAAAATGAAGGCGCCAACTTAGGTGCCTTGTAGACATTTAGAATTTACCGTTATTATTTTTCCATTTACTACATGGGATAATTTCTTCTATTGTATCCCAGTGTTCTACAATCTTCCCTTCTTCAAGGCGATAAAGATCAAAGAAGGATGAATGAAGTTTATTGGAGTGCCCTTCACAT
Organism: Gammaproteobacteria bacterium (ex Lamellibrachia satsuma); assembly: GCA_019623805.1. Lineage (NCBI taxonomy): Bacteria > Pseudomonadati > Pseudomonadota > Gammaproteobacteria > Gammaproteobacteria bacterium (ex Lamellibrachia satsuma). The sequence continues at coordinate 2,555,234 of CP053680.1, forward strand.
ACGGAGAGAACGAAATTTCCTTCTGCTAAGAATCGATGACATTTTTTATACTGACTAGAAATAAAGTCATTATTATTACTTTTACCACCAGACAGAATACTTTGTAATTCTATCAAATTATCGCCTATATCTGGATTGTGCTCAGTGTAGTTTTCTCGATGAATATAATTATAAAATTTAGTCATATCCCTTTTAATCAGTATATCTTCGACAAAGGATTGAATGACCTTTCGATTCCCTTCTGTTTTAGAGAGATCTTTTACTTCGTTAACGCCATCAACCATTGAGTGACCTGAAACATTAGGACCCTTTCTTTTCTGAATGTTATCCCAATGCTCTACAGTCTGCCCGTTTTCAAAACGAAATATTTCAAAGCCTATATTCCTTTCAGCAAAATCATACTCAGTGTGAGCAAAAACAAAATCACCATCTTCAAATACTCTAACAATGTTTACTCGTGGTGATGTCTTAGATAAACGTTTAAATAAAGTAGCTAAACCTTCACTTCCTTCATGTGTTTGTGGGTTATGTTGAATATATTTAGCTTCATTAACAACTGATACCGATTCTGGATCACCAGTTTCGATACCTTTCAACAATTTGCATATACTCTCTTTTTTAGTTGATGCCATTTGTGCTCGATTGATTTATTTGGCTGTCCGATGGAGCAACTTGTGTACGCCCAGCATGGGCATGAACTTATGGGGTGAAAGTCCCCTGTAGGAGAGCCACTGTCGATGATCGGAAATGAGATACATAGGATTCCCTCTCTGTGGGTGACTCCTTTCATTCTTGTCCATTTGACACCAACTACCCGCCGAGGGCAAGGGCGCCACCGCGAGGTGGGGTCTGGAGGAAGCCTAAGCGCAGAACGGCGAGCCGACGAACAGAAACGTCATATAAGGCCTACTTCCCTGGGGCGAGCTGGCACAAGACAGCAAAGCCCTGTGGTTCGGGGGATAAGGTAAATGACGCGGTTGTGCCGTGACAGTTCATGCTCTTATCTGGGGAGATCTGCTCAACATGCGATCGGTAGAGCACCAGTCAGGCCACTGGTTGATCAAGCCTGGGCTTATCAGCCTCCATCGACTGATAGGAGCGAATCAGATGGAAAACCGATAGCGCCCTGTGGGGCAATCCACCGAGTGATTGAGCAGAAGACAGCCGAGGCCATAGTACTGATGAACCCAAGGCAGGGAGCTATCGGGAAGGGCCGAACATCAGCCAAGGAGGAGTCTCACTCATCTCAGCGGAGGCGTAGTTCGTGCAAAACGAAAAGTCTCAGACTGGCGGTGTGATGCAGCAACCAGCCTTGAACGAAAATCTACTGGAACGGGTATTGTCCCCGGAAAACCTCCACGCCGCATGGAAGCAGGTGCGGAGGAACAAAGGGGCTCCCGGTGTTGATGAGGTTACCATTGAGGATTACCCTCAATGGGCCAGACAACACTGGATCGCGACCCGTCGAGCCCTGGAACGTGGCTACTATGTCCCACAGCCGGTAAAATGCGTAGAGATCCCCAAGCCAAATGGCGGTAGCCGACTGCTGGGTATTCCGAGCGTAAATGACCGTGTGATACAGCAGGCTATTGCCCAGGTGTTACAACCGATTATCGATCCCACCTTCTCTGATTCCAGCCATGGTTTCCGGCCTGGGCGTAACGCCCACGGTGCAGTGAGACAGATCAAGGCCTGTATTGAAGAGGGGTATCGTGTTGCCGTGGATGTCGATCTCTCTAAGTTCTTTGACAGAGTGGACCACGACATCCTCATGGCTCGGCTATCCCGGCATATCCAAGATAAACGCCTACTCAAATTGATTGGGCGTTATCTACGTGCCGGTGTAGTGATCGATGACAATCTCCATCCCACACCAGAAGGGGTTCCGCAAGGAGGTCCGCTTTCACCGTTGCTGGCCAACGTGGTGTTGGATGATCTGGATAAACTCCTGGAATCACGCGGAGTGCGTTTTGCCCGCTATGCTGATGACTTCGTCATCAGCGTAAAGTCGACATCGGCAGGATTCCGTATGATGGAATGGTTGAAGCGTTTTCTGACTACCAAACTAAAGCTGGTGATCAATGAGGAGAAGAGTAAGGTGGTGAAAACCAACGACCTCCACTTCCTTGGCTTTACCTTCCGAGGGAAGAAGATTCGGTGGAGTGACAAAGCGCTGAGTGACTTCAAGCGAAACATTCGTCGATTGACGAAACGTTCCTGGGGAATCTCAATGCAACGTCGCTACCGCGAACTTCGTTTCTATATCCGGGGGTGGATCAACTACTTCGGTCTTTCAGAATATTATCGGCCCTTACCGGGGCTGGATGAATGGATACGGCGACGCATACGCATGTGCTATCTGAAGCAGTGGCGTAAACCGCGCACTCGTATCCGCAATCTAATCCGGCTGGGCACCAGGTCACGAACAGCTGTGTGTCTTTGGTTAAGCTCTAAAGGCCCTTACCGTTTAGCCAGAACGCTGGCGACACAATCTGGAATGACCCTTAAGTGGTTGGAGAAACAGGGTCTCGTCTCTGTGAGAGAACTATGGATTAAGTTTCACTATGCCTGATGAACCGCCTGGTGCGGACCCGCATGCCAGGTGGTGTGGGGAGGCTGTTTTCGATATTGGGAGTCGATAGCCGCTTGTCGTTTACGATGCCGTTTCGTCATTTGCCGTAGTATTTCATCGCGTTCAATATCTCGCCGTGGCAGGAAGGCACGCAATAGCGATTCGATGTCTGAACAACTGAGTAAGGGGTGATCATCTTTTTGCACAATTCGCTCTTCGAGCATGAATAACATCGCCATCATGACCAAGGCCATATGGTGATGCCAGGATTTCCATTTACGGGCCTGATAATCAGCAAGACCTGATTCACTCTTACCATCGTATGAACGGCTGTGGATCTTCCAGGTAGACCTGTTGGTCTTTGTGGATGTCCACCACAAAGGTTTCACCCATCGCCTCCAAACCCCTCAGAAAAGCCGGATCCTTCCCGTATCCCCCATCTGCACCCACCCAGGCAAAACGCAGGCCAAGCGTCCTCTGATGACGCACCATCTCCAGCGCCAACTCTGACTTGCTTTGATGTTTCCGTTCAACTTCCGGGATACCCGCCTTGCGACAGCGAGCCGGGTTCGATACCCACTCTTTGGGTAGATAGAGACGTTCATCTATCAGCGTGGACAAGTGCCCTTTACCCAGTGCTGCGAATACACCAACCTGGCAGTTATCCACCTTGCCCTGGCGGCCATTCCATTGGCGTTTAACCCCCACTGAATGTTTACCCTTCTTGGCAAGGCCACTCTCATCGAGCAACAGACAGGTATCCGCGGTTCCACCCAGCCATTGATCGGCTTCCAGCGCCACTTGGTCTAACACCGCACGATGATCCCACGGGGACTCGGTGAGCATATGCTGGAGACGCTGATCATCTGCGCCTGCAACCACCTCTTCCATGCGTTCCATGTTCTTTCTCTGCGCTTGCATCAGGCCTTTGAGATAGTGTGTGACCGGTTGAAACACCGACCTCGTCTTGCTTCGAAAATGGGATTCAAAGCGGTACTGGAAACGTTGGAATCGCTCCGCTATGCGATCGATTCTACTTATGCGCGTATCAGGTAATTCAAATGACCTTGGTGCTTGTCATTTGATGCTCTTCCTTACGATGATTGCCAAGAAATTCACAGCATATATTTTATATTATTCAGTGAGTTACTTATAGATCTAATCTGACAAAGTAGAATTAAGTCTATTTCTGTTCCAAATACCTTTTGAACACCTTCTTTATCGATAAATGAGTTAATACAAGATTCAATTATTGTTCTTTGTGCTTCTACAACTTGAAAAATCTCATTGCCTCTGGAGCTCTCATAAAACAACTGCGGGCTCCACTGAACAGCCCTTTGAAGCAATGTATCATTTAGGTGACCGATCCCTCGGTTACGGAAGTGGTTTGCAAATATTAGATTTCTTCTGAGTGCTCTCGTTTTATCGACAAATTTCTCGTTTCCATTAAGCTGAATACGGTCAGCTGCATCCTTGACATTATTGAGTGTTAAAAAAACACTTCTGGTAGCTCGTAATTTTATTAGCCAATTATCGAGATCAGAAATAACCTCTGAAAGAATGCCATCAAAGTAGTAAAGCTCGTCCTTTAGCAACAGCAAATTAATATACTGCGCTTTTGTTGTAATTTGGTAATTATATTCTGCCATGTGGTTTCACGAAATATAACGTCAAAATCAGCGCGTAGTTTAAAGGGGAAGGTCTTTTGCGTCTTTTTGCAAAAGGCATGACGCTTTAAACTGTCCGCTGGATTTTCGTGTTAGAATTAATTATTCACATGCGGTTTCTGTCAGTGCATAAAACACACTCAAACCGATTTCTTTTCGCATTCTTGTTAATGAAACTGGCAAATTTTCGTGTTTTCCGTAAACACATACTAAAGCTCCAAATTCACCTTTTGAACCAGATACCATTCCTCCTGTACATCTTTGATCGCCTGACTGATTGTTTGTTATTCCCATGACACCGAAATTCAATGTCTTCTGTATTTTCATAATATTCCAGAGTCCAGGAGACACTTGTACCCAGCTTGTACTACCCACCGTTTTTGGTGGAGAAAATTGACTATAGGTAGTTATTAACACATCATTATCAGTGTTTCTCTCAACATATAATATTTCCAATTCATTTTTATCATTTATGTTGCACAATGTTTTACTGTTCCTATTGTCTTGCTTTACTGAAAACCCGCTTCCTTTAAACCCCTCTATTAACTTTGCATAATCTGTACTTAAGTTTCGATAAATAGTATCGCACCCAAAGTAACAGTCAGCAGATGAAATGCTTGGCACTAGAAGTGACATTATAAAGCATAAGATTTTCAATTTATTATTCATGGTTTCTCTATTGGTTGTTGAATTCTAACATCTAAGCATTTATCCGCTGTGCGCAGCATGCGTGGATAAATGCCTGTTGGACTGAGCCGCCCTGCAGTGACCGCCCAAGCTTATTTAATAGGAAATTGTTTTCAGCAGACAGGCTGGAGGCGGGGCAAATAGCGTTTGGGCAGCGAGAGGTCGCCACCGACAGCGTATCGATCGGGTCGTCAAAGACATGTCCCTGGCCCATTCCTGTGCCTCTTTATCCACGATTTCATCCCATATTAGCCGATTTTCATTCGTAATGCCGCATACACCCCTCAAGCACTGGCGGGCGATTCCCGTGGGTCGGCAAGTGGTTGGGGTTATCGGTTAATGGCAATCAGCCTCCTTCCCATCTCAAGGGAGACAGCTCTGCGATAGGTCGTAACATGCCCTGGCGGCATTTGGAGCAGAGGTAGCCATCAAAGAGAGCAGGGGCTTCCTTCTGTTCCGCTTTGTCGGGCGCTGCATCTGGCGTCGCCAGGGCTGTGCGGATCTGTGACAGTTTGCGCGTTCTGCAACTGTTGGCCAGAAAGCCATAATAGCGGATGCGCATCAGCCCCTTGGGCAGTACATGCAGCAGGAACCGGCGGATAAACTCCTCCACCTGGAGTGCCATGACTTTCATTCGGTCATGATCCCGATAGTCCTTGTAACGGAACCGGATGACCCCGTCCGTCATCGACAGCAAACGAGGGTTGCTGATGGCGGTCCGGTGGGTATAACGGGCCAGATAATCAAGCACTTGTTTGGGTTCGCTCAACCCCGGGCGGCTGTAGACCACCCACTCCTGTTGCATCAACCGGTCCAGGGTTATTGTCGGTTCACCCGGAGCGTTGACTCTGGGCAGTTCCCCTGCCACATAGGCCTCACGCAGCAAGCTTACCAGGCACCCCCGGTAACGCCGGGACAAGGCGCGCACGGGGAACAGGTAGTTGCTCCTGGCCGCCTGCCAGTCGCCGGCCCCAGTCAAGACGCCACCGGGTACCAGGCAGTGCAGGTGAACATGTTGGATAAGACTCTGTCCCCAGGTGTGCAGGATAGCGACCATGCCCAGTTCACCACCCAGTCGTTTGGGATCCGCCCCAAAGGCCTTGAGCGTCTTCCAGACCGAGCGGAACAGCAACCGATAGATCACCTCCGGATGTAACTGCACCCAACCATTAATGCCCTCGGGCAGGGTGAACACCAGATGAAAGTAGGTTGTCGTTATCAGGTGTTGCTGCTGTTTCTCGCTCCACTGCTGACTGGCGCGTTGCTGACACTGGGGGCAATGCCGGTCACGGCAGGAGAAGTAATGAATCGGGTCATCCCCGCAGTGATCACAGTGCAGTTGCAGACCGCCCAGGGTGGCAGTGCGGCAGTCAGAGATGTGGTGGCAGACTTGCCGACGCCGGGCATCCAGGGGGTGCTGCTGGGTGTAGTCTGCCAGGTAGCGAGTGAATAGCCCTTGCAGGGTCACGGATTCAGCCATGGTCCACCTCCAGCCGGGCAATCAGATCGGCGGTGGCGACCTTGCCTTCCTGATAGTTGGGCGTCCAGTGGACGTAGCGCAGGGTGGATTGGATATTGCGGTGACCCAGTTGGTACTGCAACTGATGTACCGGCAAGCCAGCTGCCAGCTGATGAGTGGCATAGGCGTGACGCAGGCTGTGGATACCCCCCTGTTTACGGATGCCGACACGCCGCTTGGCTGATAGGAAGACGCGTTGGGCGGTGGAGACGGTGAGCGGTTGAGTGGGATACTGTCCTGGAAACAGCCACTTCGGTGGATGGTAACGCCGCCAGTAGTCACGCAGTCGAGTCAACAGTGCGTGCGGCAAAATCACATGCCGGTCTTTCGCCCCTTTGCCCTGTTCCACCCGCAGCAAGTGTCGTTCACCATCGATATGCCGGATCTTTACTGCCACCACCTCGCTGACCCGCAGGCCACAGCCGTAACAGGTCATTAGCAGCAACCGATGTTTTGGATTGTCACAGGCCGCAATCAATCGGGCCACCTCCACATGGGTTAGCAGTTCCGGAATGCGTTGGACACGCTTCGGATGGGGGATAGGCACGTCAAAGTCGCGCCAGTCCAGCACGCGAAGATAGAGAAAACGCAGACCATTCAGGTACAGCCGACAGCTGGCATCCGAGAGGTGGCGCTCCTTCACCAGATAGAGAAAATAGGCCTGGATTTCTTCCAGACTGATCTGGTCCGGGGGACGGTGATAGTACTTGGCCAGGTCGGCCACGGCTGCCAGGTAACTCTTATGCGTTCGGGGTGAAAAGCCACGCACCAGCATGGCATCGATCATCTGTTGGCGTAATGGGGTCAACGTCTTGCTCCTCTCATAAAGACCGACGTGGTCTTCTGGAAGCATGGTCGATGGTGTTACCTGGACAGGTTGATGGGGAAAGCTACCGCGAAGCGGTTTAGTTCAACAAACTATGTGTGCAACATCGGGGGAGATCCCCAATTGAATGTTAGGTGAAAGTGCAACCATCAAGGTAAGACATCTATTTCTTAACTACTCAATAAGTAATGATATTTTATTGGTTACAAACCCAAATTTGAAGTTTTCTTTTTCTGTTCATCTTCAAGCTGGCTTTTGTAATTTTTTATCCACTCCCTATTTAAACTACCCATATCAAAATCGCGCAACACAAGTCTAATGCTATACATATTATTCATAGAATCATGAGAATATCTCACATTAAGATTTATTCCTTTTTTAGCTCCGCTTGTTGTCCCCCTCCACATGGCGCGTTCAGATGTAGGATATTCAGAGCAGTATTCCCCCCAACAAAATGTTTTTATATACTCCTTTTCTTCTGGCTTAGAGAAGTTATCTCTAAATTCATATCCCTTTTCGTCAGGTTTTCCATATTTCGAATATAATTGCTTTTCGATTTCTTCAATACTTGGCTCACCTGTAAATTTAATTTCTTTACTTACATAGTGTGTTTTTTCATGGCGTGTCAGCCAAATTGCATATTTATTGCAACTTATGAAATCTTTCCAGGATTTACTCCCAATGCTCGTTCTCGAATTATTTTTCCATGACTCTTTCTCGCCGCACAGTTCGTACAATTTCGATTCTATTTCACGATATGTTTGTCCTAACTTAATTCCTTGTACGTCGAATTTAGAAACATCTCCTGCTAATGCAGTTGCAAAAAACTGAGTTGTCAGTAATAAAAACCAAACACCCTTGGTCATAAGATTTCCTTTTAGATTGTGATTATGAATCATGGTAAGGCTCGGCAATTTTGTTCACCTACAGTGAAATAGGCGGCACAGCCTATGTCGGTAAACACTGTCGCAGTGTTTGGGGAGATAGGTCGTGGCGTCATATTGTATATTTCATGACGATAGGTTAGCGTTATTTCAAAGAGAAATATAATCCTTGCCCTGGAGGGCCTGGAATGAATGAGCTTTCAGCGATTGATTACACCGATAAGGTCACGCTGTTTTGGCGTAACTACAAGAAAACATTAGAAAAATATAAGATTTCAGAGCGTGCGTAATCTTACGTATGTGCGATATGTTGAAATCTATCTGAAACACTATGATCCTGTCAGGTTGCGTACTCACACTCCTGAGCATTTGGCGTCCTATTTTAAAAGAATAGGGCCACATTATGAGAGAAAAGGTGACAGATTTATTTGTTACGGATTAAAGTTGATAGTAATAAACCTGCACGCTTATGGTATGAGTCTGTGAGCCTGATTGGTCAAGGTTTATTAAACCTCTTTATCGCAAAAGCACTATTAAAAAATGGCTGGGTTGGCTTGCATGATCCAGGAAATAATTACTGTGGATTTGGTGTTTATGAGCGCCCGACAGCACTATGGCAAAAGATTGTGTGACCTCAAAGGTTTGGGGAAAAAGTCAGAACAGTGCCTGAATGAAATCGGCGTCTATACAAGAACGGATCTGGAAAAAATTGGAGCCGTTGGTGCGTTTCTCAAAATGAGGAGTGAATGCCGTGTCGAGCCAAGTCTGAATTTTTTGTACGCAATGGTAGGCGCGCTGGAAGACAAGCACTGGCAAAAGATAGCAAAAGAAGAGAAGGGGCGGCTGTTAATGGAATTGGAGGGTTACAAAGAATTGGAGGCGCTGTTGAGTCGTGACGGTTAAATTCGATGCTCTCCTAATGAATGCTCGTCCAGATCATACGCCCATTCAGCGGTTGTACGGGACGGGCATTGTAGCCGATAGCATCCGTAAATTTTCGCAGCTGCAGATCGGGTATCTCAATCGGGTTTTTGAAGACGACCCAACGAGCAGGTTCTTTACAGGGAGGTGTTGTCAGTGATCCATTGTAGAGTATATGACTTCGATTGGTCGGCAGCAGAAAGACTGCGTTGATGCCGATCTGGCGATTGTATCTTCGGCCACCATTTTCCTGTGGCAGGTTGTGGGCGATTCGCTTGACCATCAGATTGTTGCGCCTGCCCGCGTTTACCGGAATCGCGACTATCACAGGGTTGCCGTTACTGTCGACATGGTTGAGTTGAATCTCCATGTCCGCAGCACTGCCCAGGTAGGTATGTTCACCAGGTATATGCAGATCAATACTGCGCAACTGGATACGTTCACCACCCATCTTCATGAATCCACCGGGTTCCATATCCAGTGAAATACCGTGGTTGGATCGTCGAATGGACAGGATGCTGGTGCGGTAGAAAAAAGAGAGTGGCAGGTGCTCGGATTCTATGGTGTTCTGGATATCCACTGGCGATTGCGATTTCCCAGCCCCACATGCGCTGAACGCGCTGGAGAGAGTGCTCCATAGTTCCGGGGCCGTCTCACCACTATAGCTCCAAGTCTGTCCTGAGTATGATTCCGTGTCGCGTGCACTGAGACTCAGCGACAGTGTGAGAAAGGCTGCCAGGGCGAAAAATTTAATCACTGATTGCATGTTCATAATCGTGTCAGAGTCTAACCAATGGTGTGTGGCCTTGACATAGGGGAAACCACGCGGCGAAGTTGCAGCCCGTGGGGGGAGTTCCCCTTAATTAGTCCGGGACACCACTCAGATTGAAGGAATGGTGGGAATATGGAGTTGCAGTGTCTCCGGCGGCAGGCAGACCTCATCGCTGCAGGCCTGTAATTTCACATCGATGGATGCTGTCTTGAGTGCTGCTGGGTCAGATGTGGGTGTCAGCATCGCCTGAAGTGTAATCACGCCTGCATAAACGGAAAGCGAGTCACTTTGAAAAGCCAGCTGCTGTAGCGCAGGTTCAGGATAGGTGACGGGGCCCATGCTCCATTGGTCGGTGCTGTCGTTCAGGTTGACCTCAGTGGCGATCAAATTCGTGCTCAGAGGCTGATTGGCATTGATGTGCCAGCCCTCAGGAATGGTGATGGTGATGGTTAACAGTTGTTTGTCACTTTTGAGAATCCTGGTCTCGCCCATGAGACGGATACCGCCTTGTGCGGCATATCGGCGGGCACTCAACTCCCCATGCTGTAGATCATCGATGGCGCTCAACATGTAGGTGTAGCCGTTGGGATGCCGTTCAATGGCGGCTGCGAAACTGCCGATAAGGTTGTTGGCGTGAGTGCGATAGTCCAGCTTGCCGGTTCGCCCCCAGAGCATCTGTAGCGACTTAAGGGCCACTGAACTACCAGATGGAATGGCGCTGTCGGTGCCGCTGTCCTTGGGACGTCCCATTGCGCTGAAGTTGCTCTCCTCTTCATTCATAAAGAAGCCGCCGTTTTGTTGGTCGCTAAACCGGCTGACCATGGCATCGGCGGTCTCTTGTGCCCGTTGCAGCAACTTTTTATCTCCGCTCAGGTCGTAGAGATAAAGCAGTGCTTCAGACAGATAGGCGTAATCCTCCTGTGCCGCGGCAACCGAGGACTTTCCGTCGAGGTGTACCCTCCAAAGTTTGCCGGCAGCTTTGCGATTTTGCTGCCAGATAAACTCCCCCGCCTGTTCTGCGGCCTCCTGGTAAGTCTTTGAAGCAAGAAGGTCGGCGGCCTGTGCAAAGGCGGTGATCATCATGCCGTTCCAGGCGGTGACCTCTTTGTCGTCCCTTAGCGGATGTTCCCGGCCTTCGCGTACCTTGCGTAATACCGTGTTGATATGATCGACCTGCATCAGCAGGGCGGCAGGATCCAGCTTGTTTTCTTCGGCATAACTCTCCAGGTCTGACTGCAGATGGAGGATATTCTTTCCTTCGAAGTTGCCACTGTCTGTTATGTTATAGAGATCGATTGCCAGGTTGGCATCTTCCGGCGCCAAAGCGTCACGAATCTGCGCGGGTGTCCAGATGAAGAAGGCCCCCTCTTCACCCTCACTGTCGGCGTCGGTGGCTGAGTAGAAACCGCCGTTGGGTGAGGTCATCTCGCGCATGACGTAATCGAGAGTCTGGGTGACCACGCGACGGTATTTCTCCTTGCCTGTGAGCCGCCATGCATGCAGGTAGGCGCGAGCAAGATGAGCCTGGTTGTAGAGCATCTTTTCGAAGTGCGGCACCAGCCATTCGTTGTCAGTGGAGTAGCGGTGAAAACCGCCCCCAACCTGATCGTAGATCCCCCCCCGGGCCATCGCATCGAGGGTGACCTCCGCAGCCTCCAGTGCTGCTGAATCATTACTGCGTTCCGCCTGTTGCAGCAACAACAATAACCAGGGTTCGTGGGGGAATTTTGGTGCCACGCTGAAGCCACCCTGCAGTTCATCAAAACTGCCGAGCATCGTTTTGAGCGCATCAGCGACTGCGGTCTTGTCGAGTGCCTTGGCTACGCCCTTGTGGTTGTTGGCTGCGGCTACTGCTTCAGCTATGCGATCCGCCTGGTCGAGGACGCTGGCCTTTTTGTCGCGCCAGACCTGCTGAATCTGTGAGAGCAGCTGCCCGAACTGGTTGGGTGTGAAATAGGTGCCGCCATAGAAGGGTTTACCCTCCGGTGTGAGAAAACTCGACATCGGCCAGCCACCGTGGCCGGTCATCAGCATCACAGCGGTCATGTAGACTTCGTCTACGTCGGGATGGCTCTCCCGGTCCACCTTGATGGCCACGAAATGCTCATTCAGTATTTTGGCCAGCTGGAGGTTCTCGAAACTCTCCCGCTCCATCACATGGCACCAGTGACAGGTGGAGTAGCCGATGGAGAGAAAGATCGGCTTGTTCTCACGTTTTGCCTTTTCAAAGGCTTGTTCCCCCCAGGCATGCCAGTCCACCGGATTGTGGGCATGTTGCAGCAGATAGGGGGAGTCTTCCAGAATCAGGCGGTTGATATAGATTGGTGAGCCGTCTGGGTTTAAGTGTTCTGTGCGGGGTTTGTAATCCTCTCCCTTGGTCCCGTAGGCGGCTTTAAGTTGTTGATCGATTTCCATAGGCCTCGTGACCGTGTAGCTGGTGTGGGTTGCAGCGAAAGCCGTGCTGCCGAGCAAGAGCCAGAGCAGCAGGGTTGGGATAAGTCGTTTCATCATGGATTACCCGGGATCCCCGGCCAGCAATTTGTTGATCAGTTGTGCGCCGCTGGCTGGATCAAAACTGCCGAATCGCTGGAAGCGGATACGTCCCTCCTTGTCGATGATGGCCATCTCCGGTGTGCCGCGGGTGCGGTATCGTTTCATGGTTTCCGGGATTTCATCGCCGTCAACGTGCCGATCGATTCCCACTAGGTGTTGGATCTTTTTCTGTTTGAGATAGACGCGCAGCTTTTTCGGATTGTCGGGTAAGGAAGTGGCGTTACCGCCACTCCCTCCCCTAAGAAACGTACGTGAGAGTTTCCCCTCATACGGCTCAAGCCTTTTCATAGCCCCCTCACGGGAACCGGCTTCACAACGTCCAACTTTTGGCTGTGAACTTGTTTATGACAATTGGGATGCAGCATGACCAAGTTGGTTATGTTGTCCTTACCACCGTCAACGCGTTGAATCAGTCGGTGAACATTCCAACCTGATTCCTTGGTGATGCGTTGTCGGCAAACGGGACATCGTCCGTCCTGATCGAGCCAGAGCTTTACCAGTTTTCGACGACCACGGAGGTTATTCTGCATCTTGGACCCAACACGGTCTTCGAAGTAGGACTCCCAACGATGGTCATGAGGATTGGCTTTCGCCCTGATCTTGCGGTAGCGCCGAATTGGCGTTTCACCGGCATACACCAGCTTTACCAATATTGGCTTCCCATTGGGCTTCAAATTACCCGTTTCTGCTGCGAACACCCAAGTCCGATTCCCCACATGCTTAAAGTATTTATCCTTAATCCAGTGACGATTCTTCTTTGGATGTCGGCGTTTAGCCCATTGCCATAAACTACGCCAAATCTCACGGTCAACGCGCTGAAAGGTATCCTTGGCTACGACATGGCGATGATAGTTGACCCAACCACGAATTACTGGATTGAGTAGTCTTATCAAACTGATATGTTTTGCCTGTTTGTTACCTTTCACAATTCCACGGACTTTATCTAAGAACGTCGAAACGTTCTTCGTTGATGGTTTGATCAACAACTTCCCACCATACTTACGAATATTCTGCCCGAGAAAATCAACTCCTTCCTCTATATGCGTAATCTTGGTTTTCTCAGCAGAAAGGGTTAATCCCCGTTCTGTAAGAAAATCCTCGACTAGCGGTTTAACTTCATCTTCCAGCAGCTCTTTCGAGACACTGGTGATGATGAAGTCATCTGCATAACGCACCAGATTTACTTTGACTTTCTGACCACGGCGGGTTGTCCAAGGGAACGCTTTGTCCAGCGCAGCTTGGAGTCCATCTAGAGTCATATTGGCCAAGGTTGGCGAGATAATTCCACCTTGCGGTGTTCCCGCCTCTGTTGGGAAAAGTTTGCGGTTTTCCATATATCCAGCTTTCAGCCATTTATGGAGCACTACTTTATCCAGTGGGATATTTGCTAGCATCCAGTCATGACTGATATTGTCGAAGCAGCCTTTGATGTCACCCTCTAGTATCCACTGCGCTGAATTGCCACGAGCAAGTGCTTTGAAACAGTGCTCGATCGCATCCGCAGTGCACCGTTGAGGGCGGAACCCATATGAGTTCGGATCTGCTTTCGTTTCCGAGATGGGTTCCAGGGCAAGCAGATAAAGTGCCTGCATGGCCCTGTCTTTCATCGTTGGAATACCCAGCGGTCTCATCTTCCCATTGCTTTTCGGTATGTACACCCGACGCAATGGACGCGGTTGGTAGTCGCGGCGGCTAAGAGACAACATAGCTTGAGATTTTGCCTCTGGGGTAGACCATGTTGCTTTGTCTACTCCCGGAGTGTTCTTGCCTTTGTTTTCGGTCACCCGTTTCACGGCGAGTGCTTTGCCGGAAAACGAGTGGGTCAGCAGCCATTGCAAGGCTTTCACCTTGCCCCAGCGGCCTTCCTGTGTTGCCTTTACAATACGCGCTTGCAGCCTTCTGACTTCCCGATGACATTTGGCCCAATCAATGCCATGCCAATGTATCGGTTCGCCGAAGGGCGCACCCGCGCAACTTGCTTGCGTAGTCATTTGCATTCCCTCCTGTAAAAGTTCTCCAAACTATCTTGTAATGAAAGACCATACGGAAGTCTGCCCGCTTTCGCGGGAGATGATGTCGCCTCGCAGCTCAATCTCTATCCAATCGATTACAGATCGGCATTCGCTTTCTCCGCGTTCCTTTACCCGCACTCCCAACAGTGTTCCTTGCGGTTCACCTGCCCAATTGGGCGGAAATACGGGCTTACCATGTTCCACTTAAACAACAAGAATGGGTTAGACCCTGCCTATCCACCGGTAGCGTTGAGTATTCGCGTGCCCTCATACAAAAGGAGAGCAGCCTTGCTACGTTGCCATTTTGGCCCAAGCCTGTCAGCGTCTTTGGCTTGTACACACGTGACGATGTTTATCGGCAGTTCACATTTGTTGGTCATACCATCCAACCTAGCGCCCCATCCACATTGACGCTCGCAGATGCAGACATCCCCTCACGGTTCAGTCTTAGCCTTACGGCCGGGCTACATTGTCGCGGCAGCTTCACACACTCTTGTTACCAGAAATGCATGTGCCGCTAGGCTACTGTTGGCGAAACAACAGGTTTCCTTACTGGAATGTTTCTCCAGTCGAAACAATTGTTTAAGCGACTTCATGTCGCACTTGATAGTCGTGCCCTTCAAATACGGTGTGGATGCTCAGCATTACCAGATTACCCGCTGAGATCTCGTCGGCAAACTGCTGCTCCCATCTGGCCATCAACGGCACTGAGAACTTGTTGCAGCCAGGGCACCAGAGTTGGAAAAAATCGATCACCACCACCTTGCCCTTGAGTGCGGCCAGGGTGGTGCCATCGCCGTTGATCCATTCGGAGATATCCCACTCCGGTGCTGTGCGGTCGTTGGCCAGGACGCCTTGAGTCAGACTCATTAACAACAGTGCAATAAGGAGTTGTGATGCATAGGCGCGCATGGTCTGGTCCTCAATGTTTTAACTGGACTTTCTGTTCCATGGGCAGGGCGTGGTCAAGCGCCCATTCTGCGGTCGACCCATCGTAAAGACGGGCCTGCTTGTTACCCAATAGTTCGTGGGAGACGAACCAGCCAAGGGCGGCGCGATGGCCTGTATGACAATAGTTGATCTGTGGGCCGTTTAGCGGCACCTGATTGGCGGCATAGATCTTTTTCAGGTTGTCGATATTATGGAATGTTGCACCGCCATTGGCGGTCAGCCAGTCGTAGGAGATATTGACAGCTTTGGGCAGGCTGCCTGGACGTTCCTTGCCGCTGCCGGAGTAGATGCCCATGTATTCGGCGCGGCTGCGGTTGTCCACCGCCAACGCCCCCTTTTCGAGAGCAGTTTTTACCCTTTTGGCGTCTGGGATGTAGTCGGCCCTGAGGTTGACCTTGAAGACCTTCGGCTCAGCTTGGTTGCGACCGTTCTGGAGCGGGTAGACCCGCTTCTGTGCATAGCTGATCAGCCCCCCCCTCAAGGATGGAGACCTGATCGTGCCCAAGTGCCTTGAAGGTCCAGTAGACTCGTGAGGCACTCGCCATGTCTCCTGCGCCGTTCCCGGTAGTGACCAGCACGACGTGGGTGTCATTGTCGATGCCCAGGCGGCCGATCAGCTTCTCCAGCTTCGCGGGAGGCGTCATGATCTGGGGTATCTTTTTCACCGACTCGTGTCGCCAGACACCGTAGCTGGAGTTCACCGCTCCGGGAACGTGGTATCGCTGATAGGCTTTGGCGTCCTGCAGGTCGAGGATTACGACCCCGCTCTTCTCGCGATTGTTATGCACCCATTCCGGTGTTACCAGCGGTTGAGCCGCCAGCGTAAAGGTTGTGGTGAAGATGAGGAGGAGAGAGAGGGCAAAGGGCTTCATCATGGTTTTTCTTCGTATATTGGCCTGTTTGAAATGTGACTGCCGGGAATCTTGTTGGTTCCCGAAGTGGCTACCCATCAGCTGCCGGGCTGGATGTTGAGGCCGAAACCCATACCGCCGCCTTGCTGCATGCGGTACTTTCCTGCGGCCCTGGCAGCGACGAAGCTGGTGAACTCTTCGACATTCTCAAAATCCATCTTTTGTGTGAACTGCACCAGTGCATCGATCAGTTTTTTGGTCTCGGCGATCTCTTCATGGCTGCGCCCGCAGCCCTGGCAGTGGGTGCCGCCTTCTGTGCAGTTGTCTCCGCCCTGGCAGGGTATGAATTTCATCGGTTTATCCTCAATAGTGGTGTGAATCGTTGTCGGCGCAGTTTATCCATGAAGCGTCCGGACGTCACCCCTGGAAGAAAGCAGTCATTAGTCCAGCGCTCCAGACGGAATAATCTATAGGATATTTCTATAAGTATTCTCTAATATAGATGATGTGCCTCAATGTGTTTTTCCCCAGAAGGTGTATGGTTTAGGTGTGGACGGGAAAAAGTGACAGCAGTATGTCGCAGGAGGTTTATCATGAAGACAATGCGCAAATTCCTGACTGCAACAGCAGTGGCAGCACTTGTGGCACTGCCGGTATCCACCGCGGATGCCTGGTGGGGTGGTGGCTTCGGTTTCTCCTTTGGCTTCTCTGGTTCAGGCTGGGGACGCAATTGGTACCGGCCATGGTATGGGTATAGAAATTATGGCTACTATCCCTACCACTATGGCTACTATCCTTCCTATTACCACTATCCGGTATACACGCCGGTTTTGACGCCAACAGTGGAAGTACCACAATTGGCTGAAAAGTAGCTGTCGTTAATTTGACCTGACGGTTTTAGCCGTGATTTCGTCCATGTCGCGGCTAAAAAATTCGATAGAAATCCTACATCCGTATACTGCCATCAGTACAAAAGCATGGCTTCTCGATGCACCTGCGGCTGAGAGGTGTTATGTTTCCTTATGGTGTGGGATCGTTGCTGGCCGGGAGAGAATCGATAGCAGATGAATTTGATGGCGAAAAATATTATTCGCGGCGTTGCGTTGCTGTTTCTGCTTTTGACACCTTTTCTCTCCGTTGCGGAGAACGATGCCTATGACGCGGCACTGACCTCGTTTGAAGCGGGTGACTACAAAGGTGCCTACACGTCCTTCAGAGATCTGGCGGAGGATGGCGTGGTGGATGCTCAGTACTACCTCGGCATGCTTTATCTCTATGGACAGGGAGTGAGAAAGAGTAATTCCCGGGGAGTGGAGTGGCTGAAACAGGCTGCTGGAAACGGTTCCTATCAGGCAGCTGCCAACCTGGGACAGATGTATCTATCCGGTGAGGGCGTCGCACCCAATGAGACCGTGGCAATCCAATGGTTGGAATTGGCGGATAAGCTGGCCAAAGCGCAAGACCTGGAAGAGGATTGCGATTGAACCATGCAGTTTAGCGACTTCGGGTTTCAGGAAAATCCTTTTTCCATTACGCCTGACCCCCGCTATCTCTATCTGAGTCGCGGGCATGAGGAGAGTCTGGCGCATCTGATCTACGGGACCGGGCCGAATGGCGGCTTCGTGCAGTTGACAGGAGAAGTTGGTACCGGCAAGACCATGCTGGTGCGCAGTCTGCTGGAGCAGAATCTCGAAAACGTCGATATCGCCCTGATCTTCAACCCCCGACTCTCGCGTCGTGCTTTCATGGCGGCCATCTGCGACGAACTGGGTATTAAATATGTGGGTCCCCCTTACTCCCTCAAGCAGCTGACCGATAATCTGAGCCACCATCTGTTGAAGACTCATGCGGCCGGGCGCAATACGGTCCTGGTGGTGGACGAGGCGCAGAACCTGAGTCCCAGGGTGCTTGAACAGGTCCGCATGCTGACAAATCTGGAGACGTCGCAGCACAAATTGTTGCGCATTATTCTGGTGGGTCAGCCAGAGTTGCAGCAACTGCTGGCACGTAAGGATATGCGGCAGGTTGCCCAGCGTATTACAGCACGCTATCACCTCTTTCCGTTATCCCGCCGGGAGACTGTCCGCTATATCCGGCACCGGCTTAGCGTGTCGGGGAACCGTGAAGATCTCTTTACCTCGTTAGCGCTACGCTTGGTGTATCACCTGTCTAAAGGTGTGCCGCGAATCATCAACACCATCTGCGAGCGGACGCTGTTGGCGATTTTTGCAACCGGCGCCAAACGGGCTGGACCCAGGCTGGTTTGGCGTGCGGCGAGGGAGGTCAGAGGTTCCGGCGTGGTGATGGGGGGGGTCGGCCGTCTCATGCCTGTCCTGCTGGTCGTGTTCTCCACTGCGGCCGTCGCCTGGTTTTTGATGCCACTATTTACAGACTCAAAATCGGAGTCGGGTGAGGTGGTTGCGGAGGCGCTGGATCGACCCGCCAAGGTAGAGCATGAATTGACTCTGCCGCCTCTGCCCTCCCCGGAACCGGAAGCCTCTCCTGTGATTCCCTCTGAGTCTGGAGCGAAAGCAGTCTCGGCGTTGCCGCAGTCGGAATCTGTTCCGGTCGTAACAGTCCCTCCCGTACCTGAAGCAATCGACACCCTGCCCGATGCTGGTCTTACAGTTGATCTGGAGGGGCGGATCTCGCATGTGGCAGACAGCAAGCGGGCGGTGCATCTGCGACTGTTTGAGTTGTGGGGCAAAAGTATCAAACTGCTTTCATCAGAGAGCGCCTGCAAAGAAGCGCCGCCATTGGGCTTGCGTTGCCTCACTAGTATTGGTGGCTGGGAGGATCTGGAACGCATCAACAGGCCGTTGCTGCTCAAGTTGAAATTGGGTTACCGGCAACGTTATATTCTTCTCAAATCCATGCAGGGTGAGAATTTAACGGTAGATTACGGTGAGGGTGACCGGCAGCTGAAACGGGCAGACATCGCTCCCATCTGGCCTGGTGATTATGTGGTTCTGTGGCGCCCAAGAACAAAATCAGCCCTGGTGGGGCCGGGTTCGACAGGCGTCCCTGTCACCTGGCTGAGGGCGCAGCTTGCAAAAGCAGAAGGTTTGGAACCCCCGGTCGTGATCGGCCGGGATGCATTCAATGCGGAGTTGCGGCAGCAACTGAAACGCTTCCAGTCCAAACACGGGTTGTCCTCAGACGGTGTTGCAGGGCAGCAGACCATGATTACCCTGAACAATGTGCAGCTCACAGCCGACACTCCAACCCTGAGAGCTGTTGTAACCAGCGAAGGGGGTGAAGGCTAAATGTCGCTGATTCTCGAGGCTCTGAAGAAAGCGGAACGCCAGCATCGGATTGGTCAGGTGCCACGGCTCGGTGCAGTCAACACCCAGCAGGATTTGGGGCAGTCCCGTTGGTTCGGTATCGTGGCGCTGGTATTCCTGGGTTTGGGCCTGCTGGTGCTGGGTCTCTATTTGGGGCGAGAGGATCCGCAGCAGATGGTGTCTGGTCCGGCGTTGGTACCCGACACGCAGCCTGCCAGATCGGAGGCACCGACGTTCCCGGCTCCACAGTCGCAACAGCCTGTGCCTGTACAGCCACAGGTGGCCTCCGCTGTGCAGAAACTGAAAATCGAGCCGCCTGAACCTGAACCGGAAGTGCCCTCGGTCACGACGCCAATTGTTGAGGAACTGCCGGTCCCTGTACCCCAGGTTCCACCCAAACTGATCAGCGAACTGCCGCCGGGGTTTGTGGAGAACCTGCCGGAGTTCAATATCGATGTGCATATTTACAACGATCAGTCCAAACGACGTTACGTGTTGATCAACCTGGAGAAGTATCGGGAGGGAGACTACCTGGCCGCAGGTCCGTTACTGTCGGAGATTCTGCCGGATGGAGTGGTGCTGGAGCATATGGGTGAGCGCTTCAAGCTGCTGATCGGCAATCAGTAAATCTTCATAACCATTTTCAGTCGACAAGTGTTAGTCTGGTAGGGTGCGCCGTGCGCACCAGAACAGGCGGCAATCATGGTGCGCACGGCGCACCCTACATAATAGATTCAAGGCGTCCGCGCCACTGCCCAAACATCCACCCTGGCTGCTCCGGCCTGCCGCAACACCAGGGTCAGTTCAGAGACGGTATTGCCGGTGGTAACCACATCGTCGAGCAGTACGATCCAGCAACCCGTCACCTGCTTTTTTACGCTGAAGGCACCGCGTATGTTTTTCCCCCGGTCGTCCTTGTCCAGATCCGCCTGTGCCTCGGTGGCCCGATTCCTGACACAGACTTTTGGTCGGAGAGGGATGCCGAATCGGCGTCCCACCGGTCTGGCGATCTCCAGAGCTTGGTTATAGCCGCGTGTTTTCAGACGGCTTCGATGCAGGGGTACCGGCAGGATAAAGTCCGGTTTTTCGAAGATTTTCCCCTCCAGGTAGTCGCAGAGCAGATCCCCCAACAGCCTGGAGTTGCCGAGTTGGTTGCGGAATTTCAGACCACTGACCAATTGACCGGTCTCCTGATCATAGACCAAGGCGGCAAGACACTGCTCGAAGCCGGGGTGTTGCTGGCTGCATGATCCGCATAAGGTGTTTTCAGGCGCGGCGGGTGGCAGGGGGATAGCACAAATTCTGCAGCAGTGCCGATTGTGAGAGAGATCCTTTTTGCAGTCTGGGCACAGATCCCGACCGTTCGCCCCCTGGTCTCCGCAGAGACGGCAGCGTGAGGCGTAGAGCCTGTTTAGTACAAAATCTATCCAATTGTAAACCTTCATAACCATCCTTGGTTGACAGGGGGCGCTCGATCCTTACTATTGCGGGATTTGGTCAACCCGCAAAGATCGCCATGAACGAAACCATTTTACGCCATGATTGGCGCCTCGACGAGATCGAAGCGTTGCTGGATCTGCCCTTCAATGATCTGCTGTTCCGCGCGCAGAGCACCCATCGTGCCCGCTTCGACCCCAATCAGGTGCAGGTGAGTAGTCTGCTCAGCATCAAGACCGGCGCCTGCTCGGAGGATTGCGGCTACTGCTCGCAGAGTGCGAAACACAGCGCCGATCTGGAGAAAGAGAAGCTGTTGCCTCTGAACGAGGTGGTTGAGGCGGCGGAAGCGGCCAAGGCTAAAGGTGCCAGCCGTTTCTGCATGGGCGCGGCCTGGCGCAATCCTACAGACAAAAACCTGGCGCGGGTCATAGAGATGGTGGAGGCGGTGCATGATCTCGGCATGGAGACCTGTCTGACACTTGGTATGCTGACAGAACCCCAGGCAGTGCAACTTCGTGAGGCGGGACTCGACTACTACAACCATAATCTGGATACATCGCCGGAATTTTACGGCAACATCATCACCACCCGCACCTTCGAGGACCGGCTCGATACGCTGGCCCATGTTCGCAACGCAGATATCAACATCTGTTCCGGCGGCATCCTGGGCATGGGCGAGTCCCGCAGTGACCGGGCGAGCATGTTGCGTGAGCTGTGCAATCTCAAAAAACACCCGGAATCGGTGCCGATCAATCTGCTGGTGCAGGTAGAGGGTACACCGCTTTTCGGTACCGATGCGCTGGACCCGTTTGAGTTCATTCGCACCATCGCGGCTACGCGGATCCTGATGCCGGAATCCTACGTGCGCCTCTCCGCCGGACGCAATGAAATGAGCGACGAAATGCAGGCGCTCTGTTTTCTCGCCGGTGCCAACTCCGTCTTCTATGGTGAGCGCTTACTCACCACCGACAACCCTGAAACAGACAGCGACCGGGTGCTGTTCGACCGCCTGGGTATGCAGATGGAACAGGTCGTTGAGTCGGAAGTAAAAGCGGCGAAGAAGCCTTGCAGGAAGGTGGGATAGCGATAGTTAAAAGGGGCAGGGTTTTTTGAGTTCGTCACCTCGGTTGTTGAAGGTGGCAGGTGACAGGTTTCAGGTCGCCGTGCCACTGGAAAGACCTAAATTCGTCGCTATTGTAGGTGCTGGAAAAAGTATTGACTCCGGAAGAGGTCGACGCAGACTTGGTCACCTGTCACCTGTCACCTGTCACCTGTCACCTGTCACCTGTCACCTAATCAACAATGTTCGATTCTCTGCATAAAAACCTGAACCAACGCCGCCGGGACGATCTCTATCGCGCCCGGCGAACGGTCGATGGTCCGCAGCGGCCTGAGCTGCTGGTGGATGGCCGCCCGATGCTCTCATTCTGCAGCAACGATTACCTTGGGCTGGCCAATCATCCAGAGATGGTCCGTGCGTTGCAGCAGGGCGCCGGGCGTTATGGTGTGGGCAGTGCCTCAGCACATCTGATCAGCGGTCACAGTCGTGCCCATGAGGAACTGGAAGAGGCGCTGGCGGTCTTTACCGGACGGCCCAGGGCGCTGCTCTTCTCCACCGGATATATGGCCAATCTCGGTGTGGTGTCCGCCCTTCTGGGACGTGGCGACCAGCTATTTGAAGACCGCCTCAATCACGCCTCACTGGTGGATGCCGGAGTACTCTCCAGAGCCAGGCTGAAACGCTATCAGCATGCGGATGTCGACAGCCTGGAACGGCAGTTGAAAGCGGCAGGGGAGGGACGGCGCCTGATCGTCACCGATGGTGTTTTCAGCATGGATGGCGATCTTGCACCCCTACCTGACCTGGCCCGGCTGGCTGCGCAAAATAACGCCTGGCTGATGGTGGATGATGCCCACGGTCTCGGCGTGTTGGGTAAAACAGGAGGCGGCTGCACCAGCCACTTTGGCCTGAGTGAAAAGGAGGTGCCGATCCTGATGGGAACTCTCGGCAAGGCACTGGGGACATTTGGCGCTTTTGTCGCAGGCAGCGAGGTTCTGATCGAGACTTTGATTCAGCAGGCGCGTCCCTATGTCTATACGACTGCCACCCCACCGGCCTTGGCCGAAGCAACGCTGGTCAGTCTGCAGATTGCACAGAAGGAGTCCTGGCGCCGTGAACGTCTGCAAAAGTTGATCACCCGTTTCCGGGAGCAGGTGGCGGGATTCGGTCTCTCCCTGATGGCATCGGAGACACCGATCCAGCCAATCGTGGCGGCCAGCGCTGGCCGGGCGCTGGCCTGGAGCCGCCATCTGGAGGCGCAGGGGATTCTCGTCTCAGCCATTCGTCCCCCCACTGTGCCGGAGGGTAGTGCGCGGCTGCGTATCACCCTCAGTGCAAGCCATAACGATGCCCAGTTGGAACGACTGCTGGAAGTGCTGGCGGAACTGCCGGAAGTGGACGAATGAGCCTCAACCTGGAAACCCTTGGTCGGGGGGGATCGCTGGTGCTGCTGCACGGCTGGGGCATGAACTCGGCGGTCTGGGGCGGTTTTGCCGAACGTCTGGCCGAAAACCGGCGAGTGATCCTAATAGATCTGCCGGGACATGGTGGCAGTCCCTTTACCGAAAAGCGCAGTCTCAGGGAGTGGGCGGACGCCTGTCTTGCAGTGGCTCCTGAGCGAGCGGTCTGGATCGGTTGGTCTCTCGGGGCGCAGGTAGCGTTGCAGGTTGCGCTGGATCAGCCGGAACGGGTGCAGAAGCTGATCTCCCTGGCGGGAACCCCACGTTTTGTGCAGGGAGAAAGCTGGCCCCATGCCATGGCAGACAAGACCTTCGGACAGTTTGCGACATCCTTGAAGCAGGATCATCGCAAGACGCTGGAGCGTTTTCTCGCCCTGCAGGTGCGTGGCAGTGATGAAGCCCGCGCCACATTGCGCGCCCTCAAGATCCGTCTGATGGAGAAGCCTGATCCGCAACCTACAGCCCTGGAGACAGGATTGTCGCTGCTGAAGAATGTTGATCTGCGAGAGGATCTGGCTGCTCTGCAGATGCCGACACTCTGGCTCTATGGCGAGCGGGATACGCTGGTCCCGGCAGCCGCCGCAGACCTGTTGCCGGCTATATTGCCCCAGGCTGAGGTGCATAGAATTTCCGGTGCGGCCCATGCGCCTTTTCTCTCCCATCAGGATGAGACGCTGGCACTGATAGAAACCTTTTTGGAGAGTAGCCGTGAGCAGTAAGCCCGTCGCTCATATCGACAAGCGCCAGGCCCGCCGGGCCTTTGAGCGCTCTGCCACCAGTTATGATGAGGTGGCGGTTCTGCAGCGTGATACCGCCCGGCGGATGCTCGAACGTCTGAGTTATATCCGCCATCAACCATCGGTGGTGCTGGATGTGGGGGCAGGCACCGGGGAGGCCACTGCAGCGCTTGCCAAACAGTACAGGAAGGCACGTATCCTGGCACTGGATTTTGCCCTGCCGATGCTGCAGCAGACGCGTAAACGGGGTTCCCTGTTCAGGCGTCCACGCTGTCTCTGCGCCGATGCGGAGCAGTTGCCGCTGGCGGATCAGAGTGTGGACCTGCTCTTCTCCAATGCTGCGCTGCAGTGGTGCAATAATCTGGAACAGACCTTCAACGAATTCCTGCGGGTACTGCGTCCCAATGGCCTGCTGATGTTCTCTACTTTTGGTCCGGATACCCTGAAAGAGCTGCGCCAGAGCTGGGCCGAGGTGGATGGCTATCCCCACGTTAGTCCTTTTCCCGATATGCATGATATCGGCGACGTTATGTTGCGGGCGGGTTTTTCCGATCCGGTAGTGGATGTGGATCGTATGCAACTGACTTACGAGGATGTGCCGGGGCTGATGCGTGATCTCAAGGCGTTGGGCGCGCATAATGTCACCCGCGGGCGGCAGCAGGGACTGACCGGCAAGGGGCGGTTGCAGGCAATGTTCAGCGCCTATGAGGTTTTTCGCAACAATGGGCGATTGCCTGCCAGTTACGAGGTGGTTTACGGATTGGCATGGGCGCCCCGGCAGCGCACTCAGGATGGGGTGACCTCTATCCCTTTCGATAGTTTGAAGCAGAGTCTATGAATTTCAATAAAGGTTTTTTCATCACCGGCACTGACACAGGTTGCGGCAAGACGGAGGTGGCTCTGGGACTGATGCATCGGCTGCAGGCGACGGGACTCAGCGTAGTGGGTTTGAAGCCGGTGGCCGCAGGTGCAGACCCGACCCCGGAAGGGCTGCGCAACGACGATGCGCTCAGAATTCAGGCCCAATCCGATATCCAACTGCCCTACGAAAAGGTCAATCCCTTCGCCTATGAAGCGTTTATCGCACCTCATCTGGCCGCAAAGTCGGAAGGGAGACCGATCAGCCTGAGAAAAATCCAGGCTGACTATGTCGAACTGTCTACTCAGGCTGACCGGGTCATTGTGGAGGGTGTGGGCGGTTGGCGGGTGCCATTGGGTCACGGTGTCACCCTGCCCGATCTGGTGCGGCTGCTTGATCTGCCGGTGATCCTGGTTGTAGGGCTGAAGCTGGGCTGCATCAACCACACCCTGCTCACGGAAGAGAGTATTTTGGGTTCTGGTCTGCGTCTGGCGGGATGGGTGGGCAACCACATCGATCCGGATATGGATGCGCAGCGGGAAAACCTTGAAACCCTCTGTAGCTGGATGCCTGCCCCCTGCCTGGGAGAGATACCTTACATGGAGCGGCCGACTGCGGAAGCTGTGGGAGAGTGTCTTGACAGGTGTGTAGCGGCCACGGAGCTGAGTGGAAGTTGTATGCGTAGCTGTCGGTAGAGACGGCAAAAAGCCGTCTCTACAACAGAGATCGATCAGGCGGCAAGCACGCCCTTCAGCTTGCCCATGGCGCTCTTCTCTATCTGACGGATGCGCTCGGCGGAGACGCCAAAACTGTCAGCCAATTCGTGCAGGGTAGCCTTCTTCTCCCCCAACCAACGTGCCTCAAGAATGGTGCGGCTGCGTTCGTCGAGTCCATCCATGGCGGTGAGCAGCTGCTGTTTCATGTGGTCTTCACTGTCCACGGCCTCAACCCTGGAGGCGGGCTCCAGACTCATATCCCGCAGGTAGCCGGCGGGGGTGGCTACCAGGCCATCCTCGTCATCGCTACCAGGACCATCGAAGGCGATATCCTGACCGGACAGGCGGGATTCCATTTCCAGTACGGTCTCCGGTTTTACACCCAGATCTTTCGCCACGCCCTCGACCTCTTCCTGGGAGAACCAGCCAAGACGCTTTTTGGAGCTGCGCAGATTGAAAAACAGTTTACGCTGGGCCTTGGTGGTGGCCACCTTGACGATGCGCCAGTTCTTCAGGATGAACTCGTGGATCTCCGCCTTGATCCAATGCACCGCAAAAGAGACCAGGCGCACGCCCATGTCAGGGTCGAAGCGTTTGACCGCCTTCATCAGCCCAACGGTGCCTTCCTGTACCAGGTCGGGTAGGGCCAGGCCGTAACCGGAATAACCGCGCGCGATACGAACCACAAAGCGTACGTGTGCCATGACCAGCGAACGGGCTGCCGCCAGGTCTTTATTATCCCGCAGTTGGACGGCGAGCTTGTGTTCCTCTTCCGCACTCAGAATCGGCAGCCGATAAGCTGCGCTGATGTAAGCGTCAATGCTGCCGGTGGGCAGCGACATGGGGATCACGAGTTCCTTACCCATTGAATACCTCAGTGTTTTACTCAAATTTTATATTAGCACTCTCTGACGGGGAGTGCCAACTCTAGAATATGACCGGAGTTTAGGGGGATGGTTCCGTTGCAGAACGAAAGGTGACAAGTCCCAGGTTCGTGAAAAGGGAACGGTTTTTTTGGAAAAATCGTCAAAAATAAAACTGAAGCGTAACTGGGCTCCAGCTCAACCAAGGGCCGCACAGCATTCCAGAACCCAGCATCTTCGCTCTTAATGTGTATTGGTCTGGCTGGGATTGACTGCAAACGTTTCAAAACGGCATAACTTACAGCCGTTTTTCTTTGCTCCGAGACAGTCCCAGCAGTCCAGCAGTAAAGAGCAGCCAGGTTATGGGCTCTGGTATCTGGGTCAATTGCACTGCTGTTAGAACCACATCCTCGTTGAAAGGCACATAATGGCTGTGGGCAATATTCACCTCATCCAGAATCAGGCCCAGCAGGTTGCTGGCGGCAAACAAGGTGGGGGTGTTGGTGGTTGGAAAAAATTTGTCCTGTGCCACCAGAACGCCACCCAGATAGCCGTTGACCCAGATGCCCTCAACCGGAGTCAGGCCGATGATTCGGTTCAGGCCGGTGACTGAATCGAAAGTGAAATCCCCGCCGTCGTCCCGGATGAATCCGATCCATTGCCCATACGCATCATCGATCGAATCCTCAATGCCGATATTTCCACCACCCACATCAACAAACCGTGGACTGCCACTGATGCCGCCCCCAACCTGAGTGAAGTCGAATTCGGCCTCTGAAAGCACTGTTCCCATACCGAAGGTGGAGCCAGACGTAAATCCGTCTAAGCTGATCATGGCTGTATGGCCCAGCGTCGGAACCAACAGCATCACGGTGACAAAAAACAGTCTGATATTCTTTGTAATCTTCATCTGTCGTCTCCCTCTACATCAAAGCAGCCTACTATGTTGAGTTTAGTTGAAATGGCCAAATCTAGTGGGTATAGGGAGAAAAATTTCCCCATTTAAAGTGCTGAACTCCAGCCCATCTCGTATGTTGCCTCGTAATTCGTCTCAAAAAGTCTTCCGCTATTGGCACTGAAGAAAGCTTCCCAGTTTCTCAACTCAAGTTTTTGTCACAGAACCGTTATATAGATCCAGTAGTATCCGCTGCTTTCATCAAGGTAACAAAAGACAATGCCGAGCAGTAAAAGTAGTCACGGAATGTGGGTGGTATTTGGAGCGCTGTTAATACAGATTTCTCTCGGCGCGATCTATGCATGGTCAGTATTCGCAAAACCGTTGCAGATTTCAGGTTGGTCGACATCCGATACCCAGTGGCCGTTCACAGTAGGGCTGGTGGCCTTTGCGCTGGTGATGGTTTATGCGGGACGTAAGCTCTATGTATTCGGTCCCCGCAAGCTGACAGCTGCCGGCGGCATCATGCTGGGTGCCGGTTATCTGCTTGCCGGTGCTATGGGCGGAGAGAGTTTCTGGCCGACCCTGATTGGTGTCGGGCTTCTGGGTGGTGCGGGCATCGGACTCGGCTATGTGGTGCCTATTGCGGTTGGTATGCAGTGGTTTCCGGACAAGAAGGGCCTTATCACCGGCGTTGCAGTAGCCGGTTTCGGTCTTGGAGCCATGATCTGGGTAAAGCTGGCGGGTACTTGGGGTGGTCTGATTGCTGACTATGGCATTGGTGCCACCTTTATGATCTATGGCGGGCTATTCATGGTATTGGTACTGATCGGCAGCCTGTGGATGAGCTTCCCACCAGAATTCGTACCGCCGAAGCCGGATCAGAAAGGCAGTAAATTTGATTTTCGCAGTGAGGAGATGATCAGATCCACCCACTACTGGTCGATATTCTCCACCTTTTCCATCGGTGCAACCGCAGGTCTGATGTGTATCGGACTGATGAAGCAGTTTCCGAGTCAGGCTCTTGCCGCATCCGGTATGGCTGAAACGCTGGCCGATGCGACTGCCGGTACTGCAATGGTGGTGTTCGCCATCTTCAATGCGCTAGGACGAATCGGCTGGGGCAAGATCAGTGACACCATCGGCCATGCAGTCAACTGTGATCATCGGGGGCGTAAGACCTCGCTGATCATTATGGCCGCCAGCCAGGGGGTGTTCGTTATCGCATTTCCCTATGTGGCTGGATTCGAATACTCGCTCTATCTGTTCGCGGCACTCATAGGTTTCAATTTTGGCGGCAACTTCGCGCTGTTTCCCGCCATCACCACAGACACGTTCGGACATAAGTTCTTCGGCCAGAACTATGGCTATGTGTTTCTTGCCTATGGTTTGGGTGGTACCGTCGGTCCAATGCTCGGTGGTTACCTGGGAGACATGAACAACTACCTGCTCGCTTTCATTATCACCGGCGTCTTGAGTCTCATCGCAGCAGTTATCATCTCCACGGTTAAGATTCCTACGAAACGTCAGGAGGAGGATGTCACCACCAAGGCGCAGGTGAGTGGTACGATCCGTACGGTAACGGCGGATTAGCGCTTGATTTTGTCGCTCCCTCCTATCCATCCGAGAGGGGAGGGAGAGATGGACGCTGTCCCCTCGTATTCACTTATTCTCCACGAGGAACATCAGTAAACAGCCAGGAACAGACGCCAGGTATCTTCTTGCGAGAAGCGTGTTACATTTGATGGTGCGAATCAAAGACAATGATTGAGTTGTAATCAAAGGATATAATCAATGAAACGGGACATCAGTTTCTGGTTAGTGCAATGGCCGGGCTGGCTCTTGCTCTTCTACCTCATTTACGCCCAGGCGATTCCCGCATTTGACTACGATCTCGGAGTCGCCATGGGCACACAGGAGTCGGCCGAACAGATTTCGGAGGTTGGCGTTGCCTTTTGGTACGGCTTCGCTTTTGGTGATCTCGTAACCTATATCCCTCTTCTTGCGGTGGGTCTGGTTGGGCATTGGTTAGGACGGACATGGGGCCGTGTGATTCTTGGCGCCGCGCTTGGGATTACGGTCTACTGGCCGGTTGTCTCCTTAAGCGCAGTTGTTGCTGCGCGTGATGCAGTGGGCTGGAATCTTGCAAGCGAGACGCCCTATTGGATTGTATTGCCGCTAATCACAGTTTGGGGTGCATGGGGGTTGTGGCGCATGACCCTCTTTAGATTACATGGATGAAAAATGCGCCAGACGGTCGATGGTGGTACGCAGTTGTTGATTGAGTTGGAGGCCTTGCTCTAAGTTCAGCTGCGATTTATCCACGCCAAGCTGCACAATATCCATGATCTTTCTTTCCTGATCTTCGGTAAGTCCGTAAGTGAAAAATGCAGTTTCAATATCCTGCACTACATCATCCATGACCTGCATGCCCGACTGTTGCTGTTTTTTGTGTAGACTCTCGATTTCCAATAGTGTTTGATTCGAGTCGGCCACAACACTGGCAAGCCCTGTCTGGATGGCCAATGCTTTAGCGCGAGCCTCAGCACCTTCCAGCAGAATGGCCATATGATCACGCAGCCTGCCGCATCGGTCATCATCATCCGGCATATTTTTAATAAGTTGTGAGACAGCGCCAAAATTCAGGATCAATCTGCTGCCGCTTTCCAGAATTCGCGTCTCTCCCGTGAGTCTTGACAGGAGTTCCTGCTCCAGCGGTGGTATAGACTTACTACTGCTAGCATAGACAGACTTTTCGGAATTGTTGATCTGCACACTGCTTTCCAGTCCATAGCTGGCGGTGGCTTCCACGACCAGTCTTGCCAGGGTTTTACTATTGTCAGCCGAAAAACTACGCCGCATAAAATCAATGATCACACCCTGTTCGCCGCTGTTAGAGATAGCGGTCATTGCCGTCTGCATGGCCGATGAGCTTTCTTCCGCTGATGCCTCACGGTCAGCTCTGTTGTTAATGGCCAGCTTGACCTTCTGTGCCAACATCTCCGGCTGAACTGGTTTGATAAGGTAGTCGCTGCCGCCCGCATCGTAACCGGCCAGTTTTTCTTCGGTTGTATCGTGGGATGATACGAAAATCACGTCTATATCCCGCGTGGGCTCGGCTTCTTTCAAACGACGGCAGGTCTCATATCCATTCATTCCCGGCATCTCCACATCCATCAAGATGACGTTAGGGCGAGGATCTCTGTCCGCTATCTGCAGCGCCTTTTCACCACTGGTGGCTGCCAGCACCGCATAATCTGTTGAGAAGCTTTCCATCACAAAGTGGATGTCGTCCGCTGAATCGTCAACGATAAGAATGCGTTTTTTCTCGGTATTCATTGCTGTTTTTTCTCTTTACACTTGTTGCCAAATACGTCCAATACTTGTTTTAGCAGCATCGATATCGAACTCATTCAATGCTTGCTCTATCTCGCTCAAGGACGGGCTGAATTCTGTATCCTTTGCTTTCTGCCGGATCTCTTTCAGCAAGACCCCCGCCTGTCTCAAGTCGTTATCCAGATACCCTTCTAGCTGTTGCAGTAAGTTCTGTAGTTCATCGGGATCAATGTCGGCGTTGCTCTCAACTGGAGCCGATTCGTCTGCGGGTTCATCCAGTTGAGTTAGTCCGTCGATCACCTGCTGCAGACTGGTATGCAGATTTTCCAGCTCTTCCAGCGCCTGGGCAGGCTGTTCGTTGCGGCAGTGTTGTTCAACAGAGGCGGCATGTTGATGGACCTGCCTGGCGCCGATGTTGCCACTGCTGCCTTTAAGGGAGTGAGCTGTATGTGCGGCTTCGGTCAACGCCTCATTGCGGATATTTGCTGTGATACGTTCTACCACGTCCAGGTTTCTGTCGCGGTAGTTCCCGAGTATTCTTCGGTAAGCGCTCTGATTGCCACCAATACGCTCAAGGGCATCCGCCGTATCTATGCCTGGCAGTTCCGGTAGTGGCTCACTCTCTGCCAGCTCCTCTTTCTGATCGGTCTGCTGAGGTTTTTCGCTCTGAGCAACCCATTCAGCAATCTCGCTGAACATGGCGTGAGGATTGATGGGCTTGGTGATGTGTCCGTTCATTCCCGCTTCCAGGCTCTTCTCATGATCACCAGCCAGTGCGTGTGCGGTCATGGCAAGAATTGGTAGAGCCACGTAATCATTGCCGAGTTCGCGAATTTTCCGGGCTGCGGTGAGACCATCCATGACCGGCATCTGAATATCCATCAGCACCGTATCATAGGAACTCTCTTGCACGGCAGCGACTGCCTGCGCCCCATTTTCCCGGATGTCGATGTTGAAACCGGCGCTGCTCAGTATCTCGGATGCCACATCCTGATTGACGGGGTTGTCCTCCACCAACAGGAGTTTGCTGCCGCCAAACCACCAGTCCCGGGCATCTTTGACATGATCTGAACCATGAGTGGCAATAGATTCTCCGTAGAGATCCAGCAATGTGTCAAAGAGATCTGATTGGCTGATCGGTTTGTTTATCCAGGCATCCACTCCCGGCACCGGCTCCTCGCTTTGATCCAGGGTACGCAACTCCACGATGTGTAGTTTGTGCGATCCGGCTTCGGAGCAGATGGCCTGTACCAGTTCGCTGCCCGCCAAGCCAGGCATGGTCGCATCCAGAAGGACGATATCGTAGGGCTTGTTGTCGGCTGCCGCAGCGCTGGCCTGGGCCACGGCATCACTCCCTGTGTTTGCCTGGTCGACCTCTTCCACATCCCAGGTTTTCAACATGCGTTCAATGACGTTCCGGGTGCTTACCTGATCGTCTGCCAGCAAAATGCGTTTACGGGACAATGATTCAGGTGGTACGAGACGACAGGTCTCCTGGTCTGATTCCACGGCAGGCAGATCAAAATGAAAATTGGAGCCGATTTCCGGCGCACTGGCCAGTTCGAGAGAGCCGCCCATGGCCTTTACCAGGGCGTGGCTGATCGCCAGTCCCAGGCCGGTGCCACCATATTTGCGGGTGTGGGTGCTGTCTGCCTGGGTGAATGCTTTGAATACGCGCTTTTGTTGATCCTCATTCAGGCCGATGCCGGTGTCGACAACGCCAAAGTAAATCCGCTCCTGTGCATAGGACGCATAAAGGGCCACCTGACCTGCCTCGGTGAATTTGATGGCGTTGTTGGCAAGATTGGTCAGGATCTGGCGCAGGCGCGTAGGGTCGCCCTTGATCACACACGGAACCTCCGGAGCTATGGAGCAGATCAATTCAAGACCTTTTTGGTGAGCCGATTTGGCCAGCATAGCCGCCGTCTGCTCGATCAGGGCAATCGGGTTGAATGGCAGTGATTCAAGTTCCAGCTTTTTGGATTCCAGCTTGGAAAAATCCAGGATGTCATTGATAACAGAGAGCAACAGATCGCTGGAGTGGCTCGCAGTCGTGATATAGCGCCTCTGGGTGTCGCTCAGTTTCGTATTCTCCAGCAGGTGCAGCATCCCCAATACCCCGTTCATTGGGGTGCGTATCTCATGACTCATGGTGGCGAGAAAATTTGATTTCGCCCGGTTGGCACTCTCGGCGTTCACCTTCTCGGCCTTCAGTGCTCTGGTGCGTTCGATCACCCTCTCTTCAAGCGCCTCGTTAGATTTGTTGATTGTTTGATTGGCCTGGTGAAGCTGAAGCAGGTTTTGGTTTAGTTCGTTCTCCTTCCGCTGAAGATTATTTGCCATCTCGCCAAAGGCAGAAAACAGTCGTGAGAATTCCTTGAGATAAGTGTTTCCCTGGTGGACGGAAAACTCTCCCCGGCCGATCATTTTCGTGTAGGAAAGCAGACCAAGTATGGGGCTTTGTATGATGTGAATAGTCACTATCATGCCCAGTATCACAAGACACAAAGCAGCCAGGGCGAACATCATGAAATGGGATTGATTGTCTGCAAAACTGCCGATCATTACCTCCATTTCGTGTGCTTGTCTGGTCTTGGTGTCACGTAGGAGTGTGTCCATCTTCGTATTCAGATCCCCACGAAATACCTCGATCAACTCTTCCGTTTCCAGTACCTCGGCAGCGGACGGGTCATTGTCATTAAGCGCTTGAGCATAAAGCAGAGTCGTTACTTTCAGACGCTTACTGCTGCGAGTGACCCCTTTGAGGCTGGAAAGAATGGTTTTGTAGGCATCGGTATTGCTTTTATCGTCTTGCTGTACCCTCTCATTAAGGCTTTCTGTCAGAGTATTGGTAACTTTCATGGCCTGGATTATTGGTTCGATAACCTGTGTCAGGGTCACGAGTTCCCAATCACCCACTTCGACCACTACCATTTCAATGCCGTTCAGCAGATGGTGCATTTTTTGCTTTAGTGGCAGGTTGTTAGAGCCAATTTCGTCCTCATAGGGCGTGGGTGGCTCATGTATCTTCTGCTGTAAATGGGAGATCTGGAGGCTGATGTTTTCCCGCAACTGAGCAAAAGTCTCTTCGTTTTTACTATCTGAGTATTTGCTCTTGATGAATTGAT
This sequence comes from Gammaproteobacteria bacterium (ex Lamellibrachia satsuma), assembly GCA_019623805.1. Lineage (NCBI taxonomy): Bacteria > Pseudomonadati > Pseudomonadota > Gammaproteobacteria > Gammaproteobacteria bacterium (ex Lamellibrachia satsuma). The sequence continues at coordinate 2,589,224 of CP053680.1, forward strand.
CCAGGCTGATGGCCAGACGCTCAATTTGGCTGGGTAGTGTGCCGGCTACAGGATCGGAGTCCCGGGACTGCTCAGCCAATGTACGCAACTGAATGGCAAGCTCCATTGCATGGTCACCGGCGCGTTTGGGCTGGCGTTGATATAGGGAGTATAGATTTTGTGACTGATCCAGCAGGTTTTGTAATCTGTGCAGTTTGAGCAGTGTGGGCGTATATCGGGTGACCATGCGTGAGAGGAATTCTTCAGCCTGCTCGGAGTGTTGGTGTGCTAAATAGCCAATACCCAGCATTGTGCTGAATAAACCAAGAGTACCGATTGTGAACAGGAGGCGTAATGACATGTGGATTGCCTCTTTGGCTACTGCAGCTGGAGAAACAGTGTCTCTCCGACCTCCCCGCTACCATAGTTGGGTTGTTCGAGGTCAGGGTCTGGATTGCGTCCGGCGATCTCATAACGGGAGATGCCAAACTGTACGGGTTTATCTTTGCTGATCGCCTGGTCATCCGCATGCCTGCTATCCAGAGTGCGTGCAAACTCAATGGTCCAGAAGCCCTTTTTCCACTCTCCTTTAGCAGCCACATCGGCCCTGCTTCCTTCGGGTGTCTGCAGTATCAGACCCCTTACATCATCACCCTCATAATCTATAACGATGCGTTTCTTATAGGCGGATCGACCCGCATCAGAGCGCCGGGCGAGATGGAATACCTGGCCGCTTTTGGCGACCTGCTGGCTGCTTTTTTTCATGGGGATGGTACTGTAGATCTGGTGTTTGTCATCGGCACGACCGGCATGATCCGTACGATGAGCCTTCCAATACCAGATATCGGCTTTGTAGGGTGCGTTTGCAGAGAGACTAAGGTCGATTATGCTTTCTTCCATGCTCCATTTGATGACGAAAGTATCTTCTCGTTTGGGGCCGGTACGGTAGAGTTCATTTTCTTTGTCCCAAACCAGGTTCTTTTGTACGAGGTTTTCAGTGGGATCGGGGAATCTTGCCTTCAGGTAGAGGCGCTTTTCGTCATGTACCGCCTGTAGTTCGACGGGGATATCTGCCACTCGGGCATGGGTGGTAATTGTTGTGGTCTGAGACCAGGCGGGATCGCCGCCTTTCCCATCTATCACTGGGGGTTGTCCCACCTTGGTAGCCAGTAGCGTCTGTTCCGCGTGGGCCGTGGCACTTAGAAAAAATATCATCCCAAAAATCAGTTTGATCTGTCCGTGATGCATCCTTTTATCTCCTGCTCATTAGCTCACCAGAGTAGAGCGAAGCGGTGAGTGGGTTGATCAACACGCTTCTTTCTCTGATATTCAGTCGGCAGGACTATGGAGAACTTGAATGGAACAGCGGAGTCAGGCGCCAAAATCCCAAGGAAAAGGGGACACTGACATCTACTCTAACTTGGCTCAATCGCACTCAAATGTCGCCCCACCGCGATCCAGGAGCCTAACAGGCCCAGTCCGGCGCTGCCGGTAAGCAACAGCAGGGTGGTGGTGATATCCAGGGATGAGAGGTCGAAGGCGCTCTGGTAGAGCATCGCCAGTTGCGCCACCGGGCCGCTGATGAGCAGGATGGATATGGCGACCAGCAGCCAGGCGATGATGCCGCCGAAGAGACCGTACCAGAGTCCGGTGTAGAGGAAGGGGCGGCGGATGAAGCCGTTGGTGGCGCCGATCAGTTTTGTGATCTCGATTTCGGCATGCCGGTTCTGGATCTCCAGACGTATCGTGTTGCCGATGATCAGCAACACCGCCAGTCCCAACAGGGTGGCGAGGACAAGTACCGCTCGCTGGGCGATTTCGGTGATTGCCTGCAGTCGCCGCACCCACTGCAGGTCGAGCTGGACGATATCGGTTTCCGGCAGCAGGCCAAGTTCACGCACCAGCAGTTGGGCCGTCTCGGGTGTGCTGTATTCGCTCTTTGGCTGGATCACCAGCAGAGCGGGCAGCGGGTTGCTGTCGAGGGCCTCCAGGGCATCCCCAAAACCGCTCAGGCGGCGAAATTCCGCCATAGCCGATGCCTTGGAGATGACCTGAACCGATTCGATGCGCTGGTGCAAACGGAGTTTTTTGCTCAGTGCAGTCGCCTGCTTGTCGCTGATCTCCTGCTTCAGGAAAAGGGAGATGCTTGCGCCGCTCTCCCAGCCGCCGCTGACATTTTGCAGATTGTTGAGCAAAACGTGCAGGCCGATGGGCAGGGCAAGGGCGATACCAATCACAGCGGCGGTCATCAGGGTACCCAATGGGGCGTTCGTGAGTCGTCCCAGGCTGGCCAAGGCCACCTGAAGATGGCGTTGCAGCCATATATCGGGTCGGAACCCGGGGCGGCGGCGCATCGTATTATTGCGACCCTTGCTCACTGCGTCTCCCCGGTGTCCTGCACCAGCTGTCCGTTGCTCAGGGTGAGAATCCGCTTGTCCATGCGGGAGATCAGATCGAGATCATGGGTGGCGATGAGCAGGGTGACGCCGACCTGGTTGAACCATCCGAACAGTTCCATGATCTCCTGGGAGAGTTTCGGGTCGAGATTGCCGGTGGGTTCGTCCGCCAGTACCAGTGGGGGTTTGCTCACTACCGCGCGGGCGATGCCGACCCGCTGCTGTTCACCGCCGGAGAGGGTGATCGGCGCGGCCTTCTCTTTGTTCAGCAGCCCGACCTTGTCCAGTGCTGCATGCACACGGCGGGAGATCTCCTTGTATCCCATGCCCGAAACCACAAGCGGCAGTGCCACGTTGTCGAAGACGGTGCGGTCATTCAGCAGCCGGTGGTCCTGGAAGATCATCCCCACTTCGCGCCGATGGTAGGGAATCTGACTATTCTTCAGGCGGGTGAGATTGCGGTCGTTGACGTGCACCTGGCCTCCGCTGGAACGTTCCAGCAGGCCAATCAGTTTAAGCAGCGTACTCTTGCCTGCGCCTGAGTGGCCCGTGAGGAAGACCATCTCTCCCGGTCCGATACGAAAACTGACGCCAGCCAGGCCGGTATGCCCGCCGGGGTAGCGTTTGCTGACGTTATCGAAGTGAATCATCGATCCAGGCCCTATTGCTCGAACAGTGCGTCCACAAACTCTTTGGCATCGAACTCCCGCAGGTCTTCAATGGCCTCGCCGACGCCGATAAAACGGATCGGTACTTTTACCTTGTCTGCGATGGCGAAGATCACGCCGCCTTTTGCGGTGCCGTCCAGTTTGGTGATGACGATGCCGCTCAGTCCAACCGTCTCGTTGAACTGCACCGCCTGGTTGACCGCATTCTGCCCGGTGCCTGCATCGACGACCAGCAGTACCTCGTGGGGCGAGGAGGGGTCGATCTTCTTCATCACCCGGGCAATCTTGGCCAGTTCGTCCATCAGATTGGTCTTGGTGTGGAGGCGTCCGGCGGTGTCGGCGATCAGTACATCGATCCCTCTGGCCGTGGCGGCTTTCAGGGCGTCGAAGATGACTGAGGCGGAGTCGGCGCCGGTGTGCTGGGCGACCACTGGAACCTCGTTGCGTTCGCCCCAGGCCTGCAACTGCTCCACGGCGGCGGCGCGAAAGGTATCACCGGCGGCAAGCATCACGCTCTCGCCGTCCATCTGGAGCTTGCGCGCCAACTTGCCGATGGTGGTGGTCTTGCCAGCACCGTTGATGCCGACCATCAGTACCACCAGCGGTTTGTCCTGTTCCGCTTTTGCCTGCGGGGTCTCGTTGGCTTGCAGAATGTCGAGCAGTTGTGCCTTGAGCAGGCGGCTCAGCGCCTCGGGGTCGGCGAGTTCCTTGCGTTTTACCCGCCCGGTGAGATCGTCGATGATGCGGCTGGTGGCATCGACGCCCACATCGGCGGTGAGCAGCAGGGTCTCCAGGTCTTCCAGCAGTTCATCATCGATGGTCTTGCGGCCCAGTACCAGGTCGGCCAGGCCGTCGGTGAGGTTGTGGCGGGTGCGCGCAAGACGCTCTTTAAGACGCGAGAAGAGTCCTTGTTTCTCTTGTGGTGACGGTTCGGGTATTGCCGCCTGCTCCGCTTTTTTCTTCTTTCCAAATCCGAACATGTAAGAGGTTTTCCTGCTTGGTGTGAGGAACTCTAACGGTTCTCTGCACTCATAATTTTCTGTTTGGACAATCCCGGCGAGCTTTGGAACAATGCCGTCGGGATATTAGTCAACAAATACAAATGAAGTGCTGAACGGCTCCACGAGTTATTCGTCACTTTTTAAACGGACATTCTTACAAGCCGGCAAGTGCATGTAAAACGGATTTACCCTGTTTTGATGTCTTTTGTGGCTGGCACAGAGGTTTTTTGATGAATCGACAGCTATTTGCGGTGGCCCTGACGCTCTTCGTGAGTGCGTTCGCGGTACAGGCCCAGGTCCATGAACACCAACTGAAAAATGGTCTCAAGGTGATCGTGAAAGAGGATCACCGGGCGCCGATCGTGGTCTCCCAGGTTTGGTACAAGGTCGGTTCCAGCTACGAACATGGTGGCATAACGGGTGTCTCCCATGTGCTGGAACATATGATGTTCAAGGGGACTGATAAGCATCCGCCGGGAGAGTTTTCCCGAATCATTGCCGCCAACGGCGGCAGCGAGAATGCCTTCACCGGCCGCGACTACACCGCCTATTTCCAGACCATGTCGAAGGATCGTCTGCATGTCTCCTTTGAGTTGGAGGCGGATCGCATGCGCAATCTGACCCTGCCGGCAGAAGAGTTTGCCAAAGAGGTTGAAGTGGTAAAGGAGGAGCGCCGCATGCGCACCGAGGACAAACCTCAGTCTCTCACCTATGAGCAGTTCAATGCGGGTGCCTATGAAGCCTCCCCCTACCGCATCCCCGTTATCGGCTGGATGTCCGACCTGGATGCGATGCAGGTGGAGGATCTGCAGGCCTGGTACCGCAAATGGTATGCACCGAACAATGCCACCCTGGTGGTAGTGGGCGATGTGGAACCCAAGGCGGTATTCACTTTGGCGGAAAAATATTTTGGTCCATTGAAGGCGGAAAAGGTCGATCTTCTCAAACCCCGCACCGAGCCGAAACAGCGTGGCATCAAGCGTTTCGTGGTCAAGGCGCCGGCGCGGCAGCCCTATGTTCTGATGGGCTTCAAAACGCCGGTGATCGGCAAGGCCGACGAGGCGTGGGAACCCTATGCGCTGGAGATGCTCTCCTATGTATTGGACGGCGGCAGCAGCGCCCGGCTTACGCGTAATCTGATCCGTGGCAGCAAGAATGCCGCTGCGGTGGATGCGGACTACAGTGCCTTCTCCCGTCTGCCTGGTATGTTGATGCTGGACGCCACGCCGGTGCCGGGCAAGGATATTGCCAAGATTGAGGCGGAACTTCTGGCAGAGGTGGAGCGGTTCAAGACGGAGCTGGTCAGCCAGGATGAGCTGGCCCGGGTGCGCAATCAGATCGTTGCGGCCAAGGTATTCGAGAAGGATTCGGTCTTCTATCAGGCGATGCTGATCGGCCGTCTGGAGACGGTGGGGCTCGATTGGCGACTGGCGGATGAGTATGTGGATCATCTGAAGGCAGTCACTGCCGAACAGGTCCAGCAGGTGGCCCGGAAGTATCTGATCGAAGACAATTTGAGTGTGGCGAAACTCGATCCCCAGCCCATGGATGGGGTGAAACAGCGTCGCGCTGCTGGAGGTCGACATGGAAAGTAAGTTTTTTTCGAAACTATTGTTGCTGACCCTGGGTTGGCTACTCTCCGGCAATCTGCTGGCAGGGCCGGTCATACAGACCTGGCAGACCGCAAACGGCGCCAAGGTGCTCTATGTTCCTGCCCCCGAGATACCTATGGTCGACGTGCGGGTTGTGTTCGATGCGGGCAGTGCCCGCGACGGAGATAATCTGGGTGTGACCTCTCTGACCAATACTCTGCTCACTGAAGGGGCGGGCGATTGGAGTGCAAATGAGATCTCCGAACGCTTGGAGAATGTAGGTTCCAGTCTGGATACGGGTTCTCTGCGCGATATGGCCTGGGCATCGGTGCGCAGTCTCACCGAACAGAATGCGCTGAATACCACACTGGATACCCTGGCGGCGGTGCTGGCTCAGCCACGGTTCAACACGGAAGATCTGGAGCGGGAACGGCAGGCAACCCTCGCCAGTCTGCTGCAGGATGAACAGTCGCCAGGTACTACCGGCAAGAAGCGGCTCTATCACCTGGTTTATGGCGACCATCCTTATGCAACCGATTCGGAAGGCACCACCGCATCGGTGAAGGCGCTCACCCGTAAGAAGATTGTGGCTACTTATAAACAGCTCTATGTGGCGCGTAATGCACTGGTGGCCATTGTGGGGGCGGTGGACCGTGAACAGGCGGAAGCGATTGCGGAACGGGTGGTCGGTGGATTGAAGTCGGGTGAACATTCGCCGAAGCTGCCGCCGGTCCCGGAGCTGAAGAAGGCAGTAGTGGAAACTATCGAGTTTCCTTCTACCCAATCCCATATCTATGTGGGTCAGCCGGGTATCCGGCGGGGTGACCCGGATTACTTCCCCCTCTACGTCGGCAACCACATCCTGGGTGGCAGCGGTCTGGTTTCGTTGTTGAGTGAAGAGGTGCGGGAGAAGCGGGGACTCGCCTACAGTGTTTACAGCTATTTTCTGCTGATGCGCCAGCCTGGTCTGTTTCAAATGGGGCTGCAGACCAAGAACTCGCAAGCGCAGCAGGCATTACAGGTATTGACCGATACCCTGCAGCGGTTTGTCGAGGATGGGCCGACGAAAGCGCAGTTGACCGCAGCCAAGCAGAACATCACTGGAGGATTTCCTCTGCGCATTTCATCCAACAGCAAGATCGTGGAATACCTGGCGGTGATCGGTTTCTACAACCTGCCTCTGGACTATCTCGACGCCTTTACCGGCAAGATTGAGTCGGTAACTGCGGACCAGATTCGCAGTGCGTTTCGTCGGCGGGTGCATCCGGATCGAATGGTGACGGTTAGGGTTGGAAAAATAGGTGACAGGTGACAGGGTGAGCTATGACCTAAGGTCCAGTGGACCTTCGCCGCATAGCGAACGACAGGACAGGAAGTCCGGGCCGGGGGTGAATAAGAATGACTTAAGTCGCGCCAGGGATGGCGAGACTTTCCCCTCTTAACGAGGTGACAGGGCGAGTTTACAAAATTTTTGTTAATAGGGTTTGACGCGTTTCCGGATCGACGCAATCTTGGAAACCTGAAACCTGAAACCTGAAACCTGAAACCTGAAACCTGAAAAGCGTAGGCCTGATCAAGCGTAGCGGATCGGGCATCGTTGAATTTCTGAAAGAACGGGGTTGCCGGTTCCGCTACGCTTGAACAGGCCTACACTAAATCGATGCCAAAAAGATCCTCCAATAAGGTGCGCATCATCGGCGGTGTACATCGCGGCAGGAAACTCGATTTCCCTGACCTGCCTGGCCTGCGGCCTACCGGCGACCGGGTTCGTGAAACACTCTTCAACTGGCTGCAGCCACTGATTCCAGGGGCACGTTGCCTGGATCTTTTTGCAGGCAGTGGCGCCCTGGGGCTGGAGGCGGCCTCCCGGGGTGCCCGCGAGGTGGTGATGCTGGATTCCGCTGCCGCCGTTACGCGGCAACTTGAGGCCAACCGTTCTCTGCTGCAGTTGGATCAGCTTGAGATCGTTCACGCCAATGCACTGGCGTGGTTGGTGGAGCAACAGCCATCCCGGCCTTTCGACTTGGTCTTTCTCGATCCCCCCTTTGCCGATGACCTGCTGGCGGAGAGTTGCCGCCTGTTGCAGTTGCATGGCTGGTTGGCAGACAATGCCCGGATCTATCTGGAGGATGATGCAGGGCGAGGACTTCCAATGCTGCCGGAGGGGTGGAAGTTGCTCAAGGAGAAGAGGGCGGGACAGGTCCGGTATGGGCTGGCACGCTTTTCAATTCCCTGATGGATAGCGGCTGACAAATATCATTCCTTTCATGGGTTTCTGCTACTATCATCTTATTTTGAAATAAAGGTCTGAAGCGATGCCGGTAGCTGTCTATCCAGGAACCTTCGACCCGATCACCAATGGCCACAGCGATCTGGTTGCGCGAGCGGCGAAGCTTTTCGATCGGGTGATACTGGCGGTGGCCGTAAACCCCGGCAAGAGTCCGGTATTCGATCTGGCGCAGCGGGTGGCGCTGGCGGAGACTGTGCTGGCGGATATCGATAATGTGGAGATTTGTGCCTTCGACAATCTGCTGGTCGAGTTTGTGCAGCAGTGCGGGGCGGATGTGATTCTGCGTGGTCTGCGTGCCGTTTCGGACTTTGAATATGAATTTCAGCTGGCCGGTATGAACCGGCGGCTGGCGCCCAAGGTGGAGACACTCTTCCTCACACCGGCGGAGCAGTTTGCCTTTATCTCCTCGGGGCTGCTGCGGGAGATCGCCGCTCTGAGGGGCGATGTATCCGAATTTGTGCATCCTGAAGTCCAGGCTGCATTGCGAGTGCGTTATGGCTGACTTAACTGTCATTTCGAGCGCAGCGAGAAATCTGAAATCCCATGATTTTGGTTGAAATTGGGGTGGTTTGAGATCTCTCCCAATGGTCGAGATGACACGATAGTGTCTTAATCGGGAAGATCGATAGTGTTTTTCAGAAGCGAACTCGCTAGAATCCATTTCATTTTAATTAACGGCCAGGAGAAATAGAATGGCGTTGATCATTACCGATGAGTGTATCAACTGTGATGTTTGCGAACCCGAGTGCCCCAATGGCGCGATCACTCAGGGTGACGAGATCTATGAGATCGACCCCGATCTCTGCACCGAGTGTGTCGGGCATTACGACACCTCTCAGTGCGTCGAGGTCTGTCCGGTAGACTGTATTCCCATCGATCCAGAGCACGTAGAAAGCCAGGAAGAGCTCCACGCCAAGTACCTGAAGATTACCGGTGAGGAAGAGTAGTGCTCACTGAACCCGCAATTATCACATTGAAGGAGCACTAGACTGCTGAACAGACACTTGAAGGTTCTATTTTGGAGCCTTTTTTTCTGTTTTATTCTCTCCCTGTCCAGTGTTGCCGCAGCAGGAGGGAAACCCTCTGCTGCGGCCATCGCCAGCGCCCATCCATTGGCCACAGAGGCGGGACACCGCATACTCGATGCCGGTGGCAACGCCTTCGATGCCGCCGTGGCGGTGAGCGCTGTGCTGGCGGTGGTAGAACCCTACAGCTCCGGTATTGGTGGTGGTGGCTTTTGGCTGCTGCATCGGGCCAGCGACGGCTTCGAGGTCATGGTGGATGGACGTGAGCGGGCACCGCTTGCGGCTCATCGTGATCTCTATCTCGATGAGTCCGGCAAGGTGAAGCCGGGCATCTCCATCAACGGCCCTCTGGCGGCCGGTATCCCGGGTGAGCCTGCAGCGCTGGTTCATATCGCTGAAAAGTACGGCCGCTTACCCCTCAAAACCACTCTGGCTCCGGCGGTTCGGTTGGCGCGCGATGGTTTTCGGGTGGATGACTTTTATCTGCGCATGGCGGGGTGGCGGCTTAAGGCGTTACGCCAGGGCGGGGATGCCAAAGGCATCTTCCTCAATGCCGGTGAATTACCCGCTGTAGACGCCTTGCTGCGTCAGCCCGATCTGTCCCGGACGTTGGCCGCGCTGGCTGAGAAGGGAAGGGAGGGTTTTTATCAGGGCGAAGTGGCATCCCGGCTGGTGGAGGGCATCAGGCAGGCCGGCGGGATCTGGACCCTGAAGGATTTGCAGGAGTACCAGGTTATTGAGCGGGAGCCGGTTCGTGGCGAATATCGGGGATTGAAGATCACCAGTGCCGCTCTCCCCTCTTCCGGCGGTATCGTGCTGGTAAGCATGCTGAACATGTTGCAGGGATTGGGGCTGGAATCAGCGGATGAGGCAACCCGAATCCATCTCATCATTGAGGCGATGCGCCGCGCCTACCGTGACCGTGCCGACTATATGGGCGACCCCGATTATGTGGACGTCCCTGTCGCGGCCTTGATCCACCCCTGGTATGCGGCCGGGCTGGCGCGGGACATCCAGCGTGACCGGGCGACTCCCAGCGTCGGCAACACCGGCGGTTCCGCTGAAGGCCGGGACACCACGCATTTCTCTATTCTCGACCGGGAGGGCAACCGGGTTTCGGCGACCTTGAGTATCAACTATCCTTTTGGCTCCGGTTTTGTCCCGCCGGGAACCGGTGTGCTGCTCAATGATGAGATGGATGATTTTTCCGCCAGGCCAGGGATACCCAATGTTTACGGGCTGGTGGGTGGTGAAGCGAATGCCATCGCACCGGGTAAGCGAATGCTCTCCAGTATGTCCCCCACTTTTGTTGCAAGTGAGGAGGGGGTGGCGATACTCGGTACGCCGGGCGGGAGTCGCATCATCACCATGCTGCTGCTGGGAGTTTTGGAGCTTGCCGATGGAAAGGGGCCGCAGGCGTGGGTGAATCGGCCGCGTTTTCACCACCAGTATCTGCCGGATCAGGTGCAGTTCGAACACGGGGCGCTGGAGGACGAGGTACGTACCAAGCTGTCTGCGATGGGCCACTCCCTGAAACCCCTGGATTCGTCCTATGGGAATATGCAAGCGGTCTACTGGAACCGCCGCAGTGGCGAGGTGTCGGCAGCGAGCGATCCTCGAGGCATCGGTGAGGCGCAGGTGCGTTGATACCAAGCCATTCAGACTCACCAGCGCCCCTCCACGATCAGGTCGTGAGTTTCGCTGCGGGGCGCCGTTTCTGCACCCTGGTCGGGCATTGGTGGCGATAAGGAATCCATTTGATGGTTATCAACGGGTAAATTGCCCAAATTTAGGGATTCCCCATTGAATTTAGAGAGAAAATAGCCCAAGCTCAGGCTGTAAACCTTGTCATAAAGATTATTCCACGGAAACGAGAGATCAAGAGAATGAAGAAAACCACCACGATGATGAAAGCTGCTGCTCTGGTTCTGACTCTGGGCCTGGTTGCTGGTTGCGCCACTACTGCAGACGTTCAGTCGGCACGTGATGCTGCTGCCAAGGCACAGGAGACTGCCGACGCTGCTATGAAGGCTGCCCGTGCTGCGGAGCTCGATGCCGCTTCTGCCCAAGGTTCTGCTGATGCTGCTATGAGCAAGGCCGACGACGCCACCGCTGCTGCGAAAGAGTGCAACGAGCGTTGCAGTCGCATGTCAGAGAAGGGCATGGCCGACGCAATGGCCAAGTAAGCAGTTCGTTTTCGGACCGCTTCTCTGGAGCCGCAGGGTTTCAGAGTGAAAGACCCGGCTGGAGTGATCCAGACCGGGTTTTTTTATTAATACTCCCAGAGAGTGAGCTCTTTGGGAATGCCATTTTGCTGCCCCCCAATCTCCTGCAGCGTGTTCCAATCCGGCTTTCTTGAATCCTGACCGAGTTTGTTGAGCATGGCGGCGACCAGGCCGGTGAAGTTTTGCCCCTTTTCCCCAAGCTCTTCACTTAGGGGCGGATAGACCTGTAAGAACAGTTTGCCATTCAACCAGCCCGCCTTGTAAGGCTGGTTGATAATGCGTACCGGTGTGTCTTTGGGAACTTCGGAGAAAAAGTTGGATATATCTTCAGGGTAGAGCCTTATGCAGCCGTGGCTGACTCGCAGGCCCACGCCGTAGGGTTTATTGGTGCCGTGCAGGAGATAACCGGGCATGCCAAGGTAGAGGGCGTAACCGCCGAGGGGGTTGTCCGGACCGGGAGGGACGACCGATGGCAGCGGATCGCCCTTTTCTTCATGTTCCTGGAGTATCGATTCCGGCACCACCCACGCCGGGTCCTTCTTTTTCCTGATGATGCGGGTGTCGCCTGTCGGTGTGTTCCAACCCTCGCGACCTATGCCCAGAGGGAATGTCATCACCTCATTCCGCGCTTCTGGATAGTAGTAGAGCCGCATCTCAGCCAGGTTAATGACTACGCCGTTACGTGGCCCGGGGGGCAGGATATATTGCTGCGGAACCAGGATTTGGCTCCCCTCTTTCGGTAGCCAGGGGTCGACCTTCGGGTTGGCAATCCTGATTTGCCGGAAGCCAAGGTCATAATTTCGGGCGATATCGGACAAGGTATCTTCATACTTGGCCTCCACTTCGATCACCTCGCCCACGATGTCATCGCCGTTTTCGGGCAGAGGCAGCGTCAGGGAAAAGACCAAACCAGGGTAGGGCAGGAGGGTTATGAGCAACAGTAGGAATCGGGTCATTTTCAGTTGTCGAATGACGAAGATAATTTCGGTATGGTGCTATTCTACCCGAGATATATCGGTATTGAATCAGGCCGGGTGGTTTCCAAATAAAATAGCAATGTATCGATGAGAACCAAAATTGACGGGAGGATCGCCAGGATGCGTCCATGGATTGGGTTGGTACTCGGATTACTGCTGTTGAGTCCCCTCTCGCTATTGGCTGAGACGGATCATTCCCAAGCGTTGAGAATTGGCTACCGGCTGGATAGTGCGCCGGTGCAGTTCCGTAATGAGCGGGGCGAGGCTGATGGCGCGCTCATTGACCTCTGGCGTCTCTGGTCCGCCGAGTCGGGCGTACCCCTGCGTTTTGTCGGTGGTTACAATAAAGCCACGCAGGAGATGTTGGTCTCCGGCCAGGTTGATGTGCTCGCCGGTCTGTTCGAGAGTGGCAAGCGGGCTGAACGGATGGATTTTTCCACGCCGATTCTCAGCAGTCCCTATTACTTATTTTACCATTCGGTTCTGGGCCACCTGCAGAGTATGGATGACCTGAAGGGACTCCCGGTTGGGGTGACCCGGGGCAGCTTTCACGAACAATATCTGCGGGAACACTATCCCGCGCTGACACTGGATCTCTACGACGGCTATCAGGATCTTTTCAAGGCGGCGCTTGAACAGCGTGTCCAGGCTTTCGTTACTCAGCCGAGCTACCTGCAGCGCTATCTGAAGAAAATTGATTCGCCGGAAATGTTCGGCAGACTGCGTCAGCCTCTCTATACCCGCGCCTACAAGGCGGCGGTGGCGAAAGGTGATGTGGCTCAGCTGGAGTCGGTCAACCGCTACCTCGATGAACTGAAGATTGAGGACCGCGCCGCCATTAGTCAGCGCTGGTTTGGTGTCACCGACCCTGCAGCGGATCAATCGGTGAAACTTGATTTGACCAAGGATGAGCAGGACTGGTTGGCTCGTCATCCCGTAATCGATATCGGTGTTGATGGCAACTGGCCACCTATCGATTTTATGGACAGGAATGGTATTCATAGTGGTATCGCAGCAGAGTACCTGAAACGTATTGGCACCATCGTTAATGTCGAGTTCAGGGTCTCCCCCGGACCCACCTTCAAACAGATGCTGAATCGTGTTCGTCAGGGTGAACTCAAGGTGGCTGCATCTGTGGTCAGGACCGATGAACGAGCTGCGGACCTGCTGTTTACCCAACCTTTTTTCACTGTACTCAAGGCGATAGTGACCCGCAGTGATACGGAAGGGATAAAAAACAAAGAGGGTCTGAAAGGGCAAACTGTGGCGGTGGAGGATGGTTTCTCAACTATGAGGCAGTTGCAGAAACAGCATCCTGGTATCACCCTGAAACTGTTCAAATCCACGGCGGATGCCCTCAAGGCCGTTTCCTGGGGAGATGCGGATGCCTATGTGGGTAACCGCTCCGTCGCCCAGTGGCTGATACGGCAGGAGCAGTTGAGTAACCTGAGGTTTTCCGGGGATCCGGGGTTGGGTCCTGCGCCGCAACGCTTTGCTGTCCATCGGGAATCTGAATGGGCGCCGTTGGTGGTGATTCTCGACAAGGCGTTAGTTTCCATCGATGTTGATGAACAGCAGCGGATCATGCAGAAGTGGCTGGGGGTGAAGGCAGAAGCCAAAGTCCCTGCACGGCAGTTGAATCTGACTCGGCGTGAAAAACAGTGGCTGGACGAACATTCCAAGATTCGCCTCGGCATTGATCCGGCCTGGCCGCCGATTGAAATGATGGATGCCAAAGGTCAACATCAAGGCGTCACAGCGGATTACATGAAAATAATTGGCGAGAGCCTCGGTCTGGATATTTCGGTCTCCCCCGGATTGAACTGGTCTCAAGTGCTGGAAGGGGCAAAACGCCATGAAATCGATCTGCTCCCCGCCCTTGTGGAGACAGAGGCTCGTCGGGAGTATCTGAATTTCACCGAATCCTATCTTGATTTTCCCTTTGTCATATTCGTCCGTGAGCGGGCGCCTTTCATCGGGGGGTTGGAAGACTTGGTGGGAAAGCGAGTTGCAGTGGAACGGGGTTATGTGACCCAGGAGTATCTCGAACGGGATTATCCGCAGCTACAACTGGTATTCGTGGAAAATACCCAGGCGGGCCTGGAAGGCCTCTCTCTGGGGCAGGTCGATGCCTATGTCGGCAACCTGGCGGTGGGCAGTTTTATCATCAATCGTGAAGGACTGAGCAACATCAAGGTAGCGGCTCCGACGCCCTACGATTACGCGCTCAGTATCGGCGTGCGCAAGGATTGGCCGGAACTGGTGCCGATTCTGCAGAAGGTGCTGGATAGTCTGACGCCGGAGGAGCGTACGGCAATCCGGCAGAAATGGCTTTCCATTCGTTATGAGATGCAGGTTGACTATACGCTGTTGTGGAAAGTGATTGCTGTTGCTGTCGTGATGCTTGCGTTTGCCCTGCTCTGGCTGTTTCAGGCACGAAGACGGCAGCGAATATTACAGCGTAGCGAAGAGCAGTTAAAAACGATCCTCAATACCATTCCCCTGGCGATTGTGGTCAGTGATTTCAAGGGCAGGATCCTGATCGCCAATCCCCACTCTTCTGCTGAGATTCAAACGGATGGCAGCAGCCTGGTGGGCCGTAACATGGCCGAGTTCTATCTGCATGCTGCAGATCGGGATTCAGTGATCGCGGAGATCAGGGAACAGGGCAGTATCCTGGGGCGGAATCTGCGTTTCCGTACAGATAAGGGTCACATCATAGAAGGGCTGCTCTCGGCCATACCTATTCGTTTTGGCGACGGGATTGCCAACCTCGGCATCCTGGTCAATCTCACTGAGCGGGTGAAGATGGAGCGAGAGTTGGCTGAGGCAAAAAAACAGGCCGAAGTGGCAAGCCGGTTCAAGAGTGATTTTCTCGCCAACATGAGCCACGAGATCCGCACCCCCATGAATGCCATCATCGGCATGAGCCATTTGACCCTGCAGACCGACCTCACGGCAAAACAGTTCGACTATGTGGAGAAGATACGTT
This sequence comes from Gammaproteobacteria bacterium (ex Lamellibrachia satsuma), assembly GCA_019623805.1. Lineage (NCBI taxonomy): Bacteria > Pseudomonadati > Pseudomonadota > Gammaproteobacteria > Gammaproteobacteria bacterium (ex Lamellibrachia satsuma). The sequence goes on from CP053680.1 coordinate 2,604,369, forward strand.
TTTCCGCCCACAATCTGCTCGGCATCATCAACGACATCCTCGATTTCTCCAAGATCGAGGCGGGCAAACTGGATATCGAAGAGACCAACTTCAATCTGGACGATGTGCTGGAGAATCTTGCCGGCATGGTCAATATGAAAGCCGAAGAGAAGGGGCTGGAGATACTCTTCAAAAGGGATGTCACAGCGCCCAGCGCCCTTATTGGAGATCCGCTGCGATTGGGACAGATTCTGGTGAATCTGGTGCAAAACGCAATCAAGTTCACCCGTCAGGGAGAGGTGATTGTCGGCGTGGAGCTGGTAAAACAGCACCGCAAACATCTGCGGCTGAGATTCTCCGTTACCGATACGGGTATAGGTATCGAAGAGGAACGGATCCCGCATCTGTTCGATGCCTTTGTGCAGGCGGACAGTTCAACCACACGGGAGCATGGAGGCACCGGACTGGGGTTGAGCATCTGCCGGCAGCTTGTTGGTCTGATGGGAGGCGAGATCTCTGTCGAGAGCAAGGTGGATGCCGGTAGCCGATTTGAGTTTGTACTCGATTTTGGCCGCCAGGAGGGGGTATCGAGCCGAATATTTGAACCAGATCCGGATCTGCGCAACATGCGGGTTTTGCTGGTTGATGACAACCCTGCGGCGCAGAGTATTTTGCGGGAGATGATGGCTTCGTTCTCATTTAAGGTGGATGTCGTGGGATCGGCAGCGGCGGCCTATGAGGCACTGCTGGAAGCCGGTGCACGGGAGTTGCCGGAGCCGCTCCCATACGATCTCGTGGTGATGGATTGGCGAATGCCGGAAATCAATGGCATCGATGCGACGCGCCATATAAAAAATCATCTGGAGTTGATAGAGCAGCCGCGTTTTATCCTGATTACCGCCTTTGGGCGGGAAGATGTGCTGCAGCAGGCGGAAATGATCGGCTTCGATGGTGTGCTGATCAAACCCATCAATCCTTCCACGTTTTTCGACACCATTGTGTCGGCATTTCGCAATAAACGGGGGGGACTGCGCGTCAGATCTTCTATTGCATCTGAGGTCAAACGACTCAAAGGCAAGGTGCTGTTGGTGGAAGACAACAGCATCAACCAGCAGGTGGCGAGGGACTTGCTGGAGAGTTTTGGACTGCTGGTGGTGATTGCCGAGGATGGCGCGGTTGCTGTTCAGCAGGTGCAGGAGACGGATTTCGATTTGGTTTTTATGGATGTGCAGATGCCTGTGATGGATGGGTATGAGGCGACCAGTGCCATCCGTGCAAAGTCGGAGTTCGAGAAATTACCGATCATTGCCATGACCGCCCATGCCATGGTTGGGGATCGCGAACGTTGTCTGGCGGCTGGCATGGATGACTATCTGTCTAAGCCGATCGACCCGGAAGCGCTGTTTGCGATGCTGAAGCGATGGCTCGATGATGAGGTTCAACGGCAACAGAAAATGTTCTCTGACGGTGCTGACGAGGGTATCACCCTGCCTGAGCAGCTGCCGGGTATCGGGCTGGCGTGGGGGCTGCAACGGGTAGGCGGAAATCGTGTTTTATATATCAAACTGCTGGGAGATTTTCAGCGCAAGTACCAGGGATGCTGCAGAGTATTGACTGACTATCTGGAGGCTGGGGACACAGTCTCTTCCCGACGCTACGCCCATACCCTTCAGGGGGTTGCAGGCAATATCGGCGCCAAAGCGTTGCAGGAGGCGGCAAGGAAGCTGGAGGAGGCGGTCCGACAGGATGACATACAGGATCAATCACTACTCATTGAACAGTTGTGTGAGTCCGCCAATATGGTCTTTGAGGGGCTGGCTTCTTGCGTGAGTCAGTGGAAGAAGACGGAGCAGGAGATGGAGGTCGGGCAGGAAAAGGAATCTATTTCCATTTTGGAGATAGGGGGTATACTGCGAAAAATGTTACGTCTGCTGCAAGAGGGGGATTCGGAAGCGGGTCTGTTGTTGCAGCCAATGACAGCCTTTGCCCGCACAGAGCCGGAGATAGCGAGGCAGATCGATTCACTGCGCGGGCAGATCGATGATTATGAGTTCGAGGAGGCACTGGTTACCTTAAACCAGATCGCAGGATGGTTAGAGATCCCTTTACATAGAGAGCGAGTAGAGTGAATGAGTCAAAGCCCAGAATTCTGATCGTTGACGACGAGAGTTTCTACCTTGATGTGCTGGTAAACCTGTTGAATGGAGAGTATCGGCTCTCGATTGCCAAAGATGGTGAGCAGGCGCTGAAACGGGCTGGCAGCGCCACCCCCCCCGATCTTATTTTGCTCGATGTGCTCATGCCGCAGATGGATGGTTACGAGGTATGCCACCACCTCAAGGCTGACGAGCGAACGGCCAACATCCCAGTGGTCTTTCTTACCGTAAAAGGTGAGGTGGATGACGAGATCCGGGGGTTTGAGCTGGGCGCTGTGGATTACATCACCAAGCCTATGAGTCCGCCGATCGTGCGTTCAAGGGTCAAGACCCATCTGGCACTCGCTCAAGCGCGTCATGTGCTGGAGAATCAAAACCAGGTGCTGGAACAGCGGATTCGCGAACGCACCATGGAGATCTCCCGAACCCAGGATGTCGCCATCTTCTGCATGGCCTCCCTGGCGGAGACACGGGACAACGAAACAGGCAACCACATCCGCCGTACCCAGCACTACATACGACTGCTTTCAGAATATCTCAAGGACCATCCCAGGTTTCGGGCACACCTCAATGACGCGACCATCGATCTGCTGTTCAAGTCGGCGCCGTTGCACGATATCGGTAAAGTCGGTGTGCCGGACCGGATTCTGCTCAAGCCCGCCTCACTCGATCCCGATGAGTGGGACGAGATGAAACGTCATCCTCAGTATGGCTATGATGCCCTGTTACGGGCCGAAGAGGAGTTGGGCAGTTCCAGTTTTCTGCGGGTGGCCAGAGAGATTGCGCTGACACATCATGAACATTGGGACGGCAGTGGTTATCCCGCAGGGTTGCGAGGGGATAATATTCCGGTGGCTGGACGCCTGATGGCGCTGGCGGATGTCTACGATGCGCTGATCAGCCGCCGGATATATAAAGCGCCATATTCCCATGAGTCTGCGGTGGAAATCATCCTGCAGGAGCGTGGTGCCCATTTTGATCCAGCGGCGGTGGATGCGTTTGAACACTTGCAGGATGAGTTTCACCGGATTGCGCAGGAGTTTTCCGACCGGGAGGTATGAGTGTTTCCTGGTGTTTTGGGTGGTTTTGTGTCGCTATGCGACGTTTTTTCTAACTGAGCTTTCTTTCCACGGTCGTTATTTTCCTCTTTTCCTGACAGCGCGTTTTTCGCCCTGCTGGGCGAGTTACTTTTCTTTTTCGTGAAAAGAAAAGTAACCAATAATTTGCTTGGAGCAAATTATCGCGTAAGCCCCGAAGGGGGGAAGCACACGGATGTGCTGAACAAAAGAAAGCACGCCCGACTGTCATGCCCTACGGGCCGCTGCGATGCTCGCACCCGATAGGGTGGCGTGGTGGAGCAATGGTTTTGGTTACTTTTCCCGAAAGAAAAGTAAACTGCCGTAGGGGCGCGGAAGCCCCGTAAAACAAAAGCGTCGCATAGCGACACAAAACCACCCAAAACACCAGGAAACACTCCCCAACCCGACTCCCACAGAAACACAATCCCCCCAAAACCCCTTTTTAACCACCGATTGCTGAAAAACTTTTCAACATCCCCCCTAAAGAAAGGCTTTCCAGGGCCGATAGCCTGCATGAACCCAAGGTGTTGCCGGGACGGATTTCTGTCCTAAATTGCCGGAAAAAAGGTAATTCAAGGTAACCCGGAAAATTATTATGCCTATTCCAGGAGAAACAGCATGGCAAGCATTCTTGCAGTTGATGATTCGGCCTCCATGCGCCAGATGGTGTCCTTTACCTTGAAAGGTGCAGGATTTGATGTTGTTGAAGCGGTCGATGGTATCGATGCCTTGAGCAAAGCCAAAGGTCAGAGCTTCAATCTCGTTATTACTGACGTCAACATGCCTAACATGGATGGAATCAGCCTGATCAAGGAGCTTAGAGGCCTGCCGGCTTTCAAATTTACGCCTCTTTTGATGCTGACCACCGAGTCAGGAAACGATAAAAAACAACAGGGAAAGATGGCGGGGGCGACGGGTTGGATCGTCAAGCCTTTCAATCCGGATCAGTTGCTTGCGACAGTTAAGAAGGTATTGGGCTAAGCGTTCGTGCCTGTAATCACTGTCAACAAGAGGAGGGTGTTTTCATGTCGATAGACATGGCGCAATTCCATCAGGTCTTCTTCGAAGAGAGTTTTGAAGGCCTCGATATCATGGAGTCCGGGTTGCTTAATATGGATCCGGGAACCGTTGATGATGAGGAGATCAACTCGATCTTCCGTGCCGCTCATTCCATCAAGGGAGGCAGCGGCACCTTCGGATTCAACGATATCTCCAGTTTCACCCATATCATGGAAACGCTGCTGGACGAGATGCGGGATGGCCGCCGTCCGGTTACCCCCGAGGCTGTTGATGCATTGCTTCGGTCAGTGGATGTGCTGCGTGACATGTTGGCCGCCACCAGTGATGACGGTGAAGTGGATGAGGAGAGGGTTCAGGAGCAGAAGTCTGAACTGGAACAGATCCTCAACGGCAAGCCCGGAGAGGTTGCGACAGATGTCGGTGCAGCGGCACAGCCGGTTGGGGGCGTCGAGGTCAGGCCAATCGGCTGGCATATCGTATTCCGACCGCTTCCCCATATGCTGCGTACCGGAAACGATCCGTTACGCATCATTCGTGAACTGGCGGAACTGGGTGATCTCAAGTCCGAAGGTGATATCAGCGCCCTGCCGGCGCTCTCCAGCTATGAGCCTGAAGACAGCTATCTCTCATGGGATCTGCATCTTCACGGTGATGTGGAGAAACAGGCAATCGACGATATCTTCGACTGGGTCGAGGATGATTGCGAATTGATTATTATGCCGTTACTGCCTGAAGGTGAACCTGAGGTGGCAATGGTTTCTGCGGCAGTGGTGCCTGCAGTCAGTGAACCGGAGGCGCCGGCCGTACAGGCTGCGCCACCACCGGTGGAGCGACGCAGTAAGAAAGATCGTCGTTCCAGTAAGGATCGCCGCACCAACGATCGTCGTCAGTCTGGCGGCAGTAGTGGCGGCGGTTCCATTCGTGTCGAAATCTCCAAGATCGACGCCCTTATTAATATGGTCGGCGAACTGGTCATCACCCAGTCGATGCTGAGCATGCTGGGTGAGGATTTCGAAATGGACAGGCTGGAACGTCTCAATGACGGTCTGGCACAGCTTGAGCGTCACACCCGTGAATTGCAGGAGAGTGTGATGCAGGTGCGCATGTTGCCCATCAGCTTCACCTTCAGCCGCTTTCCCCGCTTGGTGCATGACTTGAGCAGCAAGCTTGGCAAGAAGATTGAACTGAAGATGACCGGCGAGAACACCGAGGTGGACAAGACAGTGATCGAAAAGATCGGTGATCCGCTGGTCCATCTGGTGCGTAACAGCCTCGATCACGGCATTGAGATGCCCGAAGAGCGGCTTGCAGCAGGTAAGCCGGAGACCGGGACAATCAATCTCAGCGCCTCCCATAAAGGGGGCAATATCGTCATCGAGATTCGCGACGATGGCCAGGGCCTGAATCGTGACAAGATCGAAGAGAAGGCACTCGAAAAAGGGATCATCGATGAAGATCACAACCTCTCCGACCAGCAGATATATGAACTGATCTTTGCAGCAGGCTTCTCCACCGCCGATGTGGTGAGTGATGTCTCTGGTCGTGGTGTCGGCATGGATGTGGTGCGTAAGAACATCAATGAGCTGGGGGGTGGCATCGAGATTGAGTCCGATCCCGGTAAGGGTTCGGCGATAATCATCCGTCTGCCGCTGACGCTGGCTATTCTCGATGGCCAGACAGTGACCGTGGCGGATGAGACCTACATCGTGCCCCTGGTCTCCATTATCGAATCGATCCAGGTGAAGGCAGATCAGATCAACCGAGTGGCGGGCAAGGGTGAGACCTTCAAACTGCGGGACGAGTTTCTGCCTATCCTGCGCCTGCATGAACTTTTCGGTATCGAAAATCCCAAGGCCTCAAGTTTGGAAGAGGGGCTGTTGGTGGTTGTGGAAGGTGATGGCCGTCACTGTGGCCTCTTCGTGGATGACCTGCTTGGACAGCAGCAGGTGGTGATCAAATCTCTGGAGGCCAACTACCAGCGTGTGGACGGTATCTCCGGCGCGACCATCCTAGGTGATGGTTCGGTGGCCCTGATCCTGGATATCCCCGGCCTGCTGCGTCTGGCGGCCGAGACCGGAGCGGACAGCGCAGCGAAACAGACTGCCTGATAGAGAGATATTGAGATGAATGAACCTCAAGCAAAGATTGTAGCGGCACTGGAGAACCAGGGCGATGAGTACCTGACCTTCCGACTCGGTGATGAGGATTACGGTGTCGATATCCTGCGGGTGCAGGAGATTCGCGGATGGGAAACGGCCACCCGGATCCCCAACTCGCCGGGATATGTAAAGGGCGTGGTCAATATGCGTGGCTCCATTGTGCCGATCTTCGACATGCGGCAGCGATTGGGGATGGAGGTGCGTCCCTACAGTAAAAATACGGTGGTCATCGTGCTGCGGGTAAAGAGTGATAGAGGTGAGCGCAATATGGGCGTGGTGGTGGATGAGGTCTCCGATGTCCTCAGTACCCAGAAAGACCGCATCCGCAACACACCGGAATTCGGCGGCGGCATTGCAACCGATTATATCTCCGGCCTGGCGGATGCCGGCGACAAGATGATCATGCTCCTGGATGTGGACAAGCTACTCAACCAGGGCGAACAGACAGAATCAGAGAATGAGGACGCCGCTTGAAGCGGGTCACGGAAATCGCGGGAGATAGACAGTGAAGATTAACCAGCCTGTTACCAACAATGAACATCAGATGAAACCGGGCAGCATCCTGGTCTCCAAGACTGATCTCAAAGGCGTCATTACCTACTGCAACAAGGATTTTGTTGAAATCAGTGGATTCAGCCGGAAAGAGTTGTATGGCAAAAGCCATAATATTGTGCGGCATCCCGATATGCCGCCCCAAGCCTTTCAGGATCTCTGGGACACAAGTAAAGCCGGCAAGCCCTGGACCGGCATCGTAAAGAATCGTTGCAAGAATGGCGACTACTACTGGGTTAAGGCAAATGTAACGCCGTTACGCACCAATGGCCGGGTCACCGAATACATGTCGGTGCGTACCCCGCCGACTCGTGAGGAGATCGCGGCAGTTGAGCCGCTCTACCGTGACCTGCTGGCAGACAGTAAAAAAGACCTGGCACCCAAAGGGCTGGCGAAGCTGAGTGCAGGTTTCAAGCGGCTGAGCATCAGGTTCCTGCTCACCAGCACTGTTTTACTTACCGTGCTTATGTTCGGTTTGCTGGCAGGCATGATTTTTATGGGTGTTTCCCAAGTGCTGATCTACGGACTGCTCGGGAGCATGGCGGCTGCCACCCTTGTTTTCGGTCTGGCACTGACTTCATATATCACCAAGCCCATGGCCTATGTCCAGGATAAGCTGAACCAGATCAGCGAGGGCAACTATTTCGACTGGGTCGAGACCGATCGCAACGATGAGATCGGCAGGATGATTCAGACAATCAAATCGACCCAGATCAAACTTGGGTTCGATGTCATGGATGCCCGCGAAACGGCGAATGATGCGATCCGTCTGCAGGAGGCGCTCAATAACAGCTCGACCAGTATCACGGTTTCTGACAAAGACAACATCCTGATCTTCCTGAACAAGTCGGCCCATCGGCAGTTTGATGAACTGGGAGAAAATATTCACAGCCAGGGCAAACCATTTGATACCGATGAGTTGATTGGTACCAGCCTCTCTGATTTTTTTCCCGATGAGACCCTGGCGGAGATGTACCGGATCCAGCTTACCGATACCCGCACCAGTCGCTTCGATGCCTGGGGCCACAACTTCAAACTGATTACCAGTCCAGTCTACGATAACGATGGCGACTATCAGGGTAGTGTGACCCAGTGGATCGAGATTACCGATGAGCTGAAGGTTGAAAAAGAGATCGACGGTATCGTGATGGCCGCCAAAGGTGGTGATCTTACGCAGCGTATCTCCATGGAGGGCAAGAGCGGCTTCTTTGAGGATCTGGGACGGGGTATCAATGAACTGATCGAAGCTACCAGTGATGTGTTTGGTGATATTGCCAGCGCCATGCAGAGCATGGCTGCGGGTGACCTGACCAACCCCATCCACCGTGATTACGCCGGGACTTATGGCGCGGTAAAAAACAACGTCAATGAGACCATCTCCAATCTGGAGAAAACTGTTGTCAAACTGCGGGAGTCCGCCGATGTCATCACCACGGCTGCGGGTGAGATATCGTCCGGCAACAACAACCTGTCTGCACGTACTGAACAGCAGGCGAGCAGTCTGGAAGAGACGGCCTCCAGCATGGAAGAGCTGACCAGCACCGTGCGTAACAATGCAGACAACGCCCAGCAGGCAAACCAGTTGGCAAGCAGTGCCAGGCAGACTGCCGAGCATGGCGGCGATGTGGTAAGTCGCGCAGTGCAGGCAATGGATGCCATCAACACCTCAAGCAACAAGATTGCCGAGATCATCGGTGTCATCGACGAAATCGCCTTCCAGACCAATCTGCTGGCACTCAACGCCTCAGTCGAGGCGGCCCGTGCCGGTGAGCAGGGCAGGGGGTTTGCCGTGGTCGCCACCGAAGTGCGTAATCTTGCAGGCCGCAGTGCCACGGCGGCAAAAGAGATCAAAGAGTTGATTCAGGACAGTGCGGGCAAAGTGAAAAACGGTGCGGAACTGGTCAATGAGTCGGGCGAAACCCTGGAAGAGATCGTCAACAGCGTGAAGAAAGTGGGCGACATCATCTCCGAGATCGCCGCTGCCAGCCAGGAACAGTCTGCGGGTATCGATCAGGTCAATCAAGCGGTCACCAGTATGGATGAAGTGACCCAGCAAAACGCTGCCCTGGCAGAACAGACTTCGGCGGCAGCCGCCTCCATGAGCGAAAAGGCTCAGGATATGGATGGCATGATGAACTTCTTCAAGGTGAGCGGCGGCAGCCGAATGGCCGCCGCAAGACAGCCGACAGCGCACACGAAACCTGTGGTTTTGGTTAGGAGTGCTACGCCTGCGCCCAAGCCTGTGCCAAGTGATAAACCCGCAGTGCAGGCAGCGGCCAGCAGCGTTACCCAAATTACTCCGGTAGCGGAGGGTGAAGGTGATGAGTGGGAAGAGTTTTGATTGTGTGGGTATGGAAATTACCTGTTGAGAGAATCAGCTGAATGAAGATTAACGAACCGAATACCGGAAAAGAGATCCCCATGCCAGACGATATGATTATCGTCTCCAGGACCGATCTCAAGGGCATAATCACCTATGCTGACAGTGCATTTGTGGAGATGGCGGGCTTCAGTGAAGCTGAATTGGTCGGCAAGAACCACAATATCATCCGGCATCCCGATGTGCCTGCCGCAGCGTTCCAGGATCTATGGGTAACCATACAGGCAGGCAATCCCTGGACCGGTATCGTAAAAAACCGTGCCAAGAATGGTGATCACTATTGGGTAAAAGCCAATGTGATTCCAATCTTTGAGCATGGGCAAGTCAAAGAGTATATGTCGGTGCGCACCAAACCTACACAGGAGGAGGTTCGGGGTGCCGAGTCACTCTATGCAGCGATCAATGGTGGCTCCTTCAAGGGTGACGGACTTTTGACCCGCATGTTCAAGTCCCTGTTTAATCTGCCCCTGCTGAAGAAGTTTTATCTGGTGATGGCATTTATGGCGGTCAGCTTTCTGCTATCCGGTCTGGTTGCCTGGTTACCGATGCATGAGGCTGAAGCGCAGTGGCACGGATATCAGACTGAGGTTGCCGAAAGGCAGTCACTGTTGTCAGAGATGAAGTCTCAGTTCGGTTATGGTGGAGCGATCCACAACTTCAAGAACTATGTGCTTCGGGGCGCGCAGAAGTATGCGGATCGCTTCAAAACGAACCACCAGTCTCTGCTCGTCGCGCTGGATCAGTATGGTCGCTTGAGCGGGCTGACGGAGGATGAGCGAACGGCATTGGCAGGTATTCGCAGTGTTGCGGATAACTATCGGGTTATGCTCGACAAGATTCAACCGATGGTGATGGGGCAGGCGTCTGCTGGTGCCATCGACAAGGTGGTAAAGGTCAGCGATAAACCTGCGCTTGAGGGTTTCGGTGCACTCAATGCCGCATATGAAAAGATGACGACTGCCCGCACCCGGACGTTGGGAGAGACCATTGGTTTTGGCAAGTTCATTTCATCAGCCATGCCGCCGGTTGGCTTCGTAATCCTGGCGCTGTTTTTCTACCTGGCCCTACAGCGTGGTGTGCTGAAACCTTTGCAGGCCTCACAGGGCTTTTTTCGACGCATCGCTGAGGGACACTATGCCGATGATATCGAACTGCGCCGCGGGGATGAGATTGGAGATCTCTATCGCGGCATCAAGTCGATGCAGACGAAACTGGGCTATGACGTGAATGAGGCACGTGAACGGGCCGACAGCTCCGCCCGTATCAAAACTGCGCTGGATAATGTCTCCAGTTGCGTGATGATGGCCGATAATGACCGCAATATCTTCTATATGAACAAGCGGGTCAAGAAGCTGTTTAAAGAGGCGGAAGAGGATATCCGCAAAGATCTCACGGAATTCGATGCCGATCATTTGATGGGCGCCAGTATCGATGCTTTCCACAAACACCCCGGGCACCAGGCGAAGATGCTTGCAACCCTTTCCCAGACACATAAGTCAGAGTTGATGGTGGGTGGCCGCACCATGCGTATCGTCGCCAATCCGGTTATTGCGGAAGATGGTAAACGTCTGGGTACAGCGGTGGAGTGGAGTGACCGTACCGAAGAGGTGGCAGTCGAGAATGAGCTGGAGAATATCGTGGCAGCCACCCTGCATGGTGACTTGTCGCAACGGGTCGAACTGGAAAACAAGACGGGTTTTTTCAAGCATCTGGGACAGGGCATCAATGCTTTGATCGAACAGATAAACAGTGTTTTCAATGATGTTGCCGTCACGCTGCAGCGGGTCTCCAATGGAGATCTAAGTGAGCGGATCAATAGCCAATACAGCGGCACTTTCGGTGAGGTGAAAGATAACGTCAATGAGACCATGGACAATCTGCGCAGCATAATTACTGATCTGCGGGATTCGATGGATGTGGTGCGAACGGCTTCAGGTGAAATTTCATCAGGTAATAACAGCCTCTCCAGCCGTACCGAGCAACAGGCCAGCAGTCTTGAAGAGACTGCCTCCAGCATGGAAGAGTTGACCAGCACGGTGCGCAACAATGCCGGCAACGCCCAGCAGGCAAACCAGCTTGCAGGAAGTGCCAGAAAAACCGCAGAGAAAGGTGGTGAGGTGGTACAGCGGGCAGTGTCGGCAATGGATGAAATCAATGAGGCCAGCAACAGGATTGCCGAGATCATCGGTGTGATCGACGAGATCGCTTTTCAGACCAATCTGCTGGCGCTGAATGCCTCGGTCGAAGCGGCACGCGCCGGTGAACAGGGACGGGGTTTTGCCGTGGTCGCCACCGAGGTACGTAACCTTGCCGGCCGCAGTGCGACTGCTGCTAAAGAGATCAAGGAGTTGATTCAGGACAGTGCGCACAAAGTACAAATCGGTTCTGCGTTGGTCAATGAATCCGGTGAGACACTTGGTGAGATCGTCGTCGGCGTCAAGAAGGTGGGAGACATCGTTTCGGAGATTGCCGCATCGAGTCAGGAGCAGGCGACGGGTATCGATCAGGTCAACCAAACGGTGACCAGCATGGATGAGATGACTCAGCAGAATGCCGCGCTGGCGGAACAGACCTCTGCGGCAGCCTCATCCATGAGGGATAAAGCCCAGGAGATGGATGGTCTGATGAATTTCTTCAATCTCGATATTAAAGTACAGGCAGAGGTGACTCACAGCGTAAATCATGCCGACTTTGATTTTCATGCAGCCAGAGCGGCTCATCTCTCATGGAAAATGCGGTTACGGGAATTTCTCGATGGCAATGAAAGCATGAGCAATGATGAGGCAGTATCCCATCGTGATTGTGCGCTGGGAAAATGGCTCTACGGTTTTGCCATGGCAGAGTATGGCCATATTCAGCAGATGCAGGAGATGGAGCGGTTGCATGAAGAGATGCATGGCATCATCAAGGGTGTGGTATCGCTGAAGAATGCCGGATCCATAGTGGAGGCGGAAGAAGCCTATAGCGGCATCGGGCCGCTATCCGAACAGATCGTGGGTCTACTTAAACAGGTAGAGGATCAGGTGGATGTTTGACCGATCGATACAACAGGTTATCAGGAGAGCGAAATGACCCCGGCTGAAACAACAGTGAGTGAAGCAGAAACATCTGTCGGAGTGGGTGGTCAGTATCTCAGCTTTACGCTTGGCGGAGAGGATTATGGTGTGGACATTCTGCGGGTGCAGGAGATCAAGGGTTGGGAGGCCGTGCGTCCGCTTCCTGATACGCCGGACTATGTAAAAGGCGTGCTGGATCTGCGCGGAGAGATTGTGCCGATTATCGATCTGCGAACCCGTCTCAGGCTTGATCATGCCGAATATACACCGACTACGGTAACCATTGTGTTGACTGTGGAGAGTAAACGCGGGCAGAACTTCGTCGGCATTGTTGTTGACGGGGTTTCAGATGTGCTTGATGTGCCAGGAGACGATGTACGAGCTGCGCCTGATCTGGGTACTCACATCAATACAAAATACATCATAGGCATGGTTACCCAAGGTGAGCGCATGGTTGTGCTGCTGAATGTCGACAAGCTCTTTAATCCTGACGAGTTAGGATTGCCGGCGAGTATTGGTTAAGTATTGTGCCGTGAAAGCGAAGAGACGGAATAGGAGTGATTTGATTCATGCGCAGGATTGCAGTCATCAACCAGAAGGGTGGGGTGGGAAAGACCACGATTACCACCAATCTGGGGCATGCACTGGCCCTGCTCGGGCATCGTGTCACTGTGATCGATCTGGATCCTCAGGGTCAGCTGGCGGCGAGTTTCGGTATCTTCCGGCCACCATCGAAAGGTATCGGCCAAGTGCTTCTGGAAGGGCTGGATATCGAATCCGTACGAGTCAGTGCCAGGGATCTGGTGACTTTGATACCTGCTGGAAACAGGTTGCATAAAGTGGAGGAGTTGCACGAAGGCGGCGCAACGCGTGCGCGCTTGTTACAGGCCGCGCTGCAGGAAAAGCTGCAGGATCAGGCGTTCGTGTTATATGACTGCCCGCCCTCCTCCGGAATGTTGGTGGCGAATGCAGTATTTGCGGCAGATGAGGTGTTGATACCGGTCACTGGAGACTATCTCTCTCTCAATGGGCTGGCAAAAATGATGGCAACACTGAAAAAATTTGAGCCTTTTTTGGAAAAACCCCTACAACAGTGGATTGAGCTAAGTCGTTTGATTCCGCGTCGGCGGCTTGCCAAAGAGGTACAGGCCAAAGTGCTTGAGCATTTTCCGGGACGTGTGTTGGCGACGCCGATTCGTGAGGCGGCGGTGATGGCGGAGTGCCCGGGCGCGGGGCGGACGATCTTCGAATACAGAGGTTCAAGTCGCTCGGCAAAAGAATTCAACTTACTCGCACAGGATGTAGTTGAGAGGAGAACCATGCAATGACGACACGGAATAAAAGTAGTGACCCGGTAATGAATCATGACCCACTTCAGGAAATGGAGTCGTCAGCGGAACCGGCGGATGACGGGGAGGGATTGAATGCTACTTCCCCTGGTGTTGAAGCAACAGTACCAGCTGCAAAAGAGAATGTTGTGTCATTGGGCGAAAGCCTGACCATTCAGGAAGTGGCCGGGATGCGGGAAACATTGAGGCAATCGCTCGAACTGGGTGGTACCGTGACCTTGAATGCCGGGGAAGTCGATCAGGTGGATGGCGCAGGCATTCAACTTTTATGCACCTTTGCAAAAGAGGCTGTGAATCAACATATCGAAATAAAATGGGGCGCAACAACGGAGAAGCTGCAATCTGCAGCTGAACTGTTGGGATTGGCTGAAGTCTTGAAGCTGTCAATAAAAGAAGCGGCATGAATCGATGGGGATCGGAGAAACCTGATGAATAAAGCATCAATAGCGCCATCGACGGCGAAGCAACCTGATCTTGATTGGAGTCAGGTGCGGGAAACAATGCGAATGCTCAATCTCGCAGTTGCACAGATCGATATGGCAATGCGGGAAGGCGAGGAGTCGATTCAAACACTCAGTGAATCTTTTACCTCAATGATCGCCAGTGTGGGCGCCATTGCGCAGACCGCCGGTCAGTTACAGTGCCGGGATGAAAATGCCGGGGTGATAACCATAATCGAGCAGGAAGGGGCAGATGTATCAGCCAAGATGCAGGCAAGCATCATGGCATTCCAGTTTTACGATAAGCTTTCGCAGCGGCTCTCTCATGTGAACCATGCACTTGAGGCGTTGGGGGAACTGGTGGGTGATCAGGGTAGACTCTATAACCCACATGAGTGGACCGATCTGCAAGGTAAAATCAGGGCGCGCTACAGCATGCGAGAAGAGCAGGAGATGTTTGACGCCTTGCTGTCCGGCGCCACCATAGAACAAGCGCTGCAGATGGGGATTGAAGCGATGCATGAGGCAGAAGACGATGATATCGAACTGTTTTAAAACGCCGTTCTTGATCTATTCAGAACGACATGAACTCAAAACTTGAATTAAACAAATCACGAAGCAGTTCGGAGTAGGCACGCAGGGGCACAGCATGGGATTTCTTTGCTGTATTCTGTGTGCGACATAACCCGACCTACAGAAAAACAGATTGAAGGACCAAACAGCAATGCGCGACAGAGAGTTTGAGTTTACCCGTGCGGACTTTGAGTTTTTACGCGGCATTGCGAACCAGCGTACCGGTATAGTCGTCTCCGATGATAAATTCGATATGTTCTATTCCCGACTATCGCGCCGGGTACGCAAACTTGGGATGGCAACCTTCAGTGAATATTGCGACCTGATACGCGCTAACCAGGATGGAGATGAAATGGTGGAGTTGGTCAACTCCATCACGACCAATCTCACAGCTTTTTTTCGCGAAAACCACCACTTCGAGTATCTTGCCAATACAGTGATTCCGGAATTGCTGGCGAAAAATTCCGCTGAACGGAATATCCGCATCTGGTCTGCCGGTTGTTCTACCGGCGAAGAACCCTATTCACTCTCCATTACTTTGAATGAAGTCCTGGCACAAGTTGCTGGATGGGACGTGAAGGTTCTTGCTACAGATATTGACTCCAATGTACTTGCCCGTGCTGCAAGTGGTGTCTATCCGATGGAAAGAGTAAATGGATTGGACAAAGCGCGTCTGAGACGTTGGTTTCAGAAGGGTAAAGGGGAGCTTGGCGGCAAGGCGAGATTGAAGCCTGAGGTTTGCAGACTGATCGAGTTTGGCCAACTGAACCTGATGCAGAAATGGTCGGTTGATTCACCCAAGGATGTGATCTTCTGTCGCAACGTAATTATCTATTTCGATAAGGAGTCAAAGATTAAGCTGATTGATCGTTATGCCGATAACCTGAAAGTGGGTGGCTATCTTTTTATTGGGCACTCCGAATCACTGTTCAAACTCACAGATCGTTTTGAATTGATAGGCCAGACAATCTATCGAAAGGTGAAATAGCAGTGACATGATGCATAAGGAACTGACCAGTTCTCTACCGGGGTTTGAGACGATCAACCGGTATTGGGATCGAAATCATAAGATGCCGGCGGCCAAGATTCTGCCGGGAGAATATTATGTGACGACCAATGACGAGATCATAACCACAGTACTGGGTTCCTGTGTGTCGGCGTGTATTTGGGACACTGTTTTCGGTATCGGTGGTATGAACCATTTCATGCTGCCTCTGAGTGACAGCGGTTCCTGGGGGGGGAGTGATCTTGTGAGCACCTCCACCCGGTACGGGAACTACGCCATGGAGCATATGATCAACGATATTTTGCGTCACGGTGGGCATCGTCCCAATCTGTCTGTGAAGATCTTTGGGGATGGCAAGATTATCAGTGGAATGTCGGATGTTGGAGAAAAAAACATTCAGTTCATCCGCGAATATATTGAGCAGGAACAGTTAAGGCTTTTAGGTGAGGATGTCGGTGATATCTACCCCAGAAAGGTTGTTTTCTATCCCGCCAGTGGCAGGGTGAGAATAAAGAAACTCAAACATATGCACAACGATACAGTAGTCAAGCGCGAGGTTGCCTATCAGCACGATATTGAAGAAGCGCCAGTGGTGGGTGAGGTGGAGCTTTTCTGATTAATAACAAACGAGAAGGTTTAGTTGTAGCGATGGAAGAAAAATCATGATCAAGGTTCTGGTGGTGGATGATTCAGCGCTGGTGCGCCAGTTGTTGACATCAATCCTGAGTGACGATCCCGGGATCGAAGTGGTAGGAAGTGCCGCCGATCCTTTTGTGGCGCGTGACAAGATAAAGAAGCTGAACCCTGACGTTTTGACGCTTGATGTTGAGATGCCGCGCATGGACGGTGTTACATTTCTCGGCAATCTGATGCGTCTGCGCCCGATGCCGGTGGTGATGGTATCCACCCTGACGGAACAGGGTGCCGACGTCACGCTGCGTGCACTCGAGGCTGGTGCGGTGGACTTTGTTTCCAAGCCGAAACTGGATGTGGCCCACGAGTTGCCCGAATATTCGGAAGAGATCATTGGCAAGGTCAAGGCGGCGGCCAATGCCAGGGTGCGGGCACTGGAACGGCGACCGGCCAATAAAACCAAGGTCACCAAAAAATTGAGTGCCGATGCAGTGCTTTCCAAGCCTGTGATGAAAAAACATTTCCGCACCACGGACAGAATCATCGGCATCGGTTCATCCACTGGCGGTACGGAGGCGATCAAGGACGTGCTGCGTGATCTGCCGCCTAATATGCCTGGTATCGTGATATCACAGCATATTCCCGAAGCCTTCAGTGGTCCGTTTGCCCAGCGGGTCAACAGCATTACAGCCCTGACCGTGCTCGAAGCCACTGATGGTCAACAGGTTCTGCCGGGACATGTCTATATCGCTCCGGGTAACCGTCATCTCATCATAAAGCGGGATGGTGCGCGATATATCTGCAAGCTGAACGATGGTCCTCCGGTTAATCGCCACAAGCCATCGGTGGATGTCATGTTTCGCTCTCTTTCCCAGAATGCGGGGGCTAATGCCATTGCCGTTATGTTGACCGGTATGGGGGATGACGGGGCTGCAGGGATGGGATAGATGAGGCAAGCAGGTTCTCCAACCATTGCACAGGATGAGAGGACGAGCGTTGTTTGGGGCATGCCTGGAGAGGCGGTGAAACGGGGTTTTGTGGAGGAAGTCCTTTCGTTAAACAAGATCGGCAAACGCTTGCAGGAGTTGAGTTCCGAATAGTATCCGGGATGATGTTTGCTGCCCAATTCCAAAAAGAGGCTAAGGTTTTTTCCGGTCTCGCCGATAAGCAGTAAAGAGCCCGGCAAGTCAAACCAGCTGTAACGGGTTGCATTTTTCGAAACTGGACGCTGTAGAGTGAAAGCCGAATATCTGAAAACCCATTGGATACCCTATCTGGCAAGCGTGGTGCTGTTTGTCGCTGTGCTGGCGCTGGGTTCAGGTTGGTTTGAAGCGGGTGCTTTTGTGACGCTGACGGCCTTATGGGGAGTACAGCATCGCCGACTCTATCAAGCGGATCGGGACAAGGCGCGAACCCTGAGTGCAACCGAAGGTGGATCAGCACTTGCTTCCGAAATGCAGGGATTGGCAGATGATCTGCAAACCGGTGTCAGTGGTCTGACGGGGTCACTGGAGCATGAGTTGAGTCAGATTCGATCGCTGGTTGGCGATGCCGTCGGTACCCTGCAAGGCAGTTTCAATGGCATAAATGATCAATCCCAGGCCCAGTTGGACATGGTTCACGCGATGTTGGCCAATGTTGCGGACAATATCGAAAATGAGAACGGGCGGGTGTCGTTTGCGGAATTTGCCCATGAGACGGACAAGGTTTTGCGGTTTTTTGTCAATCATGTTGTCGAGATCAGCCAAAACACCATGTATATGGTGGAAACCATCGAGGATATGGCATCCCAGATGGATAAGGCCGATGCGCTGCTGAACGATGTCAAAATGATTGCCGATCAGACCAACCTGCTGGCGCTGAATGCGGCCATAGAAGCAGCTCGCGCCGGAGAGGCTGGACGGGGGTTTGCGGTGGTGGCTGACGAGGTGCGCAAGCTCTCGCAGCGTTCGAACCGTTTCAACGACGAGATACGTGGAGTCATTGTCGGTTCCCGCGATAGTATTTCCGAAGCCAAGAATTCGGTGGCAAAGCTTGCCACCAAGGATATGACTTTTGCGATTCAGTCCAAATCCAAGGTTGATGAGATGATGGAGCAGATCGGTCAGATGAATGAAAGCACTGCTTTGCATCTCTCTCAAGTCTCCGAGATGTCCGGCCGGATCAACTACTTGGTGGGCGACGCGGTACGCTCGTTGCAGTTTGAAGACATTGTTCGGCAATTAGCGGGTTATAGTGAACACCATATTGGACGCCTGAATGAGATTTTCAGGCGTGTACAGTCAGACATTGATGGCATGATGCAGGATCCGGCTGGCAGTGTCGGGACTTTTGCAGTGAAAATGGGGCAGTTGCGGGTCATGATCCATGAAGAATTCTCGCAGGAACAGGCGCACAAGCCGGTGGATCAGGCATCCATGGACGAGGGTGATGTGGAGTTATTTTAGTGTTGACGGGGCCGGGTAGTGGGGCCGTCTGCTCACAGATGTATTTATTGGAAAGTCATGGCGATTATTGCAAAAACTTCAGGTGATGGACGGCTTGTCCGGATATTGATCAATGGGCGCTTTGATTTTTCGCAGCATGCGAATTTTCGCAATGCCTATACGATAGAGGATGCCTCTTACCGTCGTTATGAGATCGATCTGTCGAATACCTCCTACATGGATAGTTCCGCCTTGGGTATGTTGCTGGTGCTACGCGAGCGTGCAGGTGGAGATAAAGCGGATATTACGCTCATAGGCTTCAATGATGAGGTCGGACAGATTCTGAACATCTCGCGTTTTGATAATCTTTTTAAACTCGAAAGACCCCAGGCAGCTTAGGCCGGGTTACAGGAGGACATATGTCGATTAGCAAATCTCTTTCAACTGACGGTGCAAAGGTGACGATTACCGTTGCTGGAAGGTTTGATTTTTCAACTCACCAGGATTTCATCAAGGCCTACAAGGAACAGCCAAAAGGTGAGAAGGAATATGTCGTGGATCTCTCCCACGCAGAATATATGGATAGCTCCGCGATGGGAATGTTGCTGCAGTTGCGGGAGCATAGCAGCAAAAAACCGGGCAGTGTGGTGCTGGTAAATGGTAATGAAGCGATCCAGGATATCCTGAGGATCGCCAATTTTTCCGCCTTGTTCACTATCCAGTAATTTCAATCCGACTGGAAACCCGTTTAATCTTTCCGGTATCCTTGCCGCTAATTTTTAGCGGGATATCAGACCATGGGATTTAAATGTGGCATCGTGGGCCTGCCGAATGTCGGCAAATCCACCCTCTTCAACGCACTGACCAAAGCGACTATTGCGGCGGAAAACTATCCGTTCTGTACTATTGATCCCAATGTAGGGGTGGTTCCGCTGCCTGATTCCCGGCTCGATGTGATTGCAGAAATCGTCAAGCCGCAGAATATTCTTCCTACCACGATGCAATTCGTCGATATTGCCGGCTTGGTTGCCGGGGCTTCCAAAGGTGAAGGGCTGGGAAATAAATTCCTGGCAAATATCCGTGAGACCGATGCAGTTGCCCAAGTCGTGCGCTGTTTTGAGAATGACGACGTGGTCCATGTTGCCGGTAAGATCAACCCATTGGCAGATATCGAGGTGATCAATACGGAGTTGGCGCTGGCCGATCTCGAATCCGTTGAGAAGGCACTGGACAAGACTGCCCGCCAGGCGAAGACCGGAGATAAAAAAATACTGGCGCGTAAGGCACTGTTGGAGCGTGTTCGTGATCACCTGGATGAAGGCCGTGCGGTACGCTCCATGGCGCTTTTGGACGATGAGTTGCTGGAACTGCGGGATCTGTTTCTGCTCACCATCAAGCCGGTGTTCTACATCGCCAACGTCGATGAAGAGGGCTTCGAGAACAATCCGCATCTGGACAGTGTTCGTGAGATTGCAGAAGCTGAGGGTGCCGATGTGGTGCCGGTCTGTGCTGCCATCGAGGCGGAGATCGTAGAGCTGGACGAGGAGGACCGGGAGGCGTTTCTGACGGATTTGGGTCTGGATGAGCCGGGACTGAATCGGGTGGTGCGGGCAGGCTATCATCTCCTGGGGCTGGAGACCTACTTCACCGCAGGTGAAAAAGAGGTGCGAGCCTGGACCATCTCAGCCAGCGCGACGGCGCCCCAAGCAGCCGGCGTGATTCACACCGACTTTGAGCGGGGTTTCATACGCGCCGAGGTCATTGCCTACAACGATTTTGTCGAGTTCGGGGGCGAGCAGGGCGCCAGAGATGCAGGCCGGCTGCGCTCGGAAGGCAAGGAGTATGTGGTCAAGGATGGGGATGTCATCCACTTCCGATTTAATGTCTGAAAAACGTTAGCAGGCCCTGGGCAGTTGACATGATTTGGTTGCATCAGTATTCTTCCGGGCCTTCGCAGTGTTCTGCGGCAATAAAATTGGCAAGGTAGCTCAGTTGGTTAGAGCACCGCACTCATAATGCGGGGGTCGGCAGTTCAAATCTGCCCCTTGCTACCATATTTTCAATGACTTACGGCTGCTTCGGCGGCCGTTTTCATTTCTTGTGTGACGGCTCGAAGAATCGGCGTCGTTACGCGTCTTCCCTTTCGGGCCTGGAAAGACCCGGGCTGTCTCGTTGTTCCGCTGTCCAATGATGATCGATCTGGTGGTCACTGGTCGTTCCCGTCCGGTGCTTCGGTCTTTGGGACAGAAGTAGCCAGCCAGGGCGGATTTCTGTCACGCAATAACCGCGCTGTATAGTTCAGAACAGCGATCACGGTGCGAAAAGCGCGTCCGACGGCTTGATGCCCTGCTGATCCCTTTCGAACGCCCCAGCATGCCCTGGTGGACGTGTGATAGCAGTAACCTCCGATGTAGGTGTCTAGTGGGCCATGCGGAAAATAAGTTCACAGCTTTCATCCCTTCGCGGCGTCTGCCGTCGTTGCAAGACGCTTGCTGTAGAATGGCTACAGCGGCGGTCTTGCGCCTTGCCAGGCACCACAAATGAATAAAATCTGTTTCCTTACTTTCCGCATGGCCCACTAGCGGTTCCAGGTCTGTGATTGTCCGTTCGCCGCTTTAGCCTTTTCACTCATACCCAGATATGCGGTGGCTTGTTTCTTTTGAGGAAGCAGGTGCCGGTGATCATGCTGAAATAACAGTCTCTGGGCTGTCATTGGCGGAAACACTTCGCCTGTTCCAGGCATCTGCCGGTGTACAGCCATTGGCGTCATGTTCTTCGTCACACAAATCGGCTATTCGTAGATCCATGGCGCTTCAGGCCGTGCCGTACCAGGTAAAGTTGTGATGATGCTGTCGAAATTGAGGAAAACCCGCGAAGGTAGTCAGCAGCGTTGTTGGTACCATTGATGACGAAGAGGCGAAGCGGTGCATTGATGCAGATTCCGATCTGCTGATCCGCTTGAAAGAAGTGCTGCATTCGTTTCAGCTCAGTATGGGGAAGAGGGGCGGTATTGATGGTGGATCTAACCCGATATATTAACCACAACGAACTCGCTTTTGTAGCGGCTGCGGACTCGATGTTGTCGATCGAGATCTGACCGATGTGATTGAGGTGATATGCGGCATTACCAATGAAAATCGGCTACTATGGGACGGAATCGTGACTAAAGAGGCACAGAAATGGGCCATGGACACGTCTTTGACGACCGACTCGATACTCTGTTGGTGGCGACTTCTCGCCGCACAAACCCTATTTATCCCGTCTCCAGCCTGCCTGCTGAAAACAATTTCCCACTAAATGAGTTTGGGCGGTCACTACCGGGCTGCTCTGTCCAGCGGGCATTTACCCGCAGAGCGCAGCATATGTGAATAAATGCTTAGATATTAGAGAATATGCGATTTTTTGCGTGAAAGAGAGGCTTGTATGACTAATGTTGAAAGACTTTTTGAAGCATGTGAATCGGGGTGTCTAAATGAAGTGATGAGTCTGATAGCCCCGAGATTCTTATTTGTAAGCCTCGCGTCAAAGGTCGAGATAAATACAATTGATAAGAATGGTAATGCTCCGCTGCACATTGCGTCAAAGAATGGCCATAATACAATCGTTAAGATACTCATTGACAAGGGCGCCGATGAAAATCTCACGAACAAGAATGGCGACACCCCACTGAATTGGGCATTAATCAAAGGCCATGAGGATGTTGCTGAGTTTATCATTGGAAAAGGCGCTGATATTAATGCCGCAAATAAGCATGCTAACCCTCCACTACACAAGGCTCTGGAGTTTAAACGCAGAAACATTGCAGAACTGCTTATTAACAAAGGTGCAGATGTGAACGCGGTGGATAGGAATGGCAAGACTGCGCTTCTGTGGGCGTCGATGCAAGGCTTTGAAGATATTGTAAAACTTGTTCTACAAAAAGGCGTAGATTTAAATGCATCTGACAAGTATGGCAATACTCCGGTGTACATGGCATTGAAGGGTGGCCACAAAAATATCGAAAATCTCCTCGTTAGCAAAGGTGCAGTTGTAGAGAGTCATATTAAAGACACGGTGGAAGAAGAGATGCCTCAGCCTAATGAGCGAAACTCTGGTGGAGACGTGTTTATGATGCCTATTGGAGACGGTCTCTTTGGTGCGTGTCGAGTGATTCGTAGAGGCGACCCAGCCAAACGACATCTGAATGATTGGATGGAAGTAACGGAAAATGGCATTCTCGTTACCCTGACTGCTTGGATGGGAACAGCGCAACCAGATATTTCCGAACCAAAATTGAGGGAGCCGTTGCGCAAGACCTTCGGGGATTGGAATGGTGAAACCGAATTAATTTGGGTTACAAAACCACTTCCTGCTGAGTTCATATGCATCGGAAAGCTACAACCAACCGCTGAAGAATTGAAGCTGAATAGTAACGAAAATTCAGGCTGGTATTGGCTTTTGGATATGGTTGCAGAACAATGCAAGTGGGAAAAAGAAAGTAAAAAAGGAGATGCAACTGAAATCGATCCTAACATAAAAGAAACAATGATTACTGAGTATTTAGATGAAACACTTTTTTACGCATCAGAAGGTGGAAATCTTGCAGAAATCACTGCTGCAATCCATGGGGGAGCTAATTCCAATGCTCATAATGGAGTAAATACCGCACTTATGATGGCTGCACGAAATGGCCATATAGAAGCGTTAAAGCTTCTTCTTGATGCAGGTGCTGACCCAAACATTACGAATAGTGCAGGAGATACTGCACTCCGATGGGCAGGAGAGAACTCAGATATTATAGAAATACTTCGGGAGGTTACTGACTTAACAAAGGAAAAATCTATTTTTGAATTTCCTCTTATGAAACAACGAGAATGAAGAACTCTGAACGCTTTGATTGGTTGCTTATTGAATATCTATCATGGTATCGATCCAGATAAGGTTGCGGACACCAGCCTTGGATATTTAAGCGTTTAGGGTCAGAGTAAAAACTCCAGGAAAGAATAAGGATTTTTACTCTGACCCTAAACTTACAGTTATGAATTCATATGAGTAAAGGTCAACAACAACATAAATGTGATGAAAACTGGTACAAAGATGCCGAGGTTGTTTATTCAAAAATAAACGTTGAGCAATATTCTTGGGTTTTGGTTCAAACTTGGTATGCATCTGAACATGAAGTATCAGACGGTATGGCAGAAAAAGTGGGTGATATCATCAGTTCGCATGATTTACTTATTTCTTTTTGTCCATTTTGTGGGGAAAGATTGACGGATATTAAGCCGAACACATGGTAAATCATAACAAGCAGGTAAAGTTCGCTCCCGTTGGTCGCTGGGACCTCCGCTACTCTACGGCCCCTTACCTAAAACGTTGAACAAATTTCGTGAAATATTTAGAGAAGTAGCACTATCAGCAACAGAAGGAATTACTGTACCTGCAGTATTGGATAAAGGTGAGGAAAAAGACATATTAGTAATACCGAAACAGAGGGAAAATGGTTTTGGAGTTTCATTAGAATGTTTTGATTACGGTGTTTATCCTTTAGCAGAAGGTTGGCACAGTGGTTGTTGGGACGTTACTGTGTGGGTGCCACAACAGTTAAAACAGGGGTTAGCCGAATTTATAGATTCAGTCTTAAATGATGCCGTGTTTGAAATCAGGTATTCAAACTTAAGGCCATACAAATGGATAATGTATTATCAGTTCGAAGGCGATCGCATGAGTGATGAAGTTGGAACAATTCTATTTAATTGGTTTGGCAATAGAACGGTAAAACGGTTTACCAATGCGGAAGAAACGTAACAAGGAAACAATAGGGGGTAGACCACGTTTTTTTAGCAGTCATCCATAATAACCGTGGTCTGTCCCTATTATTTGATGAAAAATTGGCTACACACATTCTTTCGTGGCATCTTGCCACTAGGCATAAGCATTTTTTTGGGATGCTCTGAGATAGAAGAATCAATACATTACTACGATAAAAAAGTGTATGAGCGCTTTATTATCAAACTAGATAGGAAAGGTATTTCATATCGGAAAGGGTATGAGTTGAGTGTTTTTTATCCTCTAAGCGAGTCTGAACGAGTATTGGCGGTAAAAAAAGAAATCGAGTCCGAGTATTTCACTGGCTGTGGCGGAAGTATGGTTTCCCCAGAAAGACAGATGATTTTGGAAGCAGCGTTAATGAAAAGCGGAATTCCTTTTAAGATCGTCATTACGGATGAAGGGGAAAAAGTAGTCTGCCAAACTGAGTACCAGGAGGCCTTCCATGAAATATTTGAAAAGGCCCTAAAAGGCGACATCAAATGAGCGCCTTGCTACCCTAATTGAAAAGCCCCGCGACTCAATCTGAGTCGCGGGGCTTTTTTTGCGTCATCGGAACGCTGTCATGACTCAATATGGTGCAAGTCATTCGTTTTTGCACCATGCACGTGCAAAGCGGCGAGATGAAAAGATGTTCTGCCCGACTTAACACCATGTAATTATTTATGTTTTTTGTGAAGGCACAATTATTGCTTTAGTAGGCACCAATTCAAAGCAGTAAACGAAATTAAGTCTCAAAATAAAACTTGTTCGAAATAGGTGTAAACAATGTCAATCGTAAACAGATCAATTAGAGCGGCGTTTGGGGTGATGGCCCTGATCTCGATTCCGGCCATGGCCGTGGCGGAAGAGGCTGTCATGAACAGTGCCAATACCGGCTGGATCATGACTACCACCGCACTGGTGCTGTTTATGACCCTGCCGGGCCTGGCACTGTTCTATGGTGGGTTGGTGCGTACCAAGAACGTGTTGTCTGTGTTGATGCAGTGTTTTGCCATCGCGGGTGTTGCCAGCATCATCTGGTTCCTCTTTGGCTACAGCCTGGCATTTGGTGAGGGGAATGCCTGGATCGGGGACTTCAGTAAGGTCATGCTCTCCGGTGTCGGCAAAGAGACGCTCTCAGGTGACATTCCTGAATCCCTTTTCATGATGTTTCAGATGACCTTCGCCATTATCACCCCGGCGCTGATCATTGGCGGTTACGCGGAGCGAATGAAATTTTCCGCCATGCTGATCTTCAGCACGCTCTGGCTGATAGTGGTCTATATCCCCGTGACCCATTGGGTCTGGGGCGGTGGCTGGCTGGGCGCTATGGGGCTTTACGATTTTGCCGGTGGCACAGTGGTGCATATCACCGCAGGTGTGGCGGCTCTCGTTGCAGCCATGGTGCTGGGGCCGCGCAAGGGGTTCGGTTCTGCCGCGATGATGCCGCACAATATGACCATGACGGTTACCGGCGCCGGTATGCTCTGGGTCGGCTGGTTTGGCTTCAATGGCGGCAGCGCGCTTGCATCCGATGGGAGTGCCGCGATGGCGATATTGGTGACTCACATCTCCGCTGCCATGGGGGCTATAACCTGGGTGGTTCGGGAGTGGATCAAGTTCGGCAAACCCAGTGCATTGGGTGCGGTTACAGGTATGGTGGCCGGCCTCGGCACCATTACGCCGGCGTCTGGTTTTGTCGGTCCCGGTGGTGCCTTGATTATCGGCCTGCTGGCGGGGGCTGTCTGTTTCTCGGCAACCAACTATCTCAAACAGGTGTTGAAGATTGATGATTCACTGGATGTTTTTCCGGTGCATGGTGTCGGCGGTATCATGGGTACCCTGCTTGCGGGCGTCTTCTCTGCCACATCCCTTGGGGTTTTCTCCGGTTATGGTTTCGCTGAGGGCATTGAAACCATGGGGGGGCAGGTCTATGTCCAGTTTATCGGTGTGGTGGCGACTATTGTTTTTACCGCAGTTGTGAGCTATCTCATTCTCAAGCTGGTGGACAAGCTGGTGGGGCTGCGGGTCACAGAAGAGGACGAGATCCAAGGCCTGGATGTCGCACTGCACGAAGAGCGCGGTTACGACCTCTGATCAAATTCAGCCTGGAGTAACGGGAACCTGCCGGGCCGATGGTCCGGCGGGTTTTCTTTGGCCCGTTATTGACCTGATGGGCGGCGATAGCTGGCCAGGGCGCTGTCGGTTTCGTAGATTGCCACTTCGACGACGGGAAATCCCCCCTTTGCAACCTGATCAAAGATCAGGCGGGCGATGTTTTCGGCAGTGGGATTGTTTTTCATCACATAGACCCGTTCTCCTGCGGCCTGCAGCGTGGGCAGAATCGGATCGTCCTGGTGCATCAGCATGTTGTGGTCGAGCTCGCTGTCGATCCACTGCTTGACGAAACCCCCGATATCGCTGAAGTCGCAGACCATGCCCATCTCGTCCAGTTCGCTGCTCTCCAGACGAATCACCGCAGTGGCGTTGTGGCCATGCAGATAACGGCACTTGCCTTTGTGGTTGAGCAGGCGGTGCCCGTAGCAGAAATGAATCTCTTTGGTGACGGTGTACATGTCAGCGGTATCTTGATCTGAAAGAGGCTGGAGTATAAGGCCTGATTTAAGTGCCCGCCACTGCCGGTGCTCTGTGCATGTGAAAATTACGTGTACAGCGTCCCTCTTGGAAACCATTAAAGAAAATCATGGATTCACCGCTATAGTTTGAGGGACTTACTCTTTTTGCGTCCCTGAAATCCTGGCCGATAACATTGGAGAGTGAAGGCATGAGTTCGGACCACCGTTTTTTGATGATCGCGGATGAGGCAGTCGACCATCTGGAGCGCTTGATGAAGCGTTTTCCACATCTTGCATCGGAACATGTGCAGGATGCAGTGGAAAGCTGGCAAAAAAGAGGGAGCGGCGGGATTGAGATGGTCATGCCTGGGGCAGAAGCCGATCCCGATGAGGCACTGGCGGAATCGGCGATCGCGCTCATTCAGGACCACATGGTGGAGGATGTCATGGACAGACTCGCTGAAGAGAACGATGTTGAAATGGACTATGACCGGCTGATTGGTCTTGTGGGCAAGGATCGCTATATTGGTTCTTTGCGCCGGGAAATCATTGAGTTGAGGGCAAATTCTGTTTCGCTGGAGCAGATGGCTGAGTTGTGGAACAGCATGGGCAAACCAGCCCTTGGTCAGGAGCAGTGGACAGCCAAAACCATCTCGCTACTGCTGGGATGATTTGATTTTTCAGATTGTTCAGCAACAGGACTCTACCCACAGCCATCCAGGCGCCCCCTCCCCCCCTATTTGGTGTAAATCAGAAATCAGATTGGATTGTGGCCGATAAAAACGTTACAGCGTAGCTTTTGGCCATTACAATCGGTGGAATAACAACGATTATTCATCCACCACGAAAGCCCGGACTGGAAACTCAATCAATATGGAATCCCAAATTATTACCCGCTGGTCAGATTTTGATCAGCTCAAGGAAGGCTGGGATGCGTTGCTGAAAAACTCATGGGCGGATACGGTTTTTCTTACCTGGGACTGGATCCAGGCCTGGCGGGAGGCGGTCCATGAGGCGGTGGAGCCCTTTGTCGTTGTGGTGAGAGACGACAAGGGTGACCTCGTGGGTTTGGCCCCTTTCTATATGGCAGAGTTGCGTCTGCTGAATCTGGTCTCCTTCAAGACGCTTCGGATCATGGCGGACTATGCCACCGGTGCGGAGTACCCTGACTGGATTGTGTCCCGGCATGTGGAAAAAGAGGCGGTGCAGGTGATTGTCAGTGCGCTGCTCGAGGCCAATGGGAGATGGGATACCATCTGGATGCCGCACATGACCGGCTGGACCGGCAACATTGAAAATATCAGTAGCGCCTGTCAGACAGGCGGCCTACCCCATCGCTACAGAGCCACCCGCTTCGGCTACTTTGACCTGCCTGAGACGATGGCGCAGTTCGAAGCACATTTCTTTGGCGAAAGACTGCAGGAATTACGTGACGAACGGTCTGCACTTCTTTGTAGAGAAAATGTGGAGATCACCCGTTGTACCAACAAAGCGGATCTGCCGGGACTCCTGGAGGCGTTGTTTGAGTTGCATGATCGACGGTGGAGCCTGGCGGGTGGTGCAGGGCGCAAACCCTATGAAGCGGAATTCTACCGTTTGTTTGTGCAGCGGGTTTTCGATGAAGGTTTGCTTAGGCTTGCGGCGATAACAGATGGTGGGAAGATAGAGGCGATTCAGATCGGCTCTATCTACAACAACCACTATCTTCTGCTTCAGGAGGCCTTGAATCCCGACGCTGTGCCGGGGGTGGGAGAGGTATTGCGCGCCCTTGTCATCGAAGATTGTATTAATGCCGGGGTCAAAGGTTATGATTTTCTGATGGGTGCTGACGAGGAGAAACGTCGTTGGGGGGCAGAGGAGAGGAGCGGCTACGATCTGTTTATCGGCTCCCCCAACCTCAAGACCCGTCTGCTGTTCAGTAAAGAGATCTGGCCGACCGGCCGATTTCTTACGCAATCCAGACAGAACTAAACAACTATACCTATCCCTTTGAATGTAGGCCGGATCAAGCGCAGCGGATCCGGCATGAGTTGTTCTCAGCATTTTGCCTGATGCGCTACGCGTGATCAGGCCTATGGGCTTGCCTGGGCTAATCCCATCGGTTACAAAGGGTGTTCGGCCAATGGAGAACGCCATGAGTCTGAGCCTCGCCCACTACTCTCGAATTACCGAGATCGTTGGTGACATCATCAAGGTACAGGTTCCGGAGATGGGATCGGGCCAGGATATCTGTTTTGGGGATCTTGCGCTGGTGGAGGATCGGGATGAGAACCGCTCTCTCGCCCAGATCATCGGCATGCAGGACGATCAGGTCAGTCTACAGCTTTTTAACGGCACCAAAGGGGTCTCAACGGCATCCACCGTGCGCTTCCTCGGTCATCCGATGGAGACGACCTACTCCGGCAATATCCTCGGGCGGATCTTTCGCGGCACCGGTGAGTCCATCGATGACGGTTCCTCGCTGACTCACGATCAGCGGGTGGCGATTGGTGGACCCTCGGCCAATCCCATGCGGCGGGTACTGGCCTCGAAGATGATCCGCACCGATGTGCCGATGATCGATGTCTTCAACTCCCTGGTGGAGAGCCAGAAGATTCCAATCTTCTCTGTCTCCGGCGAGCCCTTCAACCGCTTCCTGTCGCGGGTCGGTATCCAGGCCGATGCCGATATCGTGGTCTTTGGCGGCATGGGACTGATTTTGAGTTATAACTGAATCTGGTGTTTGACTGATTTGAAAAAAGGCGGCGTATCTGGTTGATTTGTAGTTGCGACACGACAAACAATCTGAGGAGATACGCCACCATGAAGAAGAATACCGTTGTTGGCCTGGCAGGTCGAGATACGATTGCTGACCCGCTGACAGAGATGCTCAAGGCAGGGGCACGACAGTTGATCCAGCAGGCAGTCGAGGTTGAACTGCAAGAGATGCTTGAAGACTACTCAGGACGACGCACAGAGGATGGCAGGGCCGGTGTCGTGCGCAACGGCTACCTGCCTGAGCGAGAACTGCAGACAGGCATGGGGCCTGTAACAGTCCGGATACCCAAGGTTCGCGCCAAGACGGGCAAGCCGCTGACCTTCCGCTCTTCACTGGTACCTCCCTATGTGCGGAAAACGAAGTCACTGGAGGCGATCGTGGAGGGTTTTATGCGGTTTTTGCCTTTGTTTTCGCTTTAGTGCTCAGCGCAGATCTGCCGGGAGTGAAATAGCAATGGCAAAAGATAATAGTGCACTACAGGTCTCTTCCGGTGCTGAGGCTCTGATAGAGCGGCTGCACGACGAAGGTGGGCAGGAGAGGGCAGAGAAGATTGTCGCCGACGCGGAACACCAGGCGGCCTGGATCGTGGAACAGGCCGAGTTGGAGACAGAAGCATTGAAAAAGGCAGCACGGGAGCAGGCCGAGCAGACCCAAAAGGCACTGCAGGAGTCGCTGTCGGTGGCGGTACGTGATGCCATCCTGTCGTTGAAGTCGACTCTCAGCGCCCGTTTTGCCGATGAGGTGCAGCGGGCGGTCGGCCGGGAGATGAGTCGTGAACAGATGTTGCAACGGCTGATTCTGGAGGTGGCCGGAAGGGCGAAAGAACAGGTTGACGAGTCGGATGATGATCTGCCGGGCATCCGTCTCTCTATTCGAGGTGATGCCATCAAACTGGATGTCACAGAGGCGGCGGTGACAGAACTCCTCCTGGCCCATCTGCAGCCCCGTTTCCGGGCGCTGGTGGAAGGCATCGTCCGTTGACTATTCAGCACAATTCAATATGTCTAGAGATTCCTGCATTACCCTGATCACTAGTCTGCCCTATGCGGGGGAGCTCTTTGCTGTGTCTCAGACACCGATCTCACGCATCCAGCTTGAATCGCGGTTGAGTTTTCTGACGCCGGAAGATGCAGCGCAATTGCAGGCTATTGAAGGGCTGCTGTGGTGGTCCTCTCATTCCCATGAAACGTCTGATGCTGAAATTGCCGTGGAGACCAAACGGTTGCTGGCGGAACTGAATAACGAGTGGCTGCGGCAATTGGTCCGTCAACGTATGGAATTCAGAACACTGGTAGCGGCATTGCGGCGGCGCAGACGTGGAGAGTCTGCACCGGATCTGAATGCAGATTGGGGTTTTGGCCGTTGGCTGGGTGTGATCCACAGAAACTGGAGTGAACCCGGCTTCAGCCTGGAACGCGCCTTCCCCTGGGTGCTGGAGGCGAACCGGCTGTTACGGGAGGAGGACCACCTGGGGCTGGAGCGGCTCCTGCTGGGAGAGCAGTGGCGCAGCCTGGATCAACAGGGCGAGGGCCACTACTTTGATTTTGAGGCGGTAGTGGCCTATGTGCTGAAATGGGGCATCATGGATCGCTGGTCCAGCTATCATGGTGAAGGGGCTGTGCGGCGTTTTGAAAACGTATTGGACGCTGCAGTAGGAGAGTATGCGCAAATGTTTGCGTGAATGCAGGGTCTGTTTGTGATGTTTCTTCGTTTGGATCTATATTTGGAAGATGAGTGACGAGCTGCTACATAGGGCGAGAGTGTTTGCCATTGAGGCGCATGGAGGGCAGCGCTATGGCGATAAACCCTATATCTATCACCTGGATCAGGTGGCAGGGCTTGTCGAGTCCTATGGAAATGATGCTCAGATTATAGGCTACCTGCACGACGTGGTTGAAGATACACCGGTGAACCGCTTCGAAGTGGCGGAGGTGTTTGGCCACTTTGTTGGTGCTTGTGTGGAGATTGTCACCGACGAGCCGGGACGTACCAGGGAGGAGAGGAAGCGAAAAACCAACCAGAAGATGTGCCGCGTGAGCGGTAGCCATGAACTGGCGCTCGTGGTGAAGGCGGCGGACAGGCTGGCGAATGTTACTGCATGTATAACGGAAAGAAATGGCCATTTGCTGGAAAGGTATCTCCGGGAGCAGGCCGTTTTCAGATCAGCTGTCTACCGCAAGGGACTGTGTGATGATATCTGGTCTCGCATCAGCGAATGTCTCAAGGCATGATCGGGTTCATTATACCCATTGGCCGGGAGATCTGACGCACATTGCTGCGCATGACCCCCACTCCATCGGTGATCTGGATGAAACGCTGTTCGATGTTGCCCATGCCGCCGCCTAAGTGGCGCATATCCCGTTCGATGAGGTCCATTTCATCCGCCATGGCGCCCATGGACTCGCGCACTGACGGCATCAACTCCCCCATAGACTCCGTGTGGCTATAGATTTCGTCCATGTTGGCCATATGCTTGTCGATCAGTTCAACCTTGGCGGTGACTGAGTTCATGCTTTTGTTGACGCCCTTCAAATTGGTGTGCATGGAGTCCATGCTGTTGACGATGCCGTTCAGATCCTCCCACAGGATGCTGATGTAGTAGACGTTGAATATTGCCACGATCATCAGAAACGCGGCAACGGCATAGAGGAAGAGGTTCGTGATGCGGAAATGGTGGTGTCGTTCGTCGAGATGAATCTGGGTCTCACGTCCGAGACGCCCGATCACCTCCACCATTAATCGTTTGGGATCTTCTGCCATCTTTGTATTCCAATAAGGAGAAATCCGGGCTAGGGAAGAGGGAACATCTTGTTCATTGACCGGGCTGGCTGGCCCATGCGGTGCATGTCATGTCCCATGCGCTGAATATCGAAATTCATCTTGTCGATGGCCGATGAGATATAAGCGATGTTTCCGTCCACGGAATTGACATGGTGTTGGATGCCGCTGAGTGTGCCGCGCATACGCCGGAGATCGACAGTGATGGTACCCATCTCCCGGTCCATCGTCTCCGTCTGGCCGTTGATTCCGTTAAGCAGGCTCACCCGCTTTTCCATTGACGTGATGTAAGTGTCGATATTTTCCATCTGGGTCGAGACGGAGGTGAAGTTCTGATTCATGTCACCGACCACCGCAGAGATACGGGTGATCTGTGATGACAGTGTCAGCAGCAGGATCAGAATGGAGATGGCAATGAGGCCGAGAATGATAAGCCCGGTCCGGATGCTGTAGTTGAGCCGGTCACCGAGAATATTTTTAATCTCGATCTGGCTGACGATGATGGCTTCGAACGAGGTGACGGCACGCACCAACTGCTCGTCGGTAACGGGGTCTTGCGTACTTTTGACAGCGGTTTTGTCCTGCTCGGTCATGCGACCGGTCTCCAAACGGGGTAACGGGAAAATGCTAACTTAATCCGCTTGGAATTAGAAGGATTATTACCGACTGTCAAACCATTTCTGATGGAAGATTTGCGGGTAGAAGGGCAAAAACTCCAGCGCCTTCAAGGCGCTGGAGTTTTTGCTGTGGGGGGTGGTTTAGTGGTTGACCGTGGTCAGCCCCAGGCTGACCCAGGACTGCATGCCGCCGCGATACCACTTCAGCTTGTAGGCTGGATATCCCAGTCGGGCCAGGGTCTTGACATTGACCGCTGACTGCGGGCACCAGGCCCCGTTGCAGAAGAATGCCAGGGTCTTGGCGTTACGGAAGTCCCAGCTGCCGTTGATCAGCTTTGCCCCGAATGAATCCTGCAAAATATCATGCAAGGTGTCTGCTTCAGCATCGATTGCGAAGGTGCCTTCAACGTCGACGTTGATCTTGTTCCAGGGGATATTGATTGAGCCCGGAATGGTGCCGTGAGTCATCCATTCAGGGGTGCGGGAGTCGATCACCTGTACGGTACGGTCTCCGTTGGCAACCCGCTTCAGGTAACCCAGAACCTCCAGTTCACCCAGGGTTTCAATGCCCTGGCCCAGCGGCATCGGCTGGATGCAGAAAGGTGGACAGTGGCGGGAGATCTTGTTGTAGGCCTTGGGAACCGTGGCGTTTTTGTCGCTGCTTCTTTCGATAGTGATGCTCTTTCCCTGGTGAATCACGTCAACGGATCGCAGTGTCGAAGTGATATTGTTGCCATGGTCAGCCATCGCTGCTCCAGACAGCGCAATTCCGCCAACCAGAGCGAGTCTTATCAATGCCTTGGCATATTTCATTATTAACTTCCTCCTGATAGGAAAGTCGTGATCAATATTTGAGGTACGAAGGCATCTTCAGATCTTTCTGTGCGACTGCCTGTTTGTATCCCATTTCGCCCTGTGACTTTGCCTTTGCCGCGAGTTTTTTGGCGGTTTTATAGTCACCCTTTGCCAGTGCTGCCTTGGCCTTTTTCAGCATCTTGCCGATATCACGCCATTCGCCTTCCACAGAGGCGGCTCTCTTGCGCGCCTTGTCGGCGTCGGCGATCATCTTTTCGACCTTGGCGGCTTCGGCGTTGGGGGCTTTCGCCGCATCTGCCGCCTGGACAGTGCTCAACCCGCCGAATAGCAGCACAGCCAGGATCATTACATAACCAATCATTTTATTTTGCATAGTGTACTCCGGATCTCTCTGTTTCCTGACTATTTCCGTGCGCCCGGGCCGTTCAGTTCGAGGCCATTGCTCATGTAGGTGAGGAAATACTCAAGGTTTCGGTACTGCTCGCCCTGGGCTTTGAAAGGCTTGGCTCGTACCTGTTTGTTGCATCCGGTAAAGCGGCGATGCAAGGTGCCCACGGTGCCCCATTTGGAACGATAGACCGGGAAGTGGGTGGTGTGACCGAGTGCCGGGCCGAGTGTATCGGCACGAATATTCATGCCGGCATTCTGCAGATGGCAGTTGGCGCAGGAGAAGTTCAACTGACCGCGGCGGGTATAGTAGAACTTTTTGCCCTTTTCGTAGGCCGCAAGCGCGCGAGGATCATCTTGAGGGATGATTACGTTGGTCTTCTGACCGCGTGACTCGTAGGCGATGTAGGAGAGGATGTCGTTGATGGGGCCCTTTTTATATTTCAGAGGCTTCTCCCCGTTGGCCTCACGGCATTTGTTGAGGGCCAGGGGCAGGGTGATGACCATGCCGTTCTTTTTGTCCCAGAGGGGATAGATGCCTGCGATGGCGGGTCCGTCAGCAAAGCAGTCCTTGTAGGTTTTGCCGTTGGCAAAGGGCTTTTCCCACATTGCCTGGCCTTCATCGATGAAAGGCTCGTAGGGTGGGAACTCTTCAATGGCTTCCCAGTTTTCACGTCCGACAGGGTCGATGGCATAGACGCCGTTGCCGTACTCTTCTGTTGCTACACTGGCAAAGCGGTTCTTGTAAAAATTCTGGAAGGCTTTGAGGTCAGCCTCCGGAGATGCCTGTGCAGATGCTGCAATACCGCCGGCAACGGCCAGCATCGCAATCTTTTTCAGTAAGTGTTTCATGATCTGATTAATCTCCAACCAATAGGGTTCGGTGGCTTAAGAGTGGATCGCTCACAGGGACCAGACGAACTCAACGACTTTTTCGAGTTCTGCGCCTGAGAGGATATTGTGCCGGCCGAACGGCGGCATAGAGGATTCCGGGTTTTTTACGGTGGCATCCGAAATCTGAGCCTTGAGATCTGCTTTGTTTTTAAAACGGGACTGCATAGCGCCCAGCGGTGGGGCAATATTGCCTGCGGCTTTGCCGCCTGCAATTGCATGGCAGGCCAGGCAGTTGCCTTTTTTCCGGCTGAAAGCGATTTTCTTACCCTCTTCGACCATGCTGGGGCCTGCTGCCGAGGCTACGGGAACCAGCGCCAGTTGCCCGGCCAGCAGTACGCCGGCGCTGGCTATTCCAAGCAGTTTAGTGCTTATTGTCATTACATCCTCCAATCTTGGTGGAACGATAGTGTCCGGAACCCCGCTTTCATCACAGGGTGAGTCGAATAGAAGAGGAACCGGAAATTGAGTAGTCGTTGTCTCTAATGGACAATCAAACATGACTGTAGTGATAGTGACGCGGAAAAGGAAGTGAGGAAAGTGGAAGAATCAGGAAATCGTATAGCGGTTTACCTTAATAAATTTCCTTATCTGTCGCATAGTTAGGTTGTGATCGTGAAAAATTAGGGGCTGATGTTTTGTATTTAACCCGGAACTATTGCAGATGAAGTTGTTCAGTTTTCGGAACTTTCGTGTCCTGGTTCTGCTGATTCTGCTAGCCACAGCGGCTATTTACACTCACGGCCAGCGCCTGGATTCAACAGACTGGATCGATCCGCTGGAGGTGATGGTCTTTCCCATCAATGGTGATGAGGATCCGGGAACAGCCGTTTATATCAAGGGACTGACCGATGCGGATTTTGCGCCTATCGACAGATTCACCGGACGACAAGGTGAAAAGTACGACTTGCTGGCTGACCCACCGACCCTTACTCGTATTGGCCCTCTGGTATCTTCCGTGCCCCCCGAACCTCCTGAAATTGGTGCGAACGTGTTGAGCAGTGTCTTCTGGAGTCTGAGAATGCGCTATTGGGCCTGGAAGCATACTCCGGATGATGTTTCAAACCGGGAGCGGGTGAGGATCTTCGTGCGTTATCAACAGCCGGATGGCGGAGAGCCTTTGGTGCATTCACTCGGTTTGCAGAAAGGGTTGCTGGGCCTTGTGTATGCTTTTGCTGATGAGTCTCAGAACGCGAGGAACAACCTCGTGATAACCCATGAGTTGCTGCACACAGTGGGTGCCACCGACAAATACGGTCCGGGTGGTGTGCCTCTCTTTCCTGACGGTTTCGCTGAACCCGATAGAAAGCCTTTTTTCCCCCAACGCCGCTGTGAAATCATGGCAGGACGGGTGATGCTGTCCGAAGAGGTGGTGGAGATGGCTTCAGGCCTGCGGCAGTGTCTGGTGGGAAAGGCGACAGCGCGTGAGATCGGTTGGATTGAGGGTGATTAAGGCGTCTTGCTTTGGGTTGCACCATCGAAACCCAGTTCGGTTGATGAGAGTGCCTCGTTGCTCTTTTCGCGTTCTGTTTTGATCGAATAGAGGTCAGTGCCGAACCTTCTGGAGCCAAAGAGCAAAGAGGGGTTGTTGCGATGCCGATCGATAAGACGGCCGTTCGAACCGAAAGCGTAGCGTAGTCCCAGAAAGATATACTCGTGGTCATTTTTCCCCATCGCCGCCGATCCCATTAAAGTCAGGCCCGGCATGGCGTCGGCAGCGGGTTGCACTTCAAATCCCAAGTGTCCCATTGGTTCGCCGTTGATCTGCGCTGCGCCGCCCTGAATAGAGAGGATCTCGAATGGGTAGAGACCGATGTCGGCAAAGAGGTTGAATTGATTGTCCACGTCCCCGGTCTGATACTCCACACCTCCGCTGAGGGTGGTAATGGAGTTGTACCACTTTCCATCCAGTCCAAACCGGTTGACGTTAGCCGTACCCCACTGGAGGGTGGAGGCGCTGGCATCGAGCAGGCCCTGTTGCGGGTCGCTCCAGAAGACGTGCCCGCCAAGTCCGGTTACGCTGTCGTCTTCAAATTTTCCCAGGGTCCTGTCGATCTGCAATGAATAGGAGTCGGAAAGGGGAAGGCTGTAGTCGTCCATGAGAAGATTGGCGTTGTCCGGAGTGAGCAGACTGCTCACGTTGTCGCCCACTCCATCCCGGTTGAGTGAGGAATCATCAGCCACCGCGATTGCCGTGACCATGAGGAAGGTCAGGATGCATAGTAGTCGATGTATTAATCCGGTTTTCACGCTCATTACCCTGTCACTGTTACATTGATGCTGCCTTGGTATTCCTCGAAATTATGCTGATTTCAGCGACTGAATTGCTTCCCGCAAACAGCCTTTGAGTACCAAGTGTAGCAGTCAAAATTGAGTCAGATAGTGAACGGGGTCGTCAATTGGGAATATTTCAGTGGAAGGGTAAGATTGCTGTTTGATCCGTGATTGGAAATGCCGCCGTGTATGGGCGGATATACCCTGTGACGTCTATACTGTGGCTGGAAAATCCGCTCCCGTGGCAGTACCTTAAATAGTACTGGCTCGGATTACGATTCGTTGTCAATCCGTGAGTTATTGTCGAAAAATGGGATCTTCAGACATGACCGATGCCGACAAATTGGCCGAGGTGGTCGCCGTCCAGGAGGACATTATCACCATCGAGGTGCCGGAAACCGGTGTCCAGCCGCTGGTGAAGAATGAAGTGATCTATGTTCTGCCGCACCGGCAGGCTGAAGGCAGACAGGAGCGCCTCAAGGCAGAGGTGTTGCGGGTCGAGGGGCGCCGTGCAGTGGCACAGGTCTTTGAGAGCACCCGGGCGGTTGGTATTGGCGATCCCGTGGAGTAGTCCGGCAGGATGCTTTCGGTTACTCTGGGTCCGGGCCTGCTGGGGCAGGTATACGATGGTCTGCAGAATCCCCTTGAAGGTCTCTCCATCAATTTCGGTAACTTTCTGCCTCGCGGCGTGGATCTGCCCGCCCTGGATCAGACCAGCCACTGGTCCTTCTTGCCCTGTGTGGAGACCGGCGCGGTGCTGCGTCCTGGTGATACCCTTGGCACAGTGCAGGAAGGACGCTTTACCCACAAGATCATGGTGCCGTTCGGTGAACGGGACGAGGTGACGGTGAGCTGGATTCAGCAGGGGACCTTCACGGTGGACATTCCGGTGGCGCGGATCCGGGACCAAAAGTGCCGGGAGCGAGCGGTCACTTTGGCGCAGGAGTGGCCGGTACGCCGGGTGCTGCCGGAGCGGCTGACCCGGCGAGGCAGCAGCAAACGGCTCTTTCCCGATGAGCCTTTGATCACCGGGCAGCGCTTGATCGACACTTTCTTCCCCATCGCCCATGGCGGCACCGGCTGTATTCCCGGCCCGTTCGGTGCCGGGAAAACGGTCCTGCAGAGCCTCATTTCCCGTTTTTCGGCAGTGGACGTGGTGATTGTAGTGGCCTGTGGCGGCGCGGGAGGCCTCGATCTATACCGGCATCACCCTGGGGGAATACTATCGGCAGATGGGATTCGATGTGCTGCTGATCGCTGACTCCACCTCCCGCTGGGCTCAGGTGATGCGCGAGACTTCTGGCCGTATGGAGGAGATCCCGGGTGAGGAGGCCTTTCCCGCCTATCTCGATTCATCCGTGCGGGGTATCTACGAGCGGGCCGGCATGATGCAGACCAACGACGGCTCGGTGGGCAGTCTGACCATGATCGGCACCGTCTCACCGGCCGGAGGCAACTTCGAGGAGCCGGTCACCCAGTCGACCTTGGGCACAGTCAAATGTTTTCTCGGCCTGAGTGCGGAACGGGCCTACAAACGATTCTATCCGGCTGTCGATCCCCTGCTCTCCTGGTCCCGCTACCATGAACAGCTGCGTCCCTGGTATGAGTTGAATGTATCCTCGGGATGGAGTAACCGGGTGGCGGAGATGACCGACCTGCTGGCAAGGGGGGAGCGTGTCACCCAGATGATGCAGATGACCGGCGAGGAGGGTATTACCCTGGAGGATTTTGTCTGGCAGCAGAAGGCCCTTTTTCTCGATATGGTTTTCCTGCAGCAGGATGCGTTCGACAAGGTGGATTCCAATTCCACACTGGAGCGCCAGGCGGAGATATTTAATCAGGTCTATGAGATTGTCGGCAACACCTATGCCTTCACCGACAAGGATGAGGCGCGCGGCCATTTCACCCGATTGACCGGCCTGTTCAAGAACTTGAACTATGCCGGTCAAGATGAACCCCAGTATGGGGAGTACATAAACAGATTGCTGATTTGACTGGAGCGAAGGTGGTCTCGTCTGCTGAAGTGGCTTGAGCTATCATGGTGCGCGGGTTGCACCCAAGGAGGTTGTCGGATTTAACACTGTTTGGCTGCAAATCCCTGGATGGCGATCAACTCAGCTTATCAAACTCGTTAAATAGGCCCACTATTCGCCTCGTTCGATAAACTGATTTGATTCGCCCCCAGTGATTTTCGCTTCAAACTGATAAACCCGACAGCCTCCTAGGTTCTGAAGTCGTGTGATGTTGGTTGGCACGTTGAGTTAGTTCATCTCAGGAAGAGAGTTGTAGTCATGCCCTGGTTGTATCCAATTGTTGCACTTTTCTTTCTCTCCGCGTGTGGGCAGGTATCGCGTCCGCAAATTGAAACGCCGGACCTCACGCCGCTCTTCGCAGAGATGCTGGAAACAACGAAAAACCAACCCCCGGTCGATTACCGGCAGCAGGTCAAACCGATCCTGGAGCAGCGCTGTGTGGTCTGTCATGGCTGTTACGACGCCCCTTGCCAGCTCAAACTGAGCGCCTATGAAGGATTGGCAAGAGGCGGCAGCAAGCAGGAGGTCTATGACGGTACTCGATTGATCTCTTCCAATCTCACACGCCTCTTCGAGGATGC
Source organism: Gammaproteobacteria bacterium (ex Lamellibrachia satsuma) (assembly GCA_019623805.1). Taxonomy (NCBI): domain Bacteria; kingdom Pseudomonadati; phylum Pseudomonadota; class Gammaproteobacteria; species Gammaproteobacteria bacterium (ex Lamellibrachia satsuma). Next base: position 2,644,675 of record CP053680.1, read on the forward strand.
CAAGACAACAACGGAGTGGCGTGAAAAGGGTTTTTTTCCGGTTCTCAACGAGGCGGAAAAGAGTGCCAGGGCCAATCTGGAAAACAGTGTAATGGCCGGTATGTTGGCACTCAAACAGTTGCATCCCCTGCCGGACGAAAAACGTCTGTCTGAGAGTTTTGATCTGAAACTGGATCGCGATCAGCAGTGTCCCAAACAGAGCGAATTCGCCGGTTTTAGTGCCATCTACCCGCTCTGGGGCATGCCATACGGTCTGCCCGGACTGGCTGACGAGGAGTACAGGACACTGCTCAACTGGCTCGCCCAGGGGGCTGAACCGGGCCAGCGCAGACCACTGTCAAATCAGATTCATCAGCGAATCTCGACATGGGAGGGCTTTCTCAACGGCGACTCTCTGAAACATCAATTGATGAGCCGTTACCTTTTCGAGCATCTTTTTGTCGCCAACCTCTATTTCGAGGATCTGGACAGGCGGGTATTCTTCAAGCTGGTTCGCTCAGCCACTCCGCCGGGTGAGTCCATTGAACGGATCGTGACCCGCCGGCCTTATGACGATCCGGGTGTCGATCGGGTCTACTATCGCCTGGCGCGGGTGAAGACAACCATCCTGGCAAAGACCCACCTGCCCTACGCCTTGAGTCCAGCCCGACTGGTGCGGCTGGGTGAGCTGTTTATTCAACCGGATTACCCCGTCACCCGGCTGCCCTCTTATGCGGTGAAGGAGGCGTCCAATCCCTTCATTGCATTCTCTGAACTGCCGGTGGATGCACGCTACCGTTTTCTGCTGGATGATGCTCGCCACTTCATCAACGGCTTCATCAAAGGGCCGGTTTGCCGCGGACAGGTGGCCCTGAACGTAATCAACGACCATTTCTGGGTCTTTTTCATTGATCCGGACAGTCCGGTGATGCAAAACGAAGGCAATGCGCTGTTGCTCAAGGAGAGCAATGATCTTCGTCTTCCTGCACAGGATGAGAGTAATTCGATCCCGCTGCTCAGTTGGCTGAAGTACGCCAGATCCCGCAAGGCCTATCTGCAGGAGAAGCGGGAATACATGCGTGAGCAGTTTCCCGATGCAGGGGATGTCAATATCGACCTTGCCTGGAGAGGCAATAGCAATGCGGCGTTGACGGTCTTTCGCCACTTTGACAGTGCGACGGTCGTAGAAGGACTGGTGGGAGAGAACCCCAAGACCGCATGGGCCATCGGTTATGCGCTGTTCGAACGGATTCACTATCTGCTGGTGGCCGGCTTCGATGTCTATGGCAATGCGGGGCACCAGCTGAACACCCGGCTCTATATGGATTTTCTGCGCATGGACGGCGAATTCAACTTTCTCATGCTGCTACCCAGGGAGGTCCGCAGGGAGCAGTGGGACTACTGGTATCGCGGCGCTCATGACAAGGTCAAGGAGTTCATCGATGAGCGCCATATCAATTTTGATCAGGATACCGGGATCACCTATCTGACAGATAATCCCAAGCGCGAGCTGTTCGGCATGCTGAAGGAGTATCTTGGTGAGAATAACGCATCCCGTTATCGGTTGGACAGGGCGCGCGATGGATTGAACATTGCGATGCAGATGGAACGGTTGCAGGGCCTGGACGGGCTAACGGCCTCACTACTGCCCCAGGTCAGTTTCATGGAGATCAGGTTGAATGAAGGGGAGAGCCGCTACTTCACCCTGATCCACAACAATGCTCATATCAACATCACCCACATGTTCAAAGAGGAGAAGGCGCGACTGCCGGAAGAGGATACCCTTACGGTGGTGCCGGGGTTCATCGGTGCTTATCCCAACAGTTTTCTCAGAATAGACCGAGAGGAACTGCCACTCTTCATCGACCAGGTTGAAGCGTTAAGCAACGAGGTCGACTACAGTGACCTGCTTGACCGGTTCGGCATCAGACGCACCAGTGACAGGTTTTGGGACTACAGTGACCGGCTGCATACCGCCTATAGAAAGGCCGCACCCGTTGAGTCCGGGCTGTTTGATTACAATCGGTTGGATAATCGATAGGTTTGAGCAGATCTCCATTTGTCCCTTGTCTGCCGCATGCGTAACGCTCACGGTTCTCTGCCGATCACCTGTTCTTTGGGGATCCTGTCGGCGATAGTCCGGCCCAATTGTTCCAGCTCTCCGTAGCCCTCCAGTCGTATGCCCCGGTTACTCTTCAGCTTCAGCTGGATATGCTGAAGCTCTCCCTTACGGCGGTAGAAGGTGAGCATGATGATATCCTTCACATCCAGTACCGATTTCTCACCATGGGTCCAGAATAAGACCTTATCCTCATCTATCTCGATCCGGTGATCCCTGACCAGGCGAAGGTAGCGCTTGTAGCGGTAGTAGTTGATGAGGTTGCCGAGGACGACAAAGGCGGCCACGGACCATAACAGTACGTCATCATAGGTTTCGGGATATCGCATATGCCCGGTAACGATGGCGGTAACCAGCAACAGACTGAAAAAGGCGCCCAGCAGGATATTTTTCTTGCGAACCTGAAGCGATGTTTCACTGACGGTATAGTTCATAAATCAAGTTTCGGAGGTCGTGGTGGTTGGCATGGGGTGTGGCTTCTTTAATGTGACGAAAGTAGGGTGCAACCCACGCACCATGATTGCTTATTCCGGCGCGCACAGCACACCCTACCAGAACGCAGGGTGCGCCGCGCGCACCATGATTGCTAAATTGACTCTGCAACAGGAAACAGCACCGTGTGATCCAGATCCAGTCCCACGGAGAGGCTTTCCCCCAGCGGAAAGTTATCCCGTCCGTGGGTGATGTAGAGGATCTCAGTACCGCTCTGTAATCTCAACCGGTAGAGGATATCCGCGCCGCGGAACGCCTTGCCGGTCACTTCGGTGGTCACGCCATCAGCCTGACGGACCACGTCGTCGGGTCGCAGCAGTATTTCCATGTTGCCGGTTTTCGATACCCCTGTGCCGACCACCGGTATTGGCCCCAGCTCACTGATCAGTCTGCCCCGGTTGTCCCTCACCACCGGCAGTAGAGCACCCTGGCCGATAAAACCTGCCACGAAGCGGTTTGCAGGGGTATGGTAGAGGTTGAAGGCGGTGTCCCACTGTTGGATGAAGCCGGACTGCATCACTGCGATCCGATCCGCCATGGCGAATGCTTCATGCTGGTCATGGGTGACCAGGAGGGCAGTGGTACCTTCGCGCTTCAGTATCTCCCGCACCTCTCTGGCCAGGTTCTCCCGCAGGTCCACATCCATGCTGGAGAAGGGTTCGTCCATCAGCAGCAGTGACGGCTCCGGTGCCAGCGCCCGGGCGAGGGCGATGCGCTGCTGCTGCCCGCCGGAGAGTTGGTGGGGAAAGAGCGAACCGGCGTCCGGCAGTTCCACCAGTCGCAGCAGTGACTCGATGCGATTGCGCTGCTCCTTGCCGGGTCGGTCGGCGATACCGAAGCCGATGTTGTCCGCCACATTCAAATGGGGGAAGAGGGCGAAGTCCTGAAACACCATGCCGATGTGGCGTTGTTCGGGGGCGAGGATTTTACCGGGGCGGCTCACAGTTGACTGTTTGAGGTCAATACTGCCGGCACGGATCGGCTCGAATCCGGCGATGGCGCGCAACAGAGTGGTTTTTCCGCAACCGGATGGACCTAGCAGACAGCCGATCTCCCCGGCCTGCAGGTCGTAGGTGACCCCTTTTACGACTTCGATGTTTTCGTAGGCGATGTGCACATCGTTGAGCGCCAGCAGTTTATTCATGGGGCTCTCCGGATTTTCGGATGGCGCGGCTGAGCAGGATTACCGGCACAATACCCACTACCACAATGGAGAGGGCGGCGATGGACGAATCGGCCAATCGTTCGTCCGAGGCGAGTTCATAGGCTCTGACGGCGAGGGTGTTGAAATTGAAGGGGCGTAGAATCAGGGTTGCAGGCAGCTCTTTCAGTACGTCCACGAAGACCAGCAGCATGGCTGTCAACAGTGCGCCGCGCATCATTGGCAGATGGATGCGTCGCAATACCTTTCCCGGTGCCAGTCCCAATGAGCGTGCGGCATCATCCATATTGGGAGTGATCTTCGACAGGCCAGACTCCACCGACTGCAGGGAGACTGCAAGAAATCGCACCGCATAGGAGAAGAGCAGCGCGAATACAGTGCCGCTGAGCAGCAGGCCGGTGGAAAGGTCGAAGGTGCCGCGCATCCACTCATCCAGGGTATTGTCGAACCAGGCAAAAGGCAGCATCACTCCCACCGCGATCACCGTGCCGGGGATGGCGTATCCCATGGCGGAAAAGCGTACTGCGATGGCTACCGGTTTCGAGGGGTGGAGGCGCTGGCCATATCCCAGGAAGAGCGCCAGCATCAGGGTGAAGATTGCGGCGGCGCTCGCCAACAGCAGGCTGTTACCCGCCAGCTGCAGGAAGCTCAGGTTGATTGCCTCTTCCGCGATGGAGAGCGCCCATACCAACAGTTGACCTGCCGGTATAAGGAAGCCGAAGAGCAGAGGGACTGCGCAGATGCTGAATGCCGCGTAACGCTGCCAGCCCCTGAGCGGGTGATGGACCGGGTGGCGATGGCGTCCACCGGTCTGATAGAAACGCTGGCGGCGGCGTGAATAGTGTTCCAGCAGAATCAGGATGAATACAAAGCTCATCAGGAGCGCGGCAAGCTGGGCAGCGGCGGCGCTGTCGTTGAGGCCGAACCAGGTGCGGAAGATGCCTGTGGTGAAGGTGCTGATACCGAAATACTGCACTGTGCCGTAGTCCGCCAGGGTCTCCATCAGGGCCAGGGAGAGGCCGGTGACGATGGCGGGCCGGGCCAGGGGCAGGGCGATGGAGAGAAATACCTTCAGCGGGCCAGCCCCCAAGGAGCGGCCTGCCTCAAGGGTTGATGACGACTGCCCCAGAAAACTGCTGCGCGCCATCATGAAGACGTAGGGATAGAGCACCAGGGAGAGCATGATGACTGCCCCGCCCAAGGAGCGGACCTCAGGAAAATAGTAGTCTCCCACCTCCAGTCCGAAGCTGTCACGCAGCCCGGTCTGAAGCGGACCGGCAAAATCGAGTAGACCGGTGTAGGTGTAGGCAATGATGTAGGCCGGTATCGCCAGAGGCAGCAACAGGCTCCATTCAAAAAAGCGGCGGCCGGGAAAGTCGTAGACTGCGATGACCCAGGCGGTTGGGATACCAAGCAGCAGCACTCCGAATGCGACGCCTAAAACCAGCAGGGCCGAATTGCTCAGATAGTCTGCGAGTACCGTCTCTGCAAGGTGGCTCCAGACCTCCCCTGCAGGGACGAAGATGAAGCTGAAGACGGTGAAGACCGGCAGCGCCAGCACCAGGGCAGAGAGCAATACACCAGCCTGCCAGAAGCCGGGCCGGTGTAGCGCCGTACGGTCTGTGGTTCTGAGAGTCGCTACTTCCACCCGGCTCGATCCATGATCCTCACTGCTGCTGCATTATTCTGACCGAGTTTGGCCAGATTCAGCCGGTCCGCCTTGAAGCTGCCCCACTGTTTGAGCAGGTCACTCCACTCGACCCCCTCTCGAACCGGGTACTCATGGTTGGCCTCGGCGTACCATGACTGTGACTCAGGTGTGACCAGGAACTCCATCAGCCTGATGGCGTTGGCCCTGTTTATCGCGGCTTGGGTCAACGTGACCCCACTGATGTTGACGTGGGCGCCACGATCGGACTGGTTGGGCCAGAAGATGGCGACCTTTTGCGCTGCAGCCTGTTGTGACTGATCTTTCCCTTTGATCATCTTGCCCAGATAGTAAGTGTTGGCAATAGCGATGACACACTGGCCTGCCGCTGCAGCCTTGATCTGGTCGCGGTCTCCGCCTTTGGGTTTGCGGGCGAGATTTTTCACCAGGCTGTCGGCCCAGACCTGGGTTTCATCCTTGCCATCGTGGGAGAGCATGGAGGCAACCAGCGACTGGTTGTAGATATTGCCGGAGGAGCGGATACAGATCTTTTTAGCCCATTTTGGATCGGCTAGTGCCTCATAGGTGGAGAGTTCGTCTGCCGACACCTTGCCTTTGACATAGATGATGGGGCGTGCCCGCAGGGAGAGTCCAAACCAGTGGCCCTCCGGGTCACGATAGGCGGCGGGAATGGTATCCCTGAGCTTGATGGAGGAGACACTCTGGGTCACGCCGGAACTTTTAGCCCGGTAGAGTCGCCCTGCATCGGTGGTGATGAGCAGGTCTGCGGGACTGTTTCTGCCCTCCAGTTGCAACCGTTTCAACAGGGCATCGGCCTTGCCTGTCACCAGGTTGACCTGTATGCCGGTCTGCGCGGAGAAACGGTCAAGCAGTGGCTTGATCAGCGCCTCCTTGCGTGCTGAGTAGAGGTTGACCTCTTCGGCGGCAAAGGCCGTGTTGGAGAGTGAGGTCGCAGCAACCAGGGCCGCCAGTAGGGAAGTAATGGAGAGGGATGCCTTTCTCATGGGAAAATAGAACTCCGCGGTACGTAATGATAATGAGAAAGATTCTCAATACTTTTTGTGAGAAAGTCAACAGCGAGTCTGCAGAGGGGTAGAAAAGGGAGTTACGAGGAGAGAAAATGCAGGCCGGTTCAAGCTTGGCGGAACCGGCAAACACAGTTTGTTCTTCCGGGTGATTGCCTTATCCGCCAGGCTTGATCAGGCCTACGAACCCGTGTCACAAAGCTGGGACACGATCACCGGGCTGCGCTGTGCGGTACCACTGTTCCATTGGATCCGCCCCCGCTGAGTTTTCAAGGGGTGCCCAGGCGGCGAAATTCTTCTCTGCAACGGGTTTGAACGGCCCCTTCTTGAATTCAAACACCACTGTGTCGGGCGCCAGAGCTACCAGTCCGTGCCAGTCTCCCTCGGGCAGTTCCACGCCATGCACCGGTCCACCGGCCTTCAATTCTGTGCGGCTGAGCAGTACGCCATTGTCGTCAAAGGTGAGATAGGCCAACTCACCCTGGAGCACCATCAGCATCTCCCACGTGGCGGGATCTGCATGCCGGTGGGGGCGATAGTAGGTACCGGGCTGCATCGCCATGGCGAGTCGCTGTACACTGGAGTCTGAACTCGGGTGAAAACAGTGATGGGCGCGCAACCGGGGGGAGGTGCGAGCGTCTTCAATCAGTTGGTTGGTGACGGATTCATCAAGCAGTTTCATCGATGCGTTCTTAATGTTGTGATGGAAGAGCCAGTTTATGTCCTGTTGGTCTCAAATCAAAATTCCAGCATGGTGGATGGTCTTGGGGCTGTCGCTACTGCAGGGGTGCGCCGACAGTGAAGCGCCGCAGGATGCGGGACAGGATTTCTGGAGCAGTGAACAAGAGGCGGTGTTCCAGCTTCGAGAGGTGATCAAGTACGAACAGGACCGACAGTATCAGAAGAAGACGCGTTTGCAGTCTCTGGGCGTTGAGTCCGAATAGGCGTTTATTGCTGGTCTCTATGTAGGGTGCGCTGTGCGCACCATGATTGCTGTAGCTGGTGATTCTGGTGCGCATGGCGCACCCTACGTTAGTTGCTACAATTATTCGCTTGTTTACGGAAAGACACTAACTATCTGATCGCCTTGGTCTTCGATGCGCGCAGGGATAGGCGAACATCAGACTCATCAGCAGCAGTGTGAGGATCGGGAGATTGCCCAGGCTGGCATAGGGTGTGCTGCCGGACATGGGCTGTATCTCCCCCAGCAGGACATCTTTTTTCAGCAGAGGTGAAACCTTAACCAGGCCGCCATGAGGATCGATGATTGCAGACACGCCGGTGTTGGTCGAGCGCAGTAGATAACGTCCCGTCTCCAGCGCTCGCATGCGGGCAATCTGCAGATGCTGGTGAGGTGCCAGAGAGTCTCCGAACCAGGCATCGTTGCTGGCGTTGATTAAATAGGCCGCCTCCGGCAACGCCTGGATCATCTCATTGCCGAAGGCGTCCTCGTAACAGATCGACATGCCGACCTGATGATTGCCGATAGTCATCAAAGGCTTGGCTGAGGTACCGGCAGAAAAATCCGACATCGGAATGGTGAGGAAATTTACGAGGGGATTGAGTATCGACTTGAAGGGCAGAAACTCGGTGAAAGGAACCAGATGATGTTTGTAGTAGTAGTCGCGCAGACCACCGGCGCTGACCATGGTGTTGAAGTAGGTCTGTCTCGCCTCATCCATTCGAACCACCCCAAATACCAGATGAGCGTCGTTGTTCTCCAGCGCGGACTCAAGCGGCTGGACAAATGGTTCGTCTACCTGGGAAAGGAAGGCAGGTATGGCAGTTTCCGGCCAGATGATGAGATCGTTGTCTAGATGGATGCGGGTCTCGGTAGCGTAGAGCCGCAGGGTGTCCAGCAGTTGATCCGGTTGCCACTTCTTCTCCTGGGGAATATTGCCCTGGATCATAGCGACCCGCAGAGGATCGCCGTAGGGTTGAGTCCAGGATACTTGCTGCAGACCCCAGCCGACGCTCCAGAGTAGCAGGGCAGCGAGTGCCGCCCGGTATTTTCCAGCCGATAAAACAAGCGTCAGCAGCAGACCGGCGGAGAGTGCAGCAGCCCAGCTGCTGCCCAGCGCCCCCAGTAGTGGACTATAACCTGCAAGGGGTGAGTCGATCTGTGAGTGGCCGAGCTGTAACCAGGGAAAGCCGCTGAGAAACCAGCCCCGAAACCACTCTGAGGCTACCCAGATGGCGGGATAGATCGCCAGCAGGCGCAGGCTTGTGCTGTTTTCGAAACGGCTTGCGAGCCAACCGGCCAAGCCGTAGTAGAGGGCCATTATCAGGACGAAGAGGGCGGTGATCAACAGAGGTGGAAACCAGCCGAGGTTGCCGAACTGGGCGATGCTGATGTGCAGCCACGAGACGCCGCTGCCCATCAAGCCAATGCCGTAGATGAGTCCAAGCTGAAAACCGCTCCAGCGCCTGTTTTTCAGCCAGAGCAGGAAAAGTACCGCCGGTCCGACAATGGCCAGAGGCCAGATATCGAAAGGTGCAAAGGCAAGGGTGGTTACTGCACCCGAAAGCAGCGCCAGCAGAGCGCCCGGCCCGGTTTCGATCCACTGGAGGAGTCTGGACCGGTAGGGTTCGGTTTGAATCACAGAGATGATTCCTCGTAGGGATCTCTGAATCCCAAACCGCACAGGATCTGCCGCTCCCGGGTCTCCATGACCTCAGCATCATTTTCGTCAAGATGGTCGAATCCCTGCAGATGCAGCATCCCGTGTACCGTCATGTGTGCCCAGTGGGACAGGGCCGATTTGTTCTGCGCTTCAGCCTCCCGTATCACCACGGGTGCGCAGATCACCAGATCCCCCAGCAGGTTACTGGGAACTTGCGGGGGAGCTTCGAAAGGGAAGGAGAGTACATTGGTGGGACGATCCTTGCCGCGATAATCACGGTTCAGCATCTGGCTTTCTGTTTCATCGACGAGGCGAATCACCACCTCTGCTGCTTTCGTCCTCTTTACCAACGCCGCCTGAGCCCATTGGATGAATGCCTCCTTCGACGGCAGATCGAGAGTCTCGGTGGCGTGTTGGATTTCAATTTCCAAGTGCATGGGAGGAGGGAGAGTCGTCTGAAAAAGTCCCTTGGTCAACTGTCGGATTTTCCGCTTTCACCTGTTTGGTCAAAGTCGTCATAGGCGCGAACGATCCGTTGTACCAGGTGATGACGCACCACATCGCGGGCATTGAAAAAGGTGAAGCTGATGCCGTCCACCTGGTCCAGAACCTCAACGGCCTGACGCAGGCCCGAGCGCTGGCCGCGTGGCAGGTCGATCTGGGTGACATCGCCGGTGATAACGGCAGTGGAACCGAAGCCGATACGGGTGAGAAACATCTTCATCTGTTCCGGCGTGGTGTTCTGGGCTTCGTCCAGAATAATGAAGGCGTCGTTGAGGGTGCGCCCTCGCATATAGGCAAGTGGCGCCACTTCGATGACGTTGCGCTCAATCAGCTTGCTGACCTTCTCGAAGCCGAGCATCTCGTAGAGTGCATCGTAGAGTGGCCGCAGATAGGGATCTATCTTCTGTGCCAGATCGCCGGGCAGGAAGCCGAGCCGCTCGCCAGCCTCCACAGCAGGACGTACCAGGAGGATACGCCGCACCTGGTCCCGCTCCATGGCCTCCACTGCGCAGGCGACCGCCAGGTAGGTTTTGCCGGTGCCGGCAGGGCCCACGCCGAAGTTGATGTCGTGAGTCAGGATCTTGTGCAGATACTCCTGCTGATTGGGGCCCCGGGGGCGTATCAGCCCCCGCCGGGTCTTGATGACCGTCTCCGGTACATCAGCCGGTTTGTCTGTCTGAACCTGTGCGTCGATGCCGGACTCCTGCAGGAAAAGATGTACACGTTTTGGGTCGAGAATCTCATCTTGCGCAACGCCATAGAGATTCTGCAAAACCTGCTTGCCGCCACGCACGGCATCTGCTTCACCAATCAGACGAAAATGGTAACCCCGGTTGCTGATCTCTATGCCCAGGCGGCGTTCGATCTGACGCAGATGTTCATCGAGCTGGCCGCAGACATTGGCAAGCCGTTCGTTATCTTCAGGTTCGAGGGAGAAATCGAGAGAATCGGGATGGTCAGACAAAGGAGATACCGGGTTGGAGAGGATTTTAGTCAAGAGCGGATAGTCTAACTGCAATTGCCACAGCCAGCCAGATACTGTTGCCGGATCCGCTACGCTTGGTCCGGCCTACGTACTATGAACTCAACGTAGTACGTTTTTTTGGGCAATGGTTTCACCAGCGCCGCTGATTGCATCACCGTATCCCCAGGTTCCGACGATCCGATTATCCTCGGCTACCGTGATGCCCCTGCCGGCGTATTCTCCCGCCTGCCAGCTGTAGGTCAGGATATTGCCGTTCACAGTGCCTTGCAATTTACCGTTCTCCGCTCCACCGGAATAACTCCCGGTCACACGATTGCCCGTTTGTTGCAGGGTGAACTGAATGCTGATGCTTTCAGAGCCTTCAGTCATGATACCTGTGTAGCTGCCGTGAAACAGTTTAGGCACTGGAGGCGGGGTTGGTTTTCTTTGCGTTTTGGCAAGATAGGTGACTGGATCTTTTCTTGTAGGTTGCGCTACCGGCTGTGGGTCAGCCTTCGGTTGGCTGACTTGCGGTTTGATCGGTTCTACCACCACCGTTTTGGATTGCTGCGCAGGCGGGAAGATCTTGTCCCAGTTGGCGATAACCCCACCTCCCAGTATACCGGCAAGGCCGATCAGTGCGACGATGATCTGTGTGTTGCCGCCCTTGTTCTCTCCGCTCATCTGTTGCTCCGGAATCGTTTCCTTCTCGGGAATTAAGTTTATCCCAAATTTGCGCTTTGTTCCGCCAGAGTCTGTTCGATTTCACCACGCAGCGAATTGGGTAGTGCCTCTGTAATGCGCAGATCGACGAATTCACCAATCAGTTCAGCCGGCCCGCTGAAGTTAACCACCCGGTTGTTTTCGGTGCGGCCGGCCAGTTGCTTCGGGTCTTTGCGGGAGGGGCGTTCCACCAGAACCCGCTGCAGGGTCCCCACCATCTGGCGGCTGATGCGCTGGGCCTGGGTATTGATCAACTGCTGCAGCCGTTCCAGACGCTGCTGTTTGACCGCCAACGGAACATCGTCGGGCAGATCCGCTGCCGGCGTGCCGGGGCGGCGACTGTAGATGAAGCTGTAGGAGTTGTCGAAGCCGATCTCCTCGATCAGTTTCAGGGTCTCTTCGAAGTCGGCCTCTGTCTCACCGGGAAAGCCGACGATGAAATCGGATGAGATGGTGATGTTGGGGCGGACCTCCCGCAAGCGGCGAATCCTGGTCTTGTATTCGACGGCCATATGGCCGCGTTTCATCATCGCCAGCACCCGGTCGGAGCCGGACTGTACCGGCAGGTGCAGGAAACTGACCAGCTCCGGCACCTCGCCGTAGACATCGATCAGGCGATCAGAGAAGGCAAGAGGATGGGAGGTGGTGAAGCGGATGCGGTCGATGCCGTCGATGGCCGCAACATATTCGATCAGTAGCGCCAGATCGGCGTTTTCGTCGTCGTGCATGGCGCCCAGATAGGCGTTGACGTTCTGTCCCAGCAGATTGACCTCGCGCACCCCCTGGGCGGCAAGCCCGGCCACCTCGGCGATCACATCGTCGAAGGGACGGCTGATCTCCTCACCGCGGGTGAAGGGGACGACACAGTAGGTGCAGTATTTCGAGCAGCCCTCCATGATGGAGACGAACGCGGTCGGACCCTCTGCCCGTGGCTCCGGCAGACGGTCGAACTTTTCGATTTCGGGGAAGGAGACATCCACCACCGGATGGTGCTCGGTACGTGCCTCCCTGATCATTTGTGGCAGGCGGTGCAGTGTCTGAGGGCCGAAAATCAGATCCACATAGGGCGCCCGCTCGCGGATCGCCTCGCCCTCCTGACTGGCGACGCAGCCGCCGACACCGATGATCAGGTTCGGGTTCTTCTCTTTCCAGGGGCGCCAGCGGCCAAGTTGCGAGAAGACCTTCTCCTGCGCCTTTTCCCGTATCGAACAGGTATTAAGCAGCAGTACGTCCGCCTCTTCCGGCTTATTGGTGATCTGCAGACCTTCCGCCTCGCGTAAACCATCCGCCATACGGGCGGAGTCGTATTCGTTCATCTGGCAGCCGAAGGTCTTGATGTAGAGTTTGCCGGTCATGGATGGCCTGGGTTTCTGGAAAAAACGCTATTTTAGCCCCATCTCCGTAACTGGCCAACTTGTGTAGGATGTGGGAGTCCCTAAACTTCCCCGAGCAGCGACCTGATGCGTTCCGCGTGGCGTGCCTGCTGTCCAGGGAGATGGAGACGGTGGGTGGTGATGATGCCCTTTAGCTCAGCGAGAGCCGTTTCAAAATCATCATTGATGACCAGATAGTCGAACTCGGCATAGTGAGACATCTCACTAACCGCCTCCTGCATGCGGGCCTGGATGATCGATTCGTCGTCCTGGCCCCGTCCGTCGAGGCGTTCCCGCAGGGCTGCCAGGCTGGGCGGCAGGATAAAGATGGAGACGGCCTCGGGAAAGAATTTGCGTACCTGTTGCGCGCCCTGCCAATCGATCTCCAAAACCAGCTCCTGTCCGGTCTCCAATTTTGAACGAACCTCGGACTCGGCGGTGGCGTAGAAGTTGCCGAATACCTCGGCGTGCTCCAGAAATGCCTTGCTTTCGATCATGTGCAGGAAGCTGGCGTGATCGGTGAAATGGTAGTGGACGCCATCCTCTTCGCCGGGACGTTTGGCGCGGGTGGTATGAGAGACCGAAACCATCAACTCACTGTCCTGGTCCCGCAGTGCCTTGAGCAGGCTTGTTTTGCCTGCGCCGGACGGGGCGGAGAGGATGTAGAGTGTGCCGTTGGCTGTGGACATGCTGGATTCCTGTGTCATTTCTCTGTGGTGGACGGAGATACTATCAGAAATCGAAACTTGGGCGCTCTCCCTTGGCCGTGTAGTAGGGCATCATTTCGGTGGCCAGTCGGGAGAGAGTCTCTTTGCGGTTTTCCGGAGCGGGATGAGTACTGAGAAACTGTGGCGGGCGGCTCTCCGAGAGTTTGCCCATCTTCTCCCAAAGCGTGGCGGCGGCCCTGGGGTCGTAGCCGGCCTTGGCGGCAAGTTCGATGCCGATCCGATCCGCCTCGGTCTCTGCGGTACGGCTGTTGGGCAGATCTATGGCCAGCTTCGCCGCGACCGCCGCACCCGCCATGGTGGCGCCCCGGTTGTCCGATGCGATGCCTATGGCAAGTACGCCAAGGGAGGTGGCCATCGCAACCGACATCTTTTCCGCCGAATGTTTGGCCAATGCATGGCTGATCTCGTGGCCCAACACCTGAGCCAGTTCATCATCCGAGGGTTCAATCTGCTCAACCAGTCCGGTATAGAGCGCCATCTTTCCCCCAGCCATCGCCCAGGCATTGACTGTTTCAGGATCGTCGAGAATCTTCATGCTCCATTCCCAGTCCTTTGTTTCCGGGCGCATTATCACCGCTTGGGCAATGAGGCGTGCCGTGATTTTATGAACCCGTGCCTTGAGTTTCGGGTCGTTATCCAGCTTGCCCTCGTCCGCGTAGGGTTTGAGCATCTGCACATAGGCCGTTTTAGACGAGGCGATGGCCTGGTCCTCCGAGACGATCATGAACTGCCTGCGGCCGGTGGGGCTTGTGGCGCATGCAACCAGAAGGGTCAGCAGCAGGCTGATGGCGATAATTTTGAGTTTCACGGTGTTGACTACCCGGTTGGCGCTGAATGCAGAGTGGCCTACTTTAACCTGAATCCGTGCAGTGGCCTAAAGCGCAGACTGCTTAAATCTGGAACTGGTCACAGGGGACGGGCTTGCCGTAGAAATATCCCTGAACGTCATTACAACCGACGCCGGTGAGAAAGTTGGCCTGGGCCTCCGTCTCCACTCCTTCGGCAACGATTGAGAGTCCCAGTGTGTGGCCCATAGCAATGATGGCGCGGATGATGGCCATGTCGTTGGGGTCTCCAGGGATGTCGCGAACGAAGGAGCGGTCGATCTTGAGGCGGTCGATGTGGAAGCGTTTCAGGTAGGCCAGGGATGAATAACCGGTACCAAAGTCATCGATAGCCAGGGAGATGCCCAATGATTTGAAGGCATCGGCGACCAGGCTGACCTTCTCGTGCTGGCCGATCAGGGCGCTTTCCGTGATCTCAAGTTCCAACCGGTCGGGAGAAAGTCCGCTCTCCTCCAGTGCCTGTCTGACGACCGAATAGGTCTCCTCCTGCATTATCTGAAGTGCGGATAGGTTGACCGAAATGCGACCTTTCAAGCGTCCTTCGTCGAACCATTTTTTGGCTTGGTGGCAGGCTGATTTAATGACCCATGCGCCGATGGGAATGATCATTCCGGTCTCTTCCGCCAGCCAGATGAAATCGGCTGGAGAGACCAGGCCGCGCTCAGAATGATTCCAGCGAATCAGCGCCTCAGCCCCTGATATCCGGCCGCTGTTCAGGTCAAACTGGGGCTGATAGAAAAGTTCAAATTCATCGCGTTTCAGGGCCAGGCGCAGTTGATTTTCCAGTGAGAAGCGTGAGTTGGCCGAAGCAGTCAGCTCCCTGGTGTAAAAATGGAATGTGTTTTTACCTTCCGCCTTAGCCCGGTACATGGCGGTGTCGGCATTTTTCAGCAGGGTAACAGGGTCGTCGGCATCTCCAGGGTAGAGGCTGATGCCGATGCTGGCGGTCAGATAGATACTGTCCTGCGTCAGCTCAAAAGGCGGTAGAAGATTCTGCTGGATCTTATGTGCAACATGAGCGGTCAATTCATTATGTTCGATGCTCTCCAGGATGACGGCAAATTCATCACCTCCCAGACGGGCCAGAGTATCCTCAGTACGCAGACTAAGCAGGATACGTTGTCCGACCTGCCTGAGCAGTTCGTCTCCAACCGGGTGGCCTGCGGTGTCGTTGATGTTCTTGAAACGGTCCAGATCGATGAGCAGCAGGCCGACTTTACTGCTTTCCCTGTCAGCGCGGGCCAGGGCATGCTTCAATCGGTCATTGAAGAGAAAACGGTTGGGCAGGCTGGTCAGTGAGTCGTAGTGGGCCAGTTTTTCAAACGCCTCGGTGCGTTCCTCGACCTTCAACTCGAGCAGATCCCGGTCGACTTCGAGTGCCTTGTTCTGCTCTCCCAGCTTTTGCAGCTCCCGTTCGATGATCTGTCTCTGCTTCTCCGCCTTCTTGGTGCGTTCCGCCAGGTCGGTTGACAGATCAGCCAGCTCCTGGCGGCTGTTGTTCATGTCATGGATGGTCTCAATCAGCAGCTGGGATTTGACTTGGGAGAGATAGGCGAGACAGCGCATGCGCAGGGTCTTCTCCACCAGGTTTTTGTTGATATCCTGGACGTCGGCGACATGCTGTGAACCGACCTGAACAATGTTCTCTGTCATTGGTCGGGTCCGGTATCAATCAGATCGATGCCACAGGGAAGGGCCTTGAGATGATCGATAGCCCGTTGGATGTCACGGCCTTCGAGGATGGAGCCGTGTTGCGGCAGGATTCGGTCCAGATCCATCTTTTCAAATCTCTCCATGCAGTGTTTGAGAATCTGATTGCTCGGCATATAGTTCTGGTGGAATGGAACCATTGGCGAAAGAAAGTCACCTTCGGCAAACAGCGACCAATCCTGGGAGATGGCGGCAAAGATATCGCTGGTAAAAAGGCTGCGGGTTTTGGTGTCGTAGGTGACGATGGCGCCGGGTGAGTGGAGGTAGGGGGTGAAGAGAAACTCCAGTCGGCGTCCGCTTTTCAGGGTCAGCGCGTAGTCATGCTCATCCACCGGGTAGAGCTCAGAACGCAGGCCCAGGTGACGTATCAGGCGAAGGCTGTTGCTATGGCCGACGATCTTCAGATCGTTACGGTTAATGACATCTTCCACCACAGCCAGGTTCCCGCAGACATCCGGATCCTGATGTTGGGCGATGATGTAGGTGATATCCTCCGGATTGACCAGCTCCATTACCTTGCGCATCACCACCGGAAAGTGGGGGATGGAGCCGGGGTCGATGAAGACAATGTCCTCTTCATCGATGATCAGATAGGGATTGCAGTGCAACTGGGCCGCCTCATCGTAGAAACCAACCCAATAGATTTCGCGGGTCGCAGCGACGGGACTGTTATAGTCGATTTTCATGCGTTATCCATTCAGCGGAAATTGGCAGACAGTATAATGATTAACCGCTATTTTTGTAATGAAATAAGAGTGGGATTTTCCTTCGCTCAGGTGACCTCCACGGAGAATAGTGCCACGGGAACGCCTGCCAACGCATCCGCCTCCTCACCTTCGGCGGATTGAAAGGGCTGACCTTGGTAATGGATTTATCTTATCCAGTAGTTTTACCGCAGATTATCTCCTGGACACCCAGAATACAGAGACCGTCCAGCACGCCACTCGACTCACGCAGATATTTCAGACCTCTTCATCTTCAGCGAAGTCCATGCTTGCATAGGGATCTGTTTCCAGTTTGTTAGCTATCTCTCCGGCAATGAGATAAAGACCGATAATATCATTATCCTGATCTGTGCCTGTATGACTGAAAACCTCTGCTATGTCCCGCAAAATATCTGCGGAATGCTGCAGGAGTCCCATATCCATATCATCACGGAAATCATTCGCTGTTTCCCATCTACTATAAACTTCCGTGGACATTGCTTGTAATTTCGTTAACTGCTGTTGCTGTTCTTCACTTGAAGCATCCATGCCTGCGCCTGCTGCAGCATTCCTGAATATTCCAATTGCCAGATCCAGCCAGGTTGATCGGGATAATTTTTCCACAGCACTACTGAGATTGAGAACCTTAGACTGAAGGGCTTCCCGCACGAGTTCATATCTCTCGTGGCCCTCCTTGCTCTCAATCAACGACAATCCCTGCGTATACCAGTCCAGCCCTTTTCCATTTCACCAAGATGCACCTCGTTCGTTCCTGATTTCTCATACAAGCGGCAAAGATCGAGCACATTGTCATGCGACCGCTCACGCAGGTGCAGGTGAATGGCCAGGGTCTTGCCATACCATTTCCCGGCATCATGATGCTCATCATTTTGACTGCAAATATCTCCAATATTCTCATACGAAATGGCAGCCAACTGCAGGTGTGATGTGTTTGCAGCGTCCCCTATAAATTCCTCACTTGTCTGCACCGCCTTGATATACCAGTTCCTGGCCTCTTCCTGGTTCTGCACGTCACTGGCAATATCGCCAGATACCAGCTGAATATAGAAAAGGTCATAATATGATTGGATGATGGTAGACTGGCTCCCAACTTGTATACATACATCCAGGGCCTTTTTATACCAATCTCCCGCCTAGTGGGACATGCGGTTAATTCTGTAATGATTTCTTTGCACGCCCAACAGCCGCCAGAATGTGGCTGGCAGGTTTAGTCCATTTAAAGGGTTTTGCGCTCTCCCTGTTATGAACCTTGATGAACCGCTCCAACTCAGTCTTTAGTTCTGGAACGCTGGTGAACACCCCTCGGTATAACGCACGTCGCTCAAGTTGCGAGAACCAGCCTTCCACGGCATTGAGCCATGATGAACTGGTTGGCGTAAAATGAAGGTGGATGCGCGGTCGGGAGGCCACCCATTCTCGAACAGCCTCTGTCTTGTGAGCACTCAGATTATCCATAATGATGTGCAATTCTCGGTCTGCACGCGTGCGTCTATCAAGTAGTTTCAGAAAAGATAGAAATTTTTTGCTGTTCGTTCGATCCGAAACTTTGCCAATCACTTTTCCAGTCAGTGTGTTAAATGCAGCATAAAGACTGGTGGTGCCGTGTCTTTTGTAATCATGAGTGCGACTGCCGATCCGGCTCGGATTCAATGGTAGTCCAGGTTGGGTACGATCCAATGCCTGAATCTGCGTCTTCTCATCCACGCTGAGAATAACTGCATTCTCAGGAGGATTCATATACAGACCGACAATATCAATGACTTTATCAGCGAACTCAGGATCATTACTGATCTTAAACGTTTTCAGCCGGTGTGGACGCAGATCTGCAGCCTTCCAGATCTGACGAACCTGCCAAGGTGTCACTTCTGCGTATCGAGACATTAACTCGATGCTCCAATGTGTAGATTCCTGTGGAATTCTTTTTGTGGTCAGAAATAGAACTTTGTCGACAGTCGCCTTGTCTATGACCGTAGGACGTCCGCAACGGACTCTTTCAAGTAGTCCATCAACGCCTTCGGCCTCAAATCGATTTCGCCAGCGGTGCACTGTCTTCGCTGATGTCCTTTGGGCAGTTGCAACTTCCATCGGTGTCATCCCTTCACTGAGTTGTAAAATAATCTTGGCTCTCATGATCTGGCCATGAGGAAGGGTTGTTGATCGGCACCACTCTTTTAAAATCCCAGCGGCTTTATCAGTAATCTGAAATGTCTTAGGTAAACGCATTCCATATTTTACACCGTTAACGTTTTAGTTACATTATTTTACGCATGGCCCACTAGGCTGGTTGTTCCATTTCCCTGGCTACATCACCCATTTTCGAATATGAGATATAGAGGTCACGCAAAGCCAGTGGACTCTCTGCGATCTCCACAAGCTGTTCCTTCATATCCATCATTTCAATAAACAGGTCACGGGCCTTTG
Organism: Gammaproteobacteria bacterium (ex Lamellibrachia satsuma); assembly: GCA_019623805.1. Lineage (NCBI taxonomy): Bacteria > Pseudomonadati > Pseudomonadota > Gammaproteobacteria > Gammaproteobacteria bacterium (ex Lamellibrachia satsuma). Next base: position 2,663,738 of record CP053680.1, read on the forward strand.
CAAGATTTCCCAGGGCGAGGGCGGCCTTACCCAATCGCTCAATCGAGAGAGATATATCTCTTAATCCCTGCAAGCTATTTGAAGCTTCGAATATTATACGGTGCAGTTCCAGCGCCTGCTCGTGCCATCCCACAGCAAGTTCCGGCTGTTGGAGTTTTGCGGCCACATCGCCCAGCTTTCCACAGGAAAAAGCATGATCCCGTATTGTTTCTGGGCTGGAAGAGTTTTTCATCAGCAGGCTGGTTATCTTGAATGCCTGCTCATACCAGACCTTCGCATCTTCCGGTTGCTGCATGTCCCTGGTTACGTCTCCCAGTTTTCCATACATGATGGACAAGTCTCGCATGGTTTGCGGATTCTCAGCGTCCTCTGATTGCTGACGGCGTATCTCCAATGCCCGCTCGTACCACGCCTTGGCCGCTTCCTGTTGTTGTGTGATGACGGCCACATTACCCAACCGCTCATAGGCGATTGCCTGGTTCGACAACACTTTAGGGCTCAAAGACTTCTCCACCAGTCCACTGATAATATCCAGCGACTGCTCATACCAGGTACTTGCATCTTTCGGTTGCTGATTGTCTAACACCACATCACCCAAATCCAAGTAGGTGATAGAAAGATCCAATAGCGTTTTGGGACCTGGATATTTCTCTGTCAGCAAGTGGTCTATCTCCAGCGCTTTCTCATACCAGGCTTTTGCCGCATCCGGTTGCTGCATGTTGCGGGCGACCTTACCAAGTTTCTTATTGGCTATGGAAAGATCTCGTAAAGCCTGGGGAGTGACCGCCTCCTCGACAAGAATCTCTTTAATATCCAGCATGTCATGAAAAAACTGTTGGGCTTTTTCGAAATCGTTCATGGCAACGGCAACATCACCCAAACGTTCGAGTGAGAGTGATAAATCCCTCAATGTATCCGGGTTTGACTGACGATGCAGTAGCTGCTCACGTATCTCCAACGATTTCTGATGAAAAGAGTCCGCCTCTTCCAATTGCAGCAAATCAAGCGCCAAACCTCCAAGCTTCCCATAGGCGAAAGAGAGACCCTGAAGGTCTTGCCTGCTTGAAGACTTTTCCGCCAACTGACTGCGTATTGCCAATGACTCCTCATACCATCTCTTTGCCTCATCCAGACGCAACATGTCGGCAGCGATATCACCAAACCGCTCGAAGGAGATAGAGAGGGAGTGCAATGTATCCGGGTCTGGGGATTGTTCTGCCAGTAAACGGTCTATCTCCAATGCCATTTCATGCCACGCTCTTGCCTCGTTGGGTTGCTGCATACCGAAGGCCACTTCACCAAGCAATCCATAAGAGAAGGATAGATTCGATTTCGATTCTTGATTGCCATTCAATCTGTCAAGCTCAATGCAATCAGAGTTTATATTCCGCGCAATGAATATTGCGGCATCATGTTGCTGATGAAGACTCAGGCTGTTGTATATTGCTATTGCATCTCCGAATTCGATATCGCCAGGATCCCACGGTTCCACGAGGCTTTCATAAAATTCCAGCGCATACTGGTAAGCCTGCTGCTCATTGTATTTATAGCGATTTATTCGAACCAGACGAGATAGCGCAACTGCCGAAGCCAGATCTGTATTGATTTCCCTGGCAAGGCTGTCTGAATCTGACCTGCACTCATTCAATACCTTGAGTGCTATTTCACACAGCGTCTCCTCTTCAGCTAAATTCAGATCCAGTGCCTCCAGTCCCTGAGCGAATGAACCATAGTACAGCCAGTGACTCAGCAGTCTGGGCAGGATCTTTTTGAGTTTCTGCTTATGCTCAGGCGACAGTGCTTCGTAGGCAATGCTTTTATAGACCGAATCCGGGAAGCGTGACACCCCGCTCGGGTACCTGACGTTGCGCTGTATGAAGGTCTCCGGATTCTCGAGCGCCGTCCATGGACAGCCATACTTAGGGCCGTGTAGGTAGCGGGAGGTGACCTCTGTCAGTTTCTCGGGAAACTCTATCCCATGGTAGGAGGATAGGCATAATGTCTGGCGATACGGCTCTTTGAGCTGATCAAACCGGTATTGCACCAGCCTGGCGTATTCCAAACCACCGAGCTTTCGGCTCATCCTCTCTTCCCAGCCGTCGATCAGCGGTTGATCGATACTTCGATCCCTGAGATATTCCAGATTGGCGGGCTGATAGAGCATCTTGAGGAACTCATCGAGATAGCGGGCATTATCCGCGAGAGCGTCTTTCTCCCGCTGAAAACCATCGACCACTTTTCCGATCAGGCGCCTCCGCTGTTCTTCATCCCGATAGATGCCGGGTAAAGCGGTCTTCAGTATCCCGGATAAATCAAACTGGCCCAGCCTGATGATCGACCGCTCCCACTCCCCCCAACCATGATAGTTCGGGTTAGTGGTTCTTGCGTAAGGTTCAATAATTTCCGCCTTATCGCCAGACTCCAATAGATACGGCACACCATCGCCTGAAAGCCTGAGTCTGTTCCAGTCTTCTTCCCAGTGGGTCAGGATGATCATGATTGGCCAATGCTCCTGTCTGGCAAGCCGCATGATCTTCCCCAGTAACTCAAGCAGGTCTGTATTGGGCCGGGATTGGTGGTCTTGCTTACAGACGATCCATTGCGCATCATCGATGAACAGAACCATGGGTATCCTTTCTATGTCACTGTTGTCCGGATTCATCAGCATCGAGAGGTTCTCGACAACTTCGTCTACAAACTCTTTTTTCTCTTTCCGTTCGCGCTCAGTGTGGGTCAGTTTCTCCTCCTTCCTGATGCCGATCGCCTTGTTGATTGCCCCCGCAATGCCTTTGCCGATTTCATAATAATCTTTGGCGGTTTCAATCAGGGTTAGCTTACTGATTGTCACTAACGCCAGATTCATCACCTCTTGGCTTATTGCGTTACGCACTTCCCTTTTCTGACGCGCCATTTCCATCGAAAACAGATGGCTGGATAGTACTCGCACCGAGTCATTCAACACCGGCTTGCAGGTCGACTTTTCGGTGGTTTGATCAGGCAGCTGGACACCCCACCAAAGAAAAGGCAACCGTTGTTCCAAATCCACTTGGTCGAATGGCGGATTAACCGTAAGCGTGTCATTGTTCCTGCCGATGAGGGGGGCCAATACCGGCAGCCATCAGTCTGATGCCGTTTGACTATTTCCTCATAAAACTTGTGCACGAGCCGGGTTTTGCCAAAACCGGAATTGGCCAGGAGAATGGTCAGCTGGGGCTGTATCTCCTCAACTCGCTGAAAGTCGGAAACCTTTTTCCATCTTTCCATGAGAAGACCCAGTTCACCGCGCTCTACATAAACATCTCTCCACCGATAGGTTTTATGTTCGAGCTCTGCCTCTAGGCCGACATCATTCGTGTCCTGCCGCTCAAATTCATCGAACAGGCAACTCAGTTTTTCTGGGTCTGGTTTTGACATTAATATTCAGCCCCTGGGAGTCAGTTGGATTTACCGTTTCAATTTGATAAAAATATAGTAAATCCACAGAATTTATAAAATAGGGGGCGCACCACGTATATCGTTTTTGATTGGAGAGAAAACCGTGACCTGCCGCCTATTACTGCTGATTTGCCCACCATTCACGACAGTTTTTCAGTCGTATATACACTTAGGGAGACTCTGAACAAGTTCCCTAACATGCGAGAATACTGGCACCGGTACAGCAAACGAGCAACAGCATGGATCAGCTGAGTTTTTCAGATGCCGAATACAATGGAAAGCGGAAACAGACACGCCGGGAGAAGTTCCTGGGCGAGATGGAGCAGGTGGTTCCCTGGTTGCGTCTGGAACGCCTGATCGAGCCGCATTACCCTAAGGCGGGTAACGGTAGGCGGCCGTATCCACTCTCTGCGTTGTTGCGCATCTACTGCTTGCAGCAATGGTATAGCTTCAGTGACGCTGCTGCCGAAGATGCACTCTACGAAATCACTTCCATGCGCCACTTTACGCGGTTATTGCTGGCCAAAGGCAATATGCCGGATGAAAGCACCATTCTTCACTTTCGACATCTGTTGGAAAAGCACAATCTGACCGCATCCCTGTTTGCAGAGGTCAATACCCACCTACGAGACAAAGGCCTCATGCTCCGGCAGGGAACGCTGGTCGACGCGACGATCATCGATGCCCCCAGTTCCACAAAGAACAAAGAACGGAAGCGCGATCCAGAGATGCATTAGACGTGCAAAGGCAATCAGTGGTACTTCAGCATGAAAGCCCATATCGGCGTCGACATGGACAGTGGCCTGGTTCACCACATGACAGGAACAGCGGCCAACACCAGCGACATCAGTGAGACCCACAATCTTCTCCATGGTGAAGAAGAGATGGCGTTTGCTGATGTGGATTACATTGGTATTGAGAAACGTGAAGAGATGAAGGACTGCAAAGTCACTTGGCATGTTGCGATGAAGCGTGACAGGTGAAAGCAACTGAAAGAAGAAGGTGGCGAGCTGGGTGAAGCCAATGAAGCCGTCGAAAAGGCGAAAGCTGGCATCCGTGCATTCGTCGAACATCCCTTTCGCGGATTGGCTAAGAACACCGCACAACTGCACATGCTGTTTGCGCTGGGGAATCTTTACATGGCGAGACGAGAATTGATGGTTTCGTAGTGGGTAATTTGCCTGGGATTCGTCTCCGGAGCGCTAAAGCGGCGAAAAAGTCTCCGACTCACTCGAAAATGGTCTTTTATCCGATCACATGGCGATTTTTCCGAGTTTGGAGCTGGATTTTTAGAAAAACTGGAACTTAATCAGGGGTTCCTTAGGGTTACCAATGTGGAAACCTTGCACATAGTCCACCCCGGTCTAGCGTAGACGTTCGAGTATCACCTCGTTCCCCCACATATTCAGCGATGGTTTTTTTGCCCAAAACACGGCCAATCTCATTAATGGCATTGGCCATCGCCAGATCGAGCGGCACGTTACAGCGCACTTTCAAAGGTCACCTTGACGCAGAACAGTTTCAGGAAATACGCAACAGTAAAACAAGAATTTAGCATTGGAACATAACCGCCGTAAAGAAGAAATTGCAGAGTAGTCATAAGCGAATCATTAACCTTCAGAACGAAATATTCGGAAGATACGACATTAGTACTTCAAATATACGAATTATCATGCTTCCACTCTCACAGTATTATATTTTTGTCGTGCTGCCAGATACGTAATATCATGCGGACATATTCTAAATGTAATACAGGTAAATCCATGAAACGAATTTTACTATTCCTGATGACCAATATCGCCATCATGGTGGTATTAAGCATTACATTGAGAGTTTTCGGCGTAGACAGCATATTGGCTGAGAATGGTTCAGATCTTGATATTCAAGCATTGGTAATCCTTTCTGGTGTGATCGGCTTTGGTGGCTCTTTTATTTCATTGCTATTGTCCAAATGGATGGCAAAACGTATGACTGGAGCGGTGGTGATAACCACCCCATCGTCAAATATTGAAAGATGGCTAGTCAGCGCTGTTGAAAAGCAGGCAAAAATCGTTGGTATTAAGACGCCGGAAGTGGCTATTTTTCCATCAGCTGCAATGAATGCATTTGCAACGGGAGCATCTAAAAACAATGCTCTGGTAGCAGTATCTCAAGGCTTGCTTGATAACATGTCGCAAGGGGAAGTTGAAGCTGTAGTAGGACACGAAATGAGCCATGTCGCCAATGGCGACCTTGGCGTTAATTCAGGGAGTAGTCAATACTTTTGTGGTTTTTTTGTCACGGGTCGTTGGACACATTGTTGACCGTGTGATTTAGAAAAACAATCAGGGGCATGGCATCGGCTACTTTGTGACTGTGATGGTGGCGCAGGTTGTTTTATCAATTCTTGCATCAACAATTGTGATGTATTTTTCCAGAAAGCGTGAATTCATTGCTGATACCGGTGGCGCAGATTTGGCTGGACATCAGAATATGATAAATGCACTTAAACGTTTGGGGCAGGTAGAACCTGAAGCCCTACCGGAACAAATGGCAGCCTTTGGCATTAATGATAAAGGTGGAATTATGGCATTGTTTTCATCACATCCTCCTATCGAAGCAAGGATAGTGGCTCTGGAAGAAAGGGCAAAGGGTCGTCCATAAATCATGGAAATTGAAGTCGCGCCGTTAAGGAACCTCTGAATAAGTCTGGGCCGTTCAGATTGTGAGATGAAATGCGCGGATTTGAGGCGAGAATCGCACGTACTAGCTGGCTATTGCGAAGATTCTCAACGAAAAAGCCGTGTGTTTCAGCCACAAGATGTAGGTCCATGACTTGTTCAGAGGTTCCTTAAACTAATCTCCCTACCTTCAGCGCCGTTTTTCAGACTCAGCGAGGGTGGCTGAAGGGAATTGCCAGCTTCGGCGCCCTTGTCTCCAGGTGGGTCAGTATCCTCTTGATGACATCAGGATCTTCGATACACGGTCGCTCCGCCACAGATCGAGCAAACCTAGATGTCGATACCGAACACCCGCTTCAGGCGTTGTGCCCAGGTCGTCGACGCGTGAACATTAGGGACAGACCACGGGTTTTCTGAAACACATCAAAATCAACACACTGATATTTTTGGGCGCCCCTAGAGATAAGAGTCCGATCCGAATTCTCATCATTCCAAATTCTGGATATGCTCATCGAATATGTGGCTAACTGACTATTTTTAAGTCTCTTTTTTAAGATCCGAATAAAAGTGGTTTTCCTCGACTTTGCCAGCAAACCCGATATCGGCATAGAGTTTAAGTACCGCTGAAGCACCCGCACCCATTTTCCTTTTATGACTTTTCATCGCTGCACCGCTGAATCACCCAGCACCAACCATTCGCGCGCCGTCTCGGTGATCGCGGCAACCGCCGGGTGAGAGATCTTGCGTTCCACGGAAATCGCATAGAACTGTTTTTGCACCTGTTCCGTCTGACCGATCACCTCTACTCCGTACTGTTTTTCAACCTCCGACGAGATCGGCGTGGGTGCGATAAAGACACCGGCCCCGGCTTGGCCGAAGGCCTTCATCAGGGCGCTGTCGTCAAACTCCCCGACAATCCTCGGGTTCACCTGCTGCTCTTCAAACCATTTCAGCAACTCCCCATGGATCGCGGTCATTTCACCTGGCAACAGCATGGGTGCGCCATCCAGGCTACGCGGAAAATCCTTGCGCAGTTTTTTTGCCTGCTGCGGAACCGCTAAAAAGGAGATGCCACACTCTCCCAAGTGGTGGTTGAAACCACGCACCTTGGCGCTCGCAGGCACCGGCCCATCTGCGATCACCAGGTCGACACGGTGTACCGCCAAGTCGGCCAACAGCGCATCCAGGGTATTTTCCCGGCATATGATGCGTACCGGCTGCGACATCTCCAGGGACGGGGCCAGCAGGCGATAGGCAATCGATTTGGGAACCACGTCCGCCACGCCCACCTTGAACACCAGCGGCCGGCTGGAAGGAAAGTTGCGAATCAACTCCTCCAACTCCATGCCCAGTGAAAATATTTCGTTGGCATACGCCTGAACCTGCCGCCCGGTTTCCGTGAGTTCCAGACTTCGGCCCACACGGTTGAACAGCGGCTCGCCCAGGCTCTCTTCCAGAAGGCTGAGTTGTCCACTGATGGTCTGAGGTGTGAGATGCAGGCGCTCGCAGGCTCGGGCAATACTGCCCTCTTTTGCAACCATCCAAAAATAGTGAAGGTGTTTATAATTAATCATCGCCGACCAATACTTCGTAATTACCGATCTATTGTAGCGCTTAATTCGACTATTACGAATTTAAGAAGCAGCCTAACCTAAAACCAGTTTTTCACTTTCTGAAAATAGGAGAAGCGAGAATGCAGATTGATCTTCAGGCACGCAGTTTTTCCTTGACCAAAGCCTTACGTGAACACACCAAGCGGCGACTGGGTTTTGCGTTCGGTTCACGAGACGCTGACATCCAGCGTGTTGCAGTACGCCTGTCCGACATCAACGGGCCGCGTGGCGGCGTGGACAATCAATGTCGCATCCAGGTCGTGCTGCCAGGCCTGCCCGACGTGGTCATCGAAGACATCGACATGGATATGTATGCAGCGATCGACCGTGCGGCCGATCGCGCCAGCTGCGCAGTGTCACGAAAGCTGGCACGTCAACGCGACAGGGAACGAGCAGCTCCATTTGCCCTCAACCTCCTCCCCGACGAAGCCACTGTATCAAGCTGACGCACCCAACAGGACACACAGCATGAACACTTATCAAATGAATTCCACGGCGGCCACCCAGGCCTCTACCCTGTCCTCCAACAAGGTCATTCGCAACACTTATACACTGCTGTCCATGACACTACTGTTCAGCGCATCGACCGCCGGTGTATCGATGAGCCTGAACCTGCCCCATCCGGGTCTACTGGTTACACTCGCTGGCTATTTCGGCCTGCTGTTTGCCACAACGAAGTTCCGCAACAGTTCGCTGGGGATTGGCTTCGTCTTCGCGTTGACAGGCTTTATGGGCTACACCCTGGGTCCGATACTGAATGCCTACCTTGCGCTGCCCAACGGAGGCCAGACGGTGATGACAGCCATGGGCACCACCGGCATGATCTTCCTTGGCCTTTCCGTCTACGCACTGACCAGCCGCAAGGACTTCAGCTTCATGGGCGGCTTCCTCATGGTGGGCATCCTGGTGGCTTTCCTGGCCGGTCTTGGCGCCGTGTTCTTCGAGATGCCCGGCCTGTCACTGGCCGTCTCCGCCATGTTCGTGTTGCTCATGTCAGGGCTGATCCTGTACGAGACCAGCAACATCATCCACGGTGGCGAAACCAACTACATCATGGCTACCGTCACTCTGTTTGTTTCCATCTTCAACCTGTTCACCAGCCTGTCGCACTTGCTTGGCTTCATGAACAGTGACGAATAACGCAGGAAACACAGAGAGAACCCACAGGGCCGAAAGGCCCTGTGGGTTTGTGTGGAATCGCCATGCCAAGCACACAGCCATTAGTGCAGAAATATCTGGCCATCTTGGTCAACGCCCCCCTGTTCAGGCATTCGATCATCAGCCTCATCCTGCTCAATGCGGCAATCCTGGGTCTGGAGACGAGTGCCTCGCTGCAGGCGAGCTATGGTGACTGGTTTGAATTCGGCCACCAGCTGATCCTCGCGGCGTTCATCGTCGAGGCAATAATCAAAATCGGCGCGGTGGCCCCGCGCATTGGCCTCTATTTCCGCGATGGCTGGAACCTGTTTGATTTCAGCGTCATCCTGCTCTCCCTGCTGCCCGCCTCCGGCGAGCTTGCCATGATCGCCCGTCTTGCGCGCCTGCTGCGGGTGCTGAGATTGATCTCCACCATTCCGGAGCTGCGCCTGATCGTTACCACCCTGATGCGCAGTATCCCGGGCATGGGACACGTTCTGCTGCTCATGTCGATCATCTTTTACGTTTACGCCATTGCCGGCTTCCACCTGTTCCATGTCCACGACTCGCAACACTGGGGAACCCTCGGAACCGCGGCGCTAACCCTGTTCCGCGTAGTCACCCTCGAAGACTGGACCGACGTGATGTACACCGCGATGGAGCTGCACAGCTGGGCCTGGCTCTACTTTGTCAGTTTCATCTTTGCCGGCACCTTCGTGATCATCAACCTGTTCATCGCGGTTGTGCTCAACAATCTGGAGAAGTCCAAGGCGGAAGAACTCGAAGCGCTGCGACGACCTGTTTCACGCGATGAACTGTTTGCAGAACTGGCCGCAACCCAACAGGCGCTGGCCAGACTGCGCACGCAACTGGAAAACACACCCACAACCCCACCCTCTAACACAGTAGGTAACACACCATGCCACTCGTCGCCATGAAAGAGATGCTCCAGCATGCCTATGACAACGGCTATGCGATTGGGGCATTCGACCTGATCAGCCTTGAATTTCTTGAAGGCATCATGCAGGCAGCCGAACGTTGCCATTCACCGGTAATTCTCAGCCTGGCCGAATCCCATTTCGAATACTTTGATTTCGACCAGATCATGCCCGCCGTTGAGACTGCTGCGCGTCGCTCAACAGTGCCGGTTGCCATCCACCTCGATCATGGCGACAGCCTGGAATCAGCCGTTCGCGCAATCAACGCAGGCTGTAACGGGGTGATGGTCGATACCTCACATCAATCACTTTCCGACAATATAAACAGCACCCGCGCCATCGTGGACATGGCGCGTGACTGTGGAATTCCCGTCGAGGGCGAGCTGGGCTACGTCCCGGGTGTCGAAGGTGAGGATGCACAACGACATCCCGGTGAAATTGCCTACACCACGGTTGATGAGGCAATGCAGTACGTTGAGGAGACCGGGGTGGACTTTTTGGCCGTCTCCATCGGTACGGTCCACGGTCGCATGCAGGGTGAGCCAAAGCTGGACATCGCCCGCCTGGCGGGCATCAACGAAGTACTGCAACTGCCGCTGGTGATTCACGGCGGAACAGGCCTGAGCCCGGAGCAGTTCCAAAGCCTGATCGCGCACGGTGTCGCCAAGATCAATTATTTCACCGCGCTTGCCGATGCCGCTGCGGGTTGCATACATGAGAATGCCCGAGCCCTGCCGCAAGGGGGATACAGCGACTTGGTAAAAGGGGTCAATCATGCCATCAGCGCCGAGGTGGAGCATTGCCTGCGCCTATGGGGCAGCGTTGGCCGATCTGAGGAAGTGCTGGCTTACTGCGTGCCCTGGGAACCGGTGGAGCATCTGATCATCTACAACGTCGCCGGGATCGATGAGAAGCAGGCCCATGGCATGATCGCTGAAGGAAGAGAGGTGCTGTGCAAAATCCCCGGAGTACTCGATGTGGTCACCGGCCAGGCCATCAAAGAGGATGCACAATTCCGCTATACCTGGCTGGTGCGTTTTTGCCATGCCTCGGTCATCGACAGCTACCGGGAACACCCACTGCATGTCGCCTTTGCCGACCGGAAATTCCGCCCGGTTGCCGGGGAGCGAATCAGTATCGATTATCAGCTATTCTCCCACGGATGAGCTGGCTCCCGCGACGGAGGCCCAAAATAACTGGGCGGGGGTAGCTTCCGCCACCACATCCCCGATACAACAATACCGGTACCACAGATGAGCAAGATAGACGGAAATGAACACACAGCCCCTTGGGAAAAGGCCTTCGACAGTGTACTGACGCCACTGGAAGAGTTTATTCATCGCCAGACCACTAGCGGCATCCTGCTGATGGTGTGTGCGATCGCGGCGATCATTCTTGCCAACACCCACTGGAATGAAAGCTACCACCACATTCTGCAGTCCACGCTGACCGTTGGCCTGGAGGGCTTTCAACTTTCCAAGTCACTGCATCACTGGATCAATGACGGCCTGATGGTCTTGTTCTTTCTCGTGGTCGGGCTGGAACTGAAACGCGAGTTGCTGGTTGGTGAGCTTGCCGATCCCAAGCAGGCACTGTTGCCGATCGTCGCCGCCATCGGTGGCATGCTGGCTCCGGCACTGATCTACCTCGCGTTCAATCCCGCAGGCCACACACTGGATGGCTGGGGCATACCCATGGCGACCGATATCGCTTTTGCCCTGGGAACGCTGGCACTGCTAGGCAACCGGGCCCCCAAAAGCTTGCTGATGTTCCTAGTGGCCCTGGCAATCGTCGATGACCTGGGCGCTGTCATGGTAATCGCCCTGTTCTACACCGAAACTTTGAATTTTACTGCCCTGGGCCTGGCTGCAGGCATGATCGTGCTATTGATCACGATGAACCGTGGCGGTGTACGAACCCTGATGCCTTACATGCTGGTCGGGCTGGTGCTGTGGATTGCCATGCTGAAGAGTGGGGTCCACGCCACACTTGCGGGCGTCATGCTGGCCTTCATTATTCCGATGCGGCCCAAGTACGACCCGAAACGTTTCCTGTCGCAGATTCACGACAAGGTCGACCAGATCAAGAATGCCTACGCGCGCGAAGAGAACATCATCAAGAACGATGAACTCCGCGCACGGGTACAGGCACTCGGTGACGGGGTACGACTGGTTCAGGCCCCTGCTCAATCTCTGGAACACAAACTGCACCTGCCTTCCGCCTATCTCGTCATCCCCATCTTTGCTCTGGCCAACGCGGGCATTCCCATCGACTGGTCGTCGCTTGGCGGCATTGTCACTCACCCGGTATCGCTGGGCGTCGGGGCTGGCCTGATTCTCGGCAAGTTGATAGGGATTGCCGGATTTACTTGGGTGGCGGTCAAACTCGGGTTAAGCGAGCTGCCACAAGGCCTGAACTTCAAGCACATCGTTGGCGTGGCGTTGATGGGCGGTATCGGCTTTACCATGTCGATCTTCATCGCCGAACTGGGATTCGCCCACCATGCCGAGGACCTGCTGATGGCAAAAACAGGGATCCTGTTCGCTTCGCTCATTGCCGGTGTATCCGGTTTCCTCTGGCTCTACCTGACCGCTGACAACAAGGAGTCACATTGAACAGGAGATAACAAACCAACCTTTGATAACCTGAAATATTTTGGGTCAGTGTAATAACATTGAAATACAACCGGAATGATCGAAGGCTCGGGCTAATCATTCCAAATTTTGGATCTGCTCCCGCATCTGTTCGATGAGGACCTTCATCTCCACCGCAATGCGGGTGATTTTTACATCGTTAGACTTGGAGGTCAGGGTATTGGCCTCCCGGTTCAACTCCTGCATCAGAAAGTCGAGACGCCGTCCGATGGGTTCATCGGCGGATAGCACACGTTCAACCTCTGCAAGATGCGTGTCGAGGCGGTCCATCTCCTCATCCACATCCAACCGTTGGGCGAGCAGGGCCATCTCCTGCTCCAGCCGGGTTTCGTCCAACTCATCCATGACCTCCAGCAGGCGCGCGCGGATGCGCTCCTTGACCTTTTCCAGGACCTCCGGCATCAGTTTGCGGACCTGATCCACCTGTGTCTGCATCGCCTGTCGGCGCTGCCGGATGATCTCGCCGAGTCGTCGGCCTTCGCGTTGGCGATTTTCCAACAAACCTTCGAGGGTGACGTCCAGCAGCTCCATCGCCTGTTTTGTTACCGGCGTGAAGTCCCGCTCCTGTTCTTCAAGGACACCGGGCCAGCGCAGCAGGTCCATGGGTTTCACGAAAGAGTCCATGTGTAAGATACCCGCAACCTCTGCATCGGCGGTTATCAGTTGCTCAACCATGCGTCGGTTGACAGTCAGCCCGGCCTCCGCATCTTTTCCCGGCTTGAATTTCAGCGAACAGTCCAGCTTGCCACGCCCCAGCCTCGCACTGAGTCGCTCGCGTACTTTTGTCTCCAGGACACGCAACTCTTCTGGCAGTCTTACGAAGGCCTCAAGGTAGCGGTGGTTGATGGAGCGGATCTCCCAACTCATTACACCGAGTTCTCCCCGGTACTCTTCCCGCGCAAAAGCGGTCATACTGCTGATCATCTGTCTAACCTGAAGGTTGGTGGGCCATTTTATTGACCCTGAGGAATCTGTTTTAGGAACTCCTGAATAATTGGGTTACGGTCATCTCGACCATAGGGAGAGATCTCAAACTACATTGCTGTCAATAGGTTATGTGGATTGAGATTTCTCGCTGTGCTCGAAATGACAATTAATCAGAGATTCCTCAGGGTTTCGTGAAGTGTGTATCATAATGCGATTCGCCGGGATGTTGGAGCCACTATTTTCTGAAACCGGTCTTATAATTAGAAAGCATACGCCCGAAATAAAATTTATTGATGGAAAAAGCCCGCGACAGTTTGCCTTCAGGCACCGTTCTCGACTGTTACGTGATCATGAAACTGGTCGCGAGTGGCGGCTTCAGCCTGATTTACCTGGCGGAAGACGAGGATACCCAGGACGAGGTGATCATCAAGGAGTTTCTGCCAAAGAAACTGGCCAAACGTGGGGAGGGTCTTCAGGTCGAGGTCATCGACCCGAAACAGATCGATAATCTTAGCCGCAGTCGTCGGCTTTTCTACCAGGAAGCCAAGGTGCTTGCTTCCCTGAGGCATCCGAACATCGTGCAGGTGCGGGGGTTTTTCCTGGCTAACGATACCGGCTATCTGGTGATGGATCACGAACGTGGCAAGAACCTTGCGAGTTATATAAAAAAACGCAGCGGTGGTCTCAGTACCCGTTTTATGCTGACGGTTTTCCCTCCCATCCTGGATGCCCTTGATCTGATCCATTCCAGTAATCTGCTGCATCTCGATATCAAACCCAGCAATATTCATCTGCGTACAGGCGGCAACCCGCTGTTGCTCGATTTCGGTGCGGTCTATCAGGTGGAAGAGAGTGGCGGCGGTCGCAGTGGGCGGGTGGTCACCAGCGGGTTTTCCCCGGTGGAACAGTATTACCAGTCAGGTGATGTCGGACCCTGGAGTGATGTCTATGCCATCGGTGCAAGCATGCGGGCCTGTCTGGACGGCAAGTCGCCACCCTCTGCCATCGAGCGTCATGCAGATGACAAGCTGAAGCCGGCAACCCGGGTCTATCGCCGTCGTTATCCCGCTTACCTGCTGGAGGCGATTGATTGGGCGATGGAGGTAAACCAGACTGAGCGGCCGCAAAATGCCGGAGAGCTGCTGACTGCGCTGCAGAGCAAATCAAAGCTGAAAGAGAGCCGCGATGATACTGGTAGTAGTGATCTGTCGCGACATTCGTTCATTAAAGGCGGGAGTCTCTCTACATGAAGTATGAAACCGCTCATTGCACCCTGCTTGGGAATCGCCGGATGAATCAGGACCGCTGCCTGATTCTGGAGGCACCCGATGCCATGCTGGTGGCTCTGGCCGACGGTATGGGCGGTCACCCGCGTGGCGAAATGGCGGCGCAGATTCTTATGGACACCTGCCGAAGAGCTTTCCTCACCAGCCGCAAGCCGATCTCAGGTCCTCGGGTTTTTCTCAGCGGATTGATGGAGATGGCGCATCGCCGCATCCTTGATTACGGTCGTGAGCAGGAACCCCACATTGAACCACGTACCACTGCAGTGCTCTGTTTGATCCAGGAGGGGCAGGCCTTCTGGGCCCATGTTGGCGACAGCCGGCTCTATATTATGCGCGACAATGTCATTCTCTCCCGTACCGAGGATCACTCCTATGTGGAGCAGTTGCGGCAGCAGGGCATCATCTCCGCCGCGCAGGTCCAAACCCACCGGTTTCGCAACTACGTGACCCGGTGCCTCGGTGGTATCTCCAACCGTCCTGTGGCGGAACTTGGGGAACCGCATCGTCTGGAGGAGGGGGATGTCGTGCTGCTCTGCTCAGATGGTTTTTGGGGAAAATTGCCGGCGCGTCCAATGGTGGATGCGTTTTTTCGTGCTGATCAGGCATTGCAGTCAGCCGTCAACCAGCTCTCATCACTGGCAGAGAGTAATGGTATGCCGGAGAGTGATAATGTCACTGCAGTGGCTGTACGCTGGCGGCGAGACACTATCGATCTTCGACCCACTGACTTGGGCATGACTTTAGTGGATAATGCCGCCGGCACAGCGCGTCTGCCACGTAGCGAGCATGAGATAAAACAAGCTATCGAAGAGTTGCGCGACGTTGTCGATATTCATCATGACCTGAAATCAAAGGAGTAACCCATCCAATGAGACCTTCCGGACGTCAGCCCACCGATCTGCGGGCTGTCAAGATTACCCGTGGTTACACAAAGCATGCGGAGGGCTCCGTGCTGGTGGAGTTTGGCGATACCAAGGTCATCTGCACCGCTTCGGTGGAGGCGCGAGTGCCGCGTTTTCTGAAGGGCAAGGGCCGGGGTTGGGTGACTGCTGAATACGGCATGCTACCTCGTTCCACCACTGACCGCATGGGGCGTGAAGCTGCCAGGGGAAAACAGGGTGGTCGCACGTTGGAGATTCAGCGGCTTATCGGTCGCTCCCTGCGGGCGGCAGTTGACCTTGAGGCGCTGGGGGAGCGCATGATTGCCATCGACTGTGATGTGATTCAGGCGGATGGAGGCACTCGGACTGCCTCCATTACTGGAGCCTGTGTTGCGTTGGTGGACGCTATCTCCCATCTTCGTGAGCAGGATCTGCTGGAGAGAAATCCACTGGTGAATATGATTGCCTCTGTCTCAGTGGGTGTCTTCCAGGGCACTCCGGTATTGGATCTGGACTATGCAGAGGATTCCAATGCCGAGACCGATATGAATGTGGTGATGAACGACAAGGGCGGCTTTATCGAGGTACAGGGGACCGCCGAAGGCGATGCCTACAGTCGCGAAGAGCTTAATGCCATGCTTGATCTTGCCGATCAGGGTATCCGGCAACTGCTCGAGATCCAGCAGGCCGCTTTGAGCGACTAAACTCCGCAGTTCCAGAGAATATATCCAAATTCTTGGGTCTAATTTCCCGCCGCGATGACTCCGCTGACAGGTAAGTCGTGGCGGGGTATCACTCCACAACTCAATTTCAGGAAAGAGAGCATGACCAGCCGTCACACCGGAGAGCGAATCGTTCTTGCCAGTAATAATGCCGGCAAGGTGCGCGAGATCAACCAACTGCTTGCCACCGGGCAGATCGAGGTGGTGCCGCAGCGCGACTTCGAAATCCCTGATGCGGTGGAGGACGGTCTCAGCTTCGTCGAAAATGCGATCAAAAAGGCCAGGCATGCATCACGCTTGAGCGGCCTGCCAGCCATTGCTGATGACTCGGGTATCGAAGTCGATGCACTCAAGGGTGCGCCAGGCATCTACTCCGCCCGTTTTGCGGGGGAGGGTGCATCGGACCAGGCAAATCTGGAGAAGCTGCTGGAGAGCCTGAAGGATGTACCGGAGGAGGCCCGTACCGCCCGTTTCCAGTGCCTTCTGGTCTATATGCGCCATGCAGAGGATCCCACTCCGATCATCTGTCAGGGAACCTGGGAGGGCCAGGTGCTCTTTGAGGCCAAGGGCGACAATGGCTTCGGCTATGACCCGGTCTTCTATGTCCCCACTCACAACTGCACCTCAGCAGAACTTCCGGCAGAGGTGAAGAACAGCCTCAGTCATCGTGGCCAGGCCTTGCAGAAGTTGCTTGCAGCCCTGACTGAATAGAAAGTTTTCTAAAGAAACCGGCTGGAATGCCGACAACCCTGTAACGAGCAGGTGTTTTTTCGCAGAAAGGATATCAAAAATGCAAAATAAAGCGAGGGGAACTGAAAGGCATGTGGCTTCTTTTCAGGTTGAGTTGCGATACAAAACAGGGGGCTGCGTTCCAGCCCTGATCAGAAATATCTCACCTGAAGGGGTGCATATGGAGATTGAGACGGCACCCGTAGGGATCGGCGCCGAACTTGATCTGACATTTACGCTGGAGGGTGAAAATTGGCGTGTCCCTGCAGTAGTCATACACTCCAATCCAACGGGGATGGGAGTGATGTTTAGAAACCCGGAACACCGCCTGTTCAAGGTCGTCACAGCACCGTTGCAGCGTCCCATTTCACCGATGGCGGGCAGAGTGATGCTGAGTTAATGCGAGGCAGGTCGGCTAGAGGTTGCAGCTCGCCTTACAGACATCTGAAGTAAAAAAACAGCAACAAAAAAGCCCGCGTTTCCGCGGGCTTTTTTGTTGAAAGTCCTTTTTCAGTGGCCACTATTCCTTGTGGTCTAAGTGTATCCCATCGTCTTTACTGTGATGACTCTTGTGGCTGTGTCGGGCAGGTGTTGCAGGCAGATTTTGCCTGATGTTTCAGGAAAGGGACGCCTTATTGATAGACGATGCCGGGCAACCAAGTCGCCATCTGTGGCCAGAGAGAGAGCAGCCCCAGCATCAGCAATTGAATCAGGATGAAAGGTGCGACGCCCCGATAGATAGCCCCGGTGGTGATTTCCGGCGGGGCAACGCCACGGAGGTAGAAGAGGGCGAAACCGAAGGGCGGGGTGAGAAAGGAGGTCTGCAGATTGATGGCGATCATCACCCCCAGCCAGACCGGGTCGAGACCCATAGTTAGCAGGATGGGGCCGACGATCGGGACCACCACGAAAGTGATCTCGATAAAGTCCAGGATGAAGCCGAGCAGAAACATCACCAGCATCACCACCAGCATTGCGCCGAAGACGCCGCCGGGCAGCCCGGTCAGCAGATCGGTGACCACCTCATCGCCGCCGAAACCACGGAATACCAGCGAAAATAGCGAGGCACCGATGAAGATCAGGAACACCATGCTGGTGACCTTGGTGGTGCCGGTCATGACCGCCTTGAGGGTGGTCAGGTTGAGTTGTTTCTGGCTGAAGGCAAGGAGCATGGCGCCCACGGCGCCGACAGATGCGGCCTCGGTGGGAGTCGCCAGTCCGCCGAGAATCGAACCCAGTACCGCAACGATCAACAATAGCGGCGGTACCAGCACCTTCAGGACTCGGATCAAGAGGGTTCGCAGATCCCGCTCCCGCTCTGCCTCAGGGATTGCAGGTACCGCATGGGGTCTGAATAGAGCCACAGCTCCAAGATAGACGAGGTAGAGTGCAACGAGCATCAGACCGGGGATCAATGCGCCGAGAAATAGATCCCCGACAGAGACAGTGTCCGGTGAGAAGATGCCCATATCCAGCTGTGCCTGTTGATAGGCGGCAGAGAGTACATCTCCGAGCAGAACCAGGACGATGGAGGGGGGGATGATCTGTCCCAATGTGCCTGCGGCGCAGATAATGCCGGTGGAGACCCCGGGGTCGTAGTTGCGTTTCAGCATGGTGGGCAGGGAGAGCAGTCCCATAGTTACTACCGTGGCGCCGACGATGCCGGTGCTGGCTGCCAGCAGCATACCCACCAGGGTGACAGATATGCCCAGTCCGCCTCGTATGGGGCCGAACAGGGACGCCATGGTGTCGAGCAGGTTCTCCGCCACGCGGGATCGTTCCAGCATCACCCCCATGAAGATGAACAAGGGTACGGCGATCAAGGTTTCGTTGGTCATGATGCCGTAGAGCCTGTTGGGCAGGGCCGACAGAAAGGCATCGTCGAAGTGACCGGTCAAAGTGCCAAACCAGGCAAAGGCCAGCGCAGTGCCCCCCAGGGAGAAGGCCACGGGATAGCCCAGCAGCAGTACCAGGCAGACGGCCAGGAATAGCAGGAGAGGGAGAAATTCGACGCTCATGATTGCCTTTGATCCCCGCTCAGCGCCCGATGTCCATTCAGTCCGAGATAACAGTGGATAGCCTGGGCCAACCCCTGTAAACCGAGCGTCACGGCCATGAGCAGAATCAGGCTTTTGAGCAGGAATACGCCATCGAGACCACCCGCCTCGCGGGAACCTTCCCACAACTCCCAGGATTGGACGACATAGCTCTTGCTCAGGTGGAAGATTATGAAACAGACCGGCAGCAGCAGTAGCAGGCTGCCGAACAAGTTTACCCAGGCGCGGGTACGTGGGGAAAAGCGGCGGTAAAAGATGTCGACCCGTACGTGGCCCTGATGCTTCAGAGTATAGGCGGCGCCCACCAGAAACAGGGTGGCATGCATGTAGGTCACCGACTCCTGCAGCCAGATCCAACCCAGATCGAAGGCGTAGCGCAGGACGACAATGGCGAAAGTGACCAATACCATCACCAGGCTGAGCCAGGAGACCTGTCTTCCCAGCCAGTCGTTGACTTTTTCGATAGCGGAAGCCAGTCGCGCCAGTTGTTTGTTCATAGGTTACAAAATTGCCTCATTGTCATCTCGACCGTAGGGAGAGATCTCAGGCTACAGATTGATCAATGAGTGAAAGCGCAAGATTTCTCGCTACGCTGGAAATGACAAGTGATCGGAAATCAGGATTGTACGGCCAAAGCCTCACCAGCGAAACAGCACCCACTGAGGTACGGAGACGTTGGTGGGATCACTGCCCCTTGAATCGAATTCGCCGTCGCCGTCCCGGTCGAGCATATAGTAAGGTGGGCCTAGTTGGGGCACGACCTTGACCATATAGAGCAGACCGTTGACCCGGTATTCGTAGAGGGTGCCCTCTTCCTTCTTGATGATGGTGACATCCGGCTCCAGGGACTCACCACTGACAACAGGCGGTGGGATATCCGGCGGTTCAGGTACGGCAGAGGGCTCTGCGGCCATTGATTGGATGGAAAAAACGGTCGAGCCCGCAAAGAGTAGAGCCAGCAGCTTTTTCATTGTCATCTCCTAGAGTTCAAGCAGCATCTCCTGCTCTTCAGCTGAAGGTTCGAAGCCGCGGCTCTCATAGTGCGTAAAGATAGCATCCACCACCTCTTGCGGTTCGTTACAGACCTGCACCAGACCGAGGTCGGAGGGTGAAATGGTACCGGCTTCACAAAGTGAGCCGCGGAACCACTCCAGCAAACCCTGCCAGAATTTGTCATCCACCAGAATAATCGGGATCTCCCTGGTCTTGCGGGTCTGCACCAGGGTCAGAATCTCCGCCATTTCATCCAGGGTGCCGAAGCCACCGGGCATGACCACATAGGCGGAAGCATATTTTACGAACATCACCTTTCTGGAGAAAAAATGTTTGAAGTTGAGCGAGATATCCTGATAGGGGTTGCCCACCTGTTCCATCGGAAGCTGGATGTTCAGGCCAATACTGGTTGATTTTCCCTCGAAAGCCCCTTTGTTGGCCGCCTCCATGATGCCGGGGCCACCGCCGCTGACTACCGAGAATCCGCTGTCTGAGAGGCGTCGTGCAATCTCTTCCGCCAGGGCATAGTGCGGGTGGCTGCGGGGGGTGCGGGCGGAGCCGAAGAAACTTACCGAGGGCCGGATCTGTCCCAGCTGCTCGAACCCTTCCACGAATTCGGCCATGATCTGAAAAACCCGCCAGGATTCACGGGTCAGCTGTTTTTCCGCCAGTGGCCGACTCTTGGAGCGCCGGTCTTTGGTCTGGATGCTCATGACTTGCTCGATATCTATCAGGAAGCATCCATCATATCAAGGTCCCGAAACAGATGCTTGCATGGTTGCAATGGCAAAATGCTCTGCGTACTCTTCTCGCCCAAACAGCGCC
The DNA here is from genome assembly GCA_019623805.1 of Gammaproteobacteria bacterium (ex Lamellibrachia satsuma). Taxonomy (NCBI): domain Bacteria; kingdom Pseudomonadati; phylum Pseudomonadota; class Gammaproteobacteria; species Gammaproteobacteria bacterium (ex Lamellibrachia satsuma). The sequence goes on from CP053680.1 coordinate 2,684,595, forward strand.
CTAAACTTCCTGGCAACAAGATGTCTGACCTGAATTCCGGCCAACGAGATGCCGTTCGTTATGTCGATGGCCCCCTGCTGGTGCTCGCCGGAGCGGGCAGTGGCAAGACCCGGGTGATCACTACCAAGATCGCACACCTGGTTGAGCAGTGCGGCTACAATCCGCGCAGCATCACCGCCGTTACTTTCACCAACAAGGCGGCGCGTGAGATGAAGGAGCGCGTAGGCAAGCAGCTGGGCGGCAAAGCGGGCAGCGGGCTGAATATCTCCACTTTTCATACACTGGGGTTGAATATCCTGCGCCGGGAGCTGAAACGGCTCGGTTACAAACCCGGTTTCTCCATCTTCGACGACCAGGACAGCGCCACCCTGCTGAAGGATCTGCTGAAGCGCCAGAACAGCGGTGACGAGGCGGTGGTCTCCAGTGCCCAGTGGCGTATCTCGGAGTGGAAGAATGATCTGATCAGCCCGGAAGCCGCGCTCAGTCAGGCGGAAGACGACCTGGAAGTCGGCAATGCGCGGCTCTTTGCCGAGTATCAGCGCCATCTCAAGGCTTATAATGCGGTCGATTTCGATGATCTTATCCTGTTGCCGGTGCAGCTTTTTCGGGATCATCCGGATGCCCTCAACGAGTGGCAGAACCGCATCCGCTACCTGCTGGTGGACGAGTATCAGGACACCAACCTGGCCCAGTATGAGCTGGTCAAACAGTTGGTAGGTGTTCAGGCGAGGTTCACTGTGGTTGGCGATGATGATCAGTCGATCTACGCCTGGCGTGGTGCCCGGCCGGAGAACCTGGCGCAGTTGAAGGCGGATTTTCCGATCCTAAAGGTCACCAAACTGGAGCAGAACTACCGCTCCAGCGGCCGCATCCTGAAGGCGGCGAACCATCTGATCGCCAACAATCCCCATGTTTTCGAGAAACGGCTCTGGTGTGAACTGGGACCGGGGGATCCTCTGCGGGTATTGGAGTGCCGCAGTGAGGAGCATGAAGCTGAGCGGGTGGTATCTGAAATCCTGCACCACAAGTTCGCCAGCCGCAGCAATCATGGTGACTACGCAATTCTCTATCGCGGCAACCACCAGGCGCGTGTCTTCGAAAAGGCGCTGCGCACCCACAACATCCCCTATTTTCTCAGTGGCGGCACCTCCTTCTTCTCTCGCACAGAGGTGAAGGATGTGATGGCCTATCTGCGGTTGCTGGCGAATCCGGACGACGACACCGCCTTTCTGCGTATCGTTAGCACTCCGCGCCGGGAGATAGGTCCCTCCACCCTGGAAAAGCTGGGTGCCTACGCTCAGCAGCGGGAGGTCGGCATGTTGGCAGCTTGTCACGAACTGGGCCTGCAGACCCAGCTTTCTAGCCGCCCGCTGGAACGTCTGCAACGCTTCTCGCAGATGATCGATTACTTTGCCCGTCGTGCCGAAAACGAAAATCCGGTGAAAGTGGTTCGCAGTCTGATCCTGGAAATTCAGTACGAGGATTGGGTGCGGGAGAACAGCAGCAGCGATGCGGTGAGTGAAAGGCGCATGGGCAACGTCAACGACCTGTTGGAGTGGCTCAATGCCCTGCAGAATGGCGAGCTGCAGGAGAAGACCCTGGCGGAGATGGTCAACCACCTGACCCTGATGGATGTGCTGGAGCGCCAGAATGAGGAGGAGGTGGGTGAGCAGGTCCACCTGATGACCCTGCACGCGGCCAAGGGGCTGGAGTTTCCCCACGTCTTTCTGGTCGGCATGGAGGAGGAATTGCTGCCCCACCGTACCAGCATCGAGGATGAGAATATCGAAGAGGAACGGCGTCTCGCCTACGTCGGCATCACGCGCGCGCAGCGCAGCCTGACCATGACCTATGCGGCGAAACGCAAACGCTTCGGAGAGATCATTCGTTGCGAACCCAGCCGATTCCTGCGGGAACTGCCGGAAGGCGATCTGGTATGGGAGGGAAAGAAGAGCAAGCTGTCGAAAGAGGAGAAGCAGGAGCGCGGCACCGCGCACCTGGCCAATCTCAAGTCGATGCTTACCTGAGCTGGAAGGGGGTCGGAGTCAATTTGACTCCGACCCCTGTGTGCTGACCCAGGCTTACTGATTGCTCAGCCAATCTGCAATGCTCTCTATTTCCGCATCAGAGACACCCGCAATAATTCCTTTCATGACGACCGACTGGCCATTGTTACGGGCGCCGCTCTTGATGTCATTCATCTGTGCTACGAGGTAGGCAGCAGTCTGACCGGCCAGCGTGGGGTAGACCGGCATTATTGTCTTTTTGCCATCTGCCCCATGGCAGCCTGCACAGCCTTTGGCGGCATAGAGAGTAGCACCCTCAGAGCCACCGGCAGCCGGTGCAGGAGCCGCTACTGGGGCGGGAGCCGGGGCGGCTGCGGGAGCAGGTGTAGCCGCTGGAGCAGCAGCCGGTGCGGGCTGTCCCTCAATGGCAACTGTACCGACCGGCTTGATCCGGGACAGCACATCATCACGGTCGTCAGCCATTACCTGGTTTGCGGAAACTAGGATCATGGCACCAGCCAGCGCAATACTCATCGGGGCGGCAAACTTATTCACAGGCATCTTCCTCCACAAAAGGATTCAATCATGGTCCGCTGTCGCGAGCCCAGTATTAGTAAATCAGCGGATTATACAGGTCGGAAGAGAAAAGCGCGAACCGGCATAGACGCACACTTGGGGGGCGGGTAAAATACGCGATCTTCGCGCCCGTAGCTCAGCTGGATAGAGTACCGCCCTCCGAAGGCGGGGGTCACAGGTTCAAATCCTGTCGGGCGCGCCAAAAAGAGAAAGCCACCCACCGGGGTGGCTTTTCTGTTTATGGAGGCGGGAAGGGCATAGGGTTAAATTGTTTTGGCTCAATTAAACGTCGAATAGAGTGAAGATATTTCTATGGACGCCGACTATGTGAGATGCAGAAAGAGCTGGCTTCAAATGCCGGTGATCAGAAGGTCTCGACATTGGCGCAGCCGAACCCGAATCCCTTGAAGGTTGCTGCAGCCAGCGATTTTTAATCCTCGGAAAACGACCCGGCGAGGCGTTTTATCAGATCGTCTCAAAGAACAGATCCAGGGATGGATGAAGGAACAATGAGGTCAGCCAGACCAGCCTCTGCCCCGGATTATTCATTATTCAAAGCCGACATATCTACGCCGGCAGAGATAAGGTAGTCACGCAGGTGATGGATGTCCTGCTTGCTGTATGTGCTGCTGTGGTGGGGGCGATGCAAAGTGCCTTCCACGTCATTCAGGGTAATCCGCATGCGTGCCCCGTGGCCCGCCTGGATGTCGGCGCCAAGATGTCGCAGCAGTGATTCAATGTCCCGCCAGTGGATATTGCCGCCGGCAGGCCCCTGGAGAATCGCATGCAGGATGCGTGAATGTTTTTGACTCATAGCGGCTGAGTATAAAGCAGTGTTGGTTGTTGCGCAGACTTGGTGATGCGAAACACGTTGTCAAATATTGAGAAGGCCTCAAGTTCCCCCCCCATTGACGCTAAACCCCTCAGTTGTCCGGTTTTTACTAATAAGAAGCGTCTCATGAAGGTCAATCTTCCAGTTACTGATAACGAGCGGGTCATGCGGGAGGGTCAGACGATCGTCTCCAAGACAGATTTGAAGGGAATCATCACCTTTGCCAACCAGGACTTTATCGATATCAGTGGCTTCACTGAAGCTGAGCTGATCGGGAAAAATCACAACATCGTTCGTCATCCGGATGTGCCGTCCGGCGCGTTCGGGGATCTGTGGCAGACTCTCAAAGCAGGGCGTCCCTGGACGGGAATTGTAAAAAACCGCTGCAAAAACGGTGATTTCTACTGGGTGGAAGCCAACGTGGCCCCCATTTTTGAAGCGGGTGAGATTGCCGGTTATCTTTCGGTACGCAACAAACCCAGCCGAGAGCAGATCTCGGCTGCGGAAACCGTCTACAAACTGGCGGCAGAAGGCAAGGTCAGCCTCCGAGAGGGGAGTGTAATCCGCTCGCCCTGGCGCGACCGGCTCAATCTGTTTCGCCGTTTCAGCATTTTGAAGAAGCTGATGGTGGTTTCGGCCATTCCCGTTATTGCGGTCATCCTGTTTGCTTCCGTTTTGATTCTGGACAGATGGCAGGCGCTGCAAGTGGTAGAGACGGAGCAGTTCGGCGCGGAACACCTGACCCATTTGAAGCAGACCCTGCTGCACATCGCGGACCACCGCAGCCGAAGTACCGCGTTCCTGGCCGGTGATGATGGGGCCGGCGAGAACCTGGAGGCGCTGGATAATCAGATTTCTGAAGATCTCGTCAAGATCCGGCAACTTATCGTGCGGCATCATAACCGCTTCCAGTTGGAGGAAAATCTGGAGGGGCTCGAAAGTTACTGGGAAGAGATTCGCGAAGGGTATAGAGATCATGACCCGGCTGAGAATGTCTTCCTGCATACTGAACTTCAGTCTGACCTGAAGCAGATGTTCCGCCTGCTGGGCAAGCATTCCGGGCTGAAGCAGGATCCAAATGTGAACACTCAGAATTGGAGTGTCCTGCTCATCGAACTGCTGCCACAGATGGCGGATTTTCTAAGCCAATCTCAATCCATCGTAACGGCCCTGCAGTCAAGTGGTGAATTGGATGAAGAGAGTGAATCCGGGCTGACCAATACTTTTTACAGTTTGACGATTCTGGATGAGCGTTCCAGAAGGTTGCTGGAGGAGACGGCCGCGAACACCCCCGGACTGGAAGAGAAAACAACGCCACCTTTTGGTGAGTACAAGTACGCATCCTCCGGACTCTTGCCGGCAATGCAGGAACTCATGGCGAACAAGGTGTTGACCGGAGAGGAGTCCGGTGTCACGCCGGAGGATTTTTCCAGCCGCTCGGTACAAGGGATAGATGGCCTTTTGCAACTGTTCGATATCGGCATCGAGCAGATTTACGCGGGCCTGAGTTTGCGTGAGCAGGAAGCGTTGCAGGTTGTATATATTGCAGTGGGTGCAACGCTGTTCATCGTGCTTGCCACAATCCTTATCAGCTATATCCTGTTGCGCAGAAGCGTGGCCATTCCACTCCAGGAGACGCTGAAGATCTTTCGCCATATCAGTTCCGGTGAATATCACAACAGGATTGAGCCAACATCGGAAGATGAGATCAACAATGTGCTGCGCGGTCTGAAGGCAATGCAGATCAAGCTCGGTTTCGATATCACAGAGGCCGAAAGTCGGGCAGACGAAGCCCTGCGGATCCAGACGGCGCTGGACAATGTCTCCAGCTGCGTGATGGTTTCTGACAGGGATCACAACATCATCTACACCAACAGGGCCGTTCAGAAACTGTTCCATGACGTTGAGAAGGAGATCCTGACGGAGATCTCTGATTTTTCCGCCGAGTCTATCATCGGCTCAAGTCTCGACCGTTTCCACACACACCCGGAGCAGCAACGCCAGTTACTTGACCAGTTGACCACTACAGACCGATCCCGGATCGACATCGGCAGTCGTATCTTTGACCTTACAACCAGCCCGGTCATGGATGATGAGGGAGGGCGACAGGGTACCGCAACCGAGTGGAGTGATGTCACCGAGCAGGTCCAGGTTGAAGAGGAAGTGGCCGATGTGGTGGAAGGTGTGGTGCAGGGAGAGCTACAGCAGCAGATTGACCTTGAAGATAAAAACGGATTTATGAGGAACCTTGGTACAGGTATCAACAAGCTTACCCAGGTTGTCGCTGAGAGTGTCTCAGAGATGGAGGGGGTTCTCGGCTCTCTTTCCGATGGTGATCTGACACGCAAACTCAGTGAAGAGAGTGGGGGGGCTTTTGGACGTCTGGCTGAGGCAGCCAACCGGACGGTGGACAAGCTCAGAAACATGGTTCAGGAGATCCAATCCTCCGCAGACGCCATCACGCAATCCACCTCTGAGATCGCCTCCGGCAGTACGGAGATGTCCCGGCGTGCAGAAACACAGGCTTCAAGTCTGGAAGAGACCGCTGCCAGCATGGAGGAGTTGACCGGTACAGTGCAGCAAAATGCAGAAAACGCCTCTGTCGCCAATCAACTGGCAATTGCGGGCAGAGGTGTCGGAGAACAGGGCGGCGAGGTGGTGACCCAAACTGTCCAGGCGATGGAAGAGATCAGCCAGTCAAGCAGTAAGATCGCCAACATCATTGGGGTTATCGATGAGATTGCCTTTCAGACCAATCTACTGGCACTCAACGCTTCGGTGGAGGCGGCGCGTGCGGGAGAGAGGGGGCGCGGCTTCGCCGTGGTGGCAACCGAGGTTAGAAACTTGGCTCAGCGCAGTGCTACTGCCGCCGGGGAGATCAAGGTGCTTATTAATTCTACTTTGTCAGATTAGATCTATAAGTAACTCACTGAATAATATAAAATATATGCTGTGAATTTCTTGGCAATCATCGTAAGGAAGAGCATCAAATGACAAGCACCAAGGTCATTTGAATTACCTGATACGCGCATAAGTAGAATCGATCGCATAGCGGAGCGATTCCAACGTTTCCAGTACCGCTTTGAATCCCATTTTCGAAGCAAGACGAGGTCGGTGTTTCAACCGGTCACACACTATCTCAAAGGCCTGATGCAAGCGCAGAGAAAGAACATGGAACGCATGGAAGAGGTGGTTGCAGGCGCAGATGATCAGCGTCTCCAGCATATGCTCACCGAGTCCCCGTGGGATCATCGTGCGGTGTTAGACCAAGTGGCGCTGGAAGCCGATCAATGGCTGGGTGGAACCGCGGATACCTGTCTGTTGCTCGATGAGAGTGGCCTTGCCAAGAAGGGTAAACATTCAGTGGGGGTTAAACGCCAATGGAATGGCCGCCAGGGCAAGGTGGATAACTGCCAGGTTGGTGTATTCGCAGCACTGGGTAAAGGGCACTTGTCCACGCTGATAGATGAACGTCTCTATCTACCCAAAGAGTGGGTATCGAACCCGGCTCGCTGTCGCAAGGCGGGTATCCCGGAAGTTGAACGGAAACATCAAAGCAAGTCAGAGTTGGCGCTGGAGATGGTGCGTCATCAGAGGACGCTTGGCCTGCGTTTTGCCTGGGTGGGTGCAGATGGGGGATACGGGAAGGATCCGGCTTTTCTGAGGGGTTTGGAGGCGATGGGTGAAACCTTTGTGGTGGACATCCACAAAGACCAACAGGTCTACCTGGAAGATCCACAGCCGTTCATACCGGAGAGCACGACAACGCGCGGTCGTCGTCGAAGTCGTCTGCAAGCCCAGGCAGCCCGTCTGCGCGTTGACCAGTGGCTCAATGAGCAACGGGACAGCGAGTGGCAGCAAGTGGTATTACGGGATAGCAGCAAGGGCAAACTGCGCGTCGAGATCCTGCATCATCGGGTTTGGCTTTGGGATGGAAAAGAAGCCCAGGCACATCAATGGCACCTGATTGTACGACGAGAGGTCAATTCACCGGAGACGATTAAATACACCTTGTCGAATGCACCGGAAGAAACGCCATCCCATTGTCTTGCAAAGATGCAGGCGCAGCGGTTCTGGGTTGAGCGTTCGTTCCAGGATGGTAAGAGTGAATCAGGTCTTGCTGATTATCAGGCCCGTAAATGGAAATCCTGGCATCACCATATGGCCTTGGTCATGATGGCGATGTTATTCATGCTCGAAGAGCGAATTGTGCAAAAAGATGATCACCCCTTACTCAGTTGTTCAGACATCGAATCGCTATTGCGTGCCTTCCTGCCACGGCGAGATATTGAACGCGATGAAATACTACGGCAAATGACGAAACGGCATCGTAAACGACAAGCGGCTATCGACTCCCAATATCGAAAACAGACGCTGGAACAGTCGGTTGCCGGGTGATGGAATCTGACAAAGTAGAATTAAGGACAGCGAAGAAAAAGTGGCGACAGGCGCTGATCTGGTCAATAAATCCGGGGAGACTCTGAGAGAGATGATTGACGCCATGAAAAAGGTCGGCGATGTGGTCTCAGAGATAGCCGCTGCCAGTACAGAGCAGGCGGAGGGCATTCGGCAGGTAAACCAGGCCGTCATCCAGCTGGACGACAGCACACAACAGAACGTGGCGCTGAGTGAAGAGACTTCGGCGGCCAGTCAATCCCTCGATGACCAAGCCAGGCGATTGGTGGAGTTGGTAAGCAACTTTACTCTACCGGAGTAAAGATCCGGTAGGGTGCTCCTGATGTATTAGCCCTAAAGAAAATATGAGTATCGTCGATACCCCCTATATATCTGAAAAAATTGCGCTATTCTGCGCGGGAAGGAGACGATGAATACAGCATTTGCAGCACTAATAGGATTGCTTGCTACCTTTTCCGTTATGGCAGGTACCATCAACTACGAAGGCTCCTCCACGGTCGGAAAATTCATATCCGATGCCGACAAGGTCTACGTGGGATCTTCGTTCAAGGTCAATGATGACAGCGAAAGCCTGGGCGGCGAGCAGTGTGCCACCTGGGATACCTGTGAACTGGGCGGAGTCGCCCGCATGGTTGATCCCAGTGCGCTTGATCAGGGCGTTTATGCGGTGATGATCGGCAAAGACGCTATTGCTGCGGTGGTCAATATTCGTAACCCGGTGACCCAACTTTCCAAAACGCAACTCAGGGATGTGTTCAGCGGGAAGATTAAGAACTGGAAAGAGTTGGGGGGGGACGATTTGATGATCAAGCCCTATATCGTCAAACCCGCTTCCGCAACCCGTCATGTATTCCAGAAAAAAGTGATGGGTGGCGCCGAGTATTCGGGGACGGCAGTGGTCTCTCCCGACAGAAAAATAGTTGCCCGGGTAATTCATGAACGGGGCGCCATTGGTCAGATCAGTCTGGCCTTTCTCAAGAGCGTCAAAAGGATTGCCATAATCGTTGTCGATGGTGAAAAGCCGGCATTGGATAATCCCAACTACCCGGTTACCCGTGAACTCAATCTGGTCACCCACGGCGAGCCTACGGGTGAGATCAGAAAATTCATTGAATGGACCCTTTCGCCCGAGGGACAGGATGTGGTGAGACAGCGATTTGTCGGGGTGAAATGAGAAAGCTCCGAGTTTAGCGCAAGTATGCCCAGAGTTGTTTGACAGTGGGATGATTTAGAAACTCAAGGAACGAGAAAAATTGCTTTGAGATAGCCATGAAAATCAAAACGAAAGTGATCATCGGCGCGGCACTGTTTGCTGCAATCCCGGTATTGGGTGCCAGTACGCTTATCGGGTGGCTCGCCATTTCCAGTGGCAGGGCTGCCCTTGAGGAACAGGCAACCCAGCAGATACTTGCCATCCGGGACAGTAAAAAGGCGCAGATAGAAGACTACCTTCGAATGGTTCACGCCCAGGCCCAGACCTTCTCCAATGATCAGATGATTGTGGATGCCATGCTGGGCTTGGGTGACGCCTATCTCAATTTCCATGATGACTTTGCTGAGCAGGAGCCCGACTTTTACCAAAATCAGCTATTGAGCTATTACAAGAACGAGTTTGTCACCGAGTTTCAGAATCGTAATGGTGGACAAAGCCCGGCTATCGATGCGTATATGAAAGGGCTGGATGAAACAGCCATTGATATCCAGTATCAGTACCTCAAGGCAAACCCCAATCCGCTGGGTGAAAAAGAGAGATGGAGTGATCCTGAGGGTGATACGCTTTACGCCCAGATCCACAGTCTTTATCACCCAAAACTACGGGACTTCCTGGAAAAATTTGGCTATTACGATATTTTCCTGGTAGAACCGGAAAACGGGAACATCGTCTACTCTGTCTTTAAAGAGATCGACTTTGGAACCTCTCTGCTCTCCGGTCCCCATGCTGATTCCGGTTTGGGAGACGCTTTCAGGTCAGCCATGAAGGCAGACAAAGCTGACAACGTCAGTGTCATCGATTTCAAACCCTATGGGCCGTCCTACAGTGACCAGGCTGCCTTTATCGCTTCTCCTATTTTTGATGATGAGAACCGCATAGGGGTACTCATCTTTCAGATGCCGGTAGACAGGCTGAACGGCATCATGACCAGTGGCGGCAAGTGGCAGGAGGTCGGCCAGGGCAAAACAGGCGAGACCTACCTGGTCGGACAGGATCTGACTGCGCGCAGTATCAGTCGGTTCATGGTGGAGTCTCCAGGCAGTTACCCTGCGCTGTTGGAAGATGTTGGAGTTACGAAGAGGATTGCCGATGCAATGAGTAACAAGGGCACCAATGTTGGGCTACAGCAGATTGATACCCCCGCAACCTCGGCTTCGAGCCGGGGTGAGAGTGGCGTAAGTATCTTTGACGGCTATAGTGGAAAATCGGTGCTCTCAGCCTATGCTCCATTGAACGTTGCCGGACTCGACTGGTCAATCATCAGCGAAATAGAGACTGATGAAGCATTTTCATCAGCTGCGGCCCTGAGTCGGAATATTATTAACTACGCTATTGCCATTCTGGCGTTTGCATTGGCTGGTTCCATCCTTGTCGGTTGGTTCTTCGCCAGCAGAGGGACAATCCCTATTCGAAGACTTAACGCAACCATCAACGATATTGAAAAGAATGCCAGTCTGGTTGAGCGCTGTGATGACACAGGCAACGATGAGATCAGTCAGATGGCAGCGTCGGTCAATTGCATGCTTTCCCGTTTCCAGAATAGCGTCAGACAGGTATCGGATGCTACCAACCAGATGAGTGGGTCGTCCCAGAAGTTGCAGGCGGTTACCAGTGAATCCCAGTCAATAAACTTTGAGCAACAGAGTCAGATTGAGCAGATAGCGACTGCCATTACCGAAATGGCGGCCACTGTCCGGGAAGTGGCATCAAATGCAGGAGCCACTGCAACGGCGGCCGGTGAGGCAGACGCAGCCTCGGACGAAGGCATAAAGATTATTGAGCAAGCGCTGAGCACCATCAATGGGGTGGCGAGCCAAGTGGACGGTGCTGCATCCGTCATCAAAAAACTGGAGGTCGACAGTCAGAGCATTGGCAATATTCTGAAGGTTATTCAGGGGATTGCGGAACAGACCAATCTGTTGGCGTTAAACGCCGCCATTGAAGCAGCAAGGGCGGGAGAGCAAGGGCGTGGATTTGCTGTCGTGGCGGATGAGGTACGCGCATTGGCGGGCCGCACCCAAAACTCGATTCACGAAATTGAAGAGACAATCGAAGATCTTCAAAAGCACTCAAGCCAGGCTGTCGAGGCGATGAAAATCAGTCAGCATGGTGTGCAGGCGACGGTGGAGCAGGCAAAAGATGCTGGAGTATCTCTCGGATCCATTACACAATCGGTGGATACCATCACTGATATGGCAACTCAGATTGCCACCGCCACGCATCAACAGAGTGCGGTTGCTGATGAGATCAGTCGCAATGCCGAAGGAATTGCCGGAACGGCACAGAAGAGCCTGAAGAGTTCAGAGCAGGTAGCCGCCGCCAGTGATGGCCTGAATCATCTCTCTGTGCAACTGAAGGAATTGGTCGCGCAGTTTAAGATATGAATAAATCATCGGAGATCTACAGAGTGCGTCCCGTGCTCCCTGTCTATCCGAAGTTCATTCGGATTTTGTGATCTCTTCAGGCTTGCCGAATATATAGCCCTGCCCATAGTCGACGCCGAGTTTAATCAGCAGATCCAGCACTCCATCCGTTTCCACATATTCGGCAATGGTTTTGGTGCCGGTTGAACGTGCGACGTCACGAATGGCGGTAACGATGACGTAATCCAGCTTGTTGCCCTCAATTTCCCGGATAAATGAGCCGTCTATCTTCAGGTAGTCGACATGCAGTCTCTTTAAATATTCGAATGAAGCGGTGCCTGTGCCGAAGTCATCAAGTGCGACGGAGCACCCCATCTCTCTGAGTTGACTGAAGAAGTTGGCTGCCTGCTTGAGATCACTCAAGGCTACGGTTTCGGTGATCTCAAAGCAGATCTTCTTTGCCTCGACATTGGTGTTTTTTAGCTGTTCAAGGATATATTCAGGAAAAGCCATGTCGTTGATCGACTGTCCCGAAAGGTTGATTGCGCATATTGTTTCTGGCTGCCTGAGCATTGGGTCATTTTCAATAAGATGCAGTGCTTTGGACACGACCCAACGGTCAACATCAGGCATAAGATTGAAAGTTTCGGCATATGGCATAAAGATGCCGGGTTCGATCAGAGATCCATCCTCAGCTATCAGGCGTAACAGTATTTCAACGTGCTGCATTCTATTGTTATTTTTGAATGCAGCCTGTTTTTCATTGAGAGAAACGATGGGTTGATATAGAAGCCTGAATTGATCATCGGCAAGTGCCTGCTGGATTTTGCCCATCCATTTTACCCGAATCTGACGATCTTTGAGTACGCCGTCATCCATTGGGTCGATGCTGGTCAGGCCACGCTCACCTTTTGACAGCCTGTTGACGTGGGCGCTAGCCAGTTCGAGCAGATGGTGTGGTGAGTCAAAATGGCTGGTGACGGGCAACAGGCAGGCCTTGGGTATTATGCTGAAGTGCTTTTTCTCCCATTCAAACCGGTAGGGTTCGGGATTGTTTAACCATGTATGCGCACTTTTCGGCAGAGCGCCTTTTTCCTTTGATATAAACGCAAATTCGCCTGCGCCTATACGAAATATTTCACAACTTGGTGACAATATTTTATTCAAATGTAAGCCGAAACGTTTGATCAGCATATTGCGACCGGAGACGCCATAGTGGCGACGCATCTCCTCATATTGGTCGATCTCCAGATATCCCAACTCGGGTTTGATACCTGCGTCGTCTTTCATCAGGGATTCCAACCGATCTTTCAGTGCCCTGGTATTCAGCAGGCCACTCAACGGATCATGGGTGGCGGCGTATCTAAGGCGGCTAGTCTCCAATCGTCGCTCCAAGGTGACCACAGCGACACTGTAAGTTAATAGAGAGATGGTAATAATAAAGGTCAGGAGTGCGATGTACTCCTGCTCAGTGACAGGTATGGGCGTGCCGCCAAAGCCGAATGCATAGAAGCTGAATATACCGAAACAGGTAAGAAAAACCGCAACGCTGGAGAAAGTGACACCCAGTCGATAGGCGCTCCAGGCCAGTAGAGGAAAGAGGATGAACAGTTGATCAGAAATCCCGGCATAGAGATGAGTCTCTCCCCAGAGAAAGGTCGAAAGAATGTTCAGGCTGAAAAGGGAGAGCCAAAAGATTTTTTCGCGGCCGTTCTTTGGATAGACGACATAGTCACCATGGTAGAGCATGCTGAAATTTCGGCCGGCAAGAAAAATAACCGGGGTCAGCAGTAAAGCGCCAAAAGCTTCCCCCTGCCAGTAGAGGAAGAGAAAAATTCTGATGTCCTGATCCGGATCGACAAGTCCGGCAGGAATAACCATCGGCAGATCCAGCAGTGTATGAATCAGAGGGGCCAGTACAACACCGAAGCCAAAGAAGGTAAGCAGTGACTTGAGTGGCGCCTTCATGAGGACATCCGGGATGAAGAGCCTCAGTCCCCAGAGGGCAAAATAGACGGAAAAGATCCAGGTTGTCGTCGTCCAGAGTGCAACCCAGAGTTCCAGGTTGTGGAGTGTTGTGTAATAGATGAACAGGCCGACAAAGGCGCCTATCAATGCTCTGTTACCATATCTCCATGCAATTCCAAGACCAACGCCGGCCGGGAGAAAAAACATGGACTCTTCCCGGCCGGAAAAGTGGAAGGGTTGGGAGAGTGCTGTAGCCAGAAACAGTGTTACCGAGACTGATATCTGGAAGATGAGTGATTTTATGAATGGCATGACCAGCCGATTATAGAGCGAATCGGTATGGGGTGCCTGCTCTCTTGTGAAAATCTATCCACAGGGAGGAGTAATGACATTATTGTGGAGAGCGCTTGAGATTGGTTATGGTCAGTTGAGTGTCCCAGTGTTCTCTGGGAAATATGTATTGGGTGTCAGTTCTGAACGGTTACATATTAATCAAGCGGCGCTGCCAGGCGAATAATAATCAGGTAGGCGGTCTCCTTTGCGATGAACTGAAGATCACTTCCTTTTAACAGACACCCCTCTTCTACGGGCTGCCCGTTGGCAGAGCCTGTTCCGGTTGCAATATAGACCATGTAGTTATGTTTTATCTGATGATCCTGCCCAGGATTCAATCTTGCCGTCTCGACAATCGTCCCGCTCGTGAAATGTGTATTCGGTCCTAATCCGCCGTAAATGCGTGATATGTTTCCCGCTTCAGTAGTAGAGACTCTGTAATCTGCCGCCTCGCCAGCTTTTTCCGGTAGTACAAAAAGCTGGATCATTCTGTTTTGCTGCCCATCTGGATTAATCTCGTTGTGGGTAAATCCCTCTCCTCCAGCTCTTTGAACCTGGACATCAAAAGCTGATAGCGATTGACCCTGTCCCAGAGATCCTTCATGACTGATCTTTCCCTCAATCATGAAAGACAATACATCTACCTCGCGATGAGGATGCAGTCCGGTTTCACCGTGGGGCTGGAATCGGGCATCGGCAAGATAGACAAAATTTCCCAATCCAGAAAAAGCCTTGCTGCCTGTCAGTTCGCCGAAGGCCTTGGGATCAATCACCAACTGATACTCTTTCAGCCCGGCAAAACCGCCGAGTGGCAGATGATTTCGATGAAGTATTTTCATTTTGTTACTCATTCGTTGGGTGCGGTTTTAGAAAGTTATCTCTATGTACTGAGAGTAGTGCTATAGTCGTAATAATATAAGAACGCACATTTTTAATACATAGTATCGTTTTGTATACTATTGGGTCTGAAAAGGTATGACAGAAAAAGCGAAACAGCTGGAGAATCGCTACAATTGCCCGGTTGAAGCGACGATTGACGTAATTGGTGGAAAATGGAAGATTATTATCATTCACCATCTTCTAAGTGGGACCAAGCGTTTTGGTGAGCTGCGGCGTTTGATTCCCCAGGTCACTCAGAGAATGCTGACTTCTCAGTTGCGGGAACTCGAAAAGGATGGTGTCGTGCACAGGGAGGTCTATCCCCAGGTTCCTCCCAAAGTAGAGTATTCACTTACTGAGCTGGGAGGAACCCTGGAGCCTGTTTTGTGGGTCATGCACGATTGGGGAAAAGGCTTCATGGACCAAAGCTGATCCCCGAAAAAATGGGGGCTTTTTGATAAACCGGACTCAATATTCAGGAAAGACAACATGACAGATGCTAAACAGATTTCGCCCACGATATGTGTAGATGATCCGACCGCCTGTCGCGATTTCTATGTGCAGTACTTCAATGCAAAAGTGGTCTTTGACGCGGGATGGTATATCAATGTCAGAATCGGAAAGGGTGAACTGTGCTTCATGAAACCGCAGAGCCCGGAGCAGCCGCTGTTTACCGGAGAGGGTCTCATGTATAACCTTGAAGTTGAGGATGTGGATAGCGAACATCAACGTTTATCGGGACTTGGCCTCGTCTCGGTTATGCCACTTGAAGATCATCCCTGGGGAGACAGAGGATTCAGCATTGTTGATCCCAATGGCATTGCACTATACATCTACACTCCCAGGGAGCCATCGCCTGAGTTCAAGCAGTATTACAAGTAGGCTGAACCTTTCTACAAATAACATGAAGAGCACTAAGGTAATAGATTGTTTAACAATAATACTTCTTAGTGTGCTTCGTGCTCTTCGTGGTGAAAAATAGTGTATTCGGACGGGCATTAACTACAGCACCAAAGAGTAACCCAATCCCAATACAGCGCATGCGCCAATAACCTGAACAATACCCGCCTTGTACTTAAACAGCGCCACGAACGCAGCTGCACCTATCAAGGCTGAAAGCCATTCAAATGTCGCCTCAAAACCTTGAGGCCAAAGCACATGGTAGGCAAAAAAAGCAGCAAGATTGAGCACGACACCCACCACGGCAGCGGTAATGCCGGTCAGGGGAGCGGTGAATTTAACGTCATCTCTGGTCGCCTCTACCGCAGGCCCACCAAGCAGGATGAAAAGAAAGGAGGGTAGAAAAGTGAAGAGCGTGGCAATGCCTGCACCGGCAGCACCGGCCAAAGGAAGCATCTCAGGCCCAAAAATCTCTTTGGTCCAGCCGCCGACAAAACCAACAAATGCAACAACCATGATGAGTGGGCCAGGGGTGGTTTCGCCCAGCGCGAGGCCGTCGATCATTTGAGTCCCGCTTAACCATGCATATTGCTCGACACCACCTTGATAGACATAGGGCAAGACTGCATAGGCACCGCCAAAGGTGACCAGTGCGGCTTTGGTAAAGAACCAGCCCATTTGCGTGAGTGTTCCCTCCCAGCCATATGTCGTGACCAGCATGGCCATTGCTGCTCCCCCAATGAAAACCCCGACCAGGGAGAATGTGATGAACCGGCTCCACTTGAATCGTGCATGCTTTGGAGCAGGGGTGTCATCATCAATAAGCGCGGGGCCGTAGGAATCCCTGGATTCTCCATGATGTCCGCCCGCTTTGAATTTGTCCGGTGCGAAATGTGAACCGACATAACCGATGATACCCGCCATCAGGACGATATAGGGGAAAGGCACATCAAAGGCAAAAATTGCGATGAACGCCAGTATTGCCATGGCGCGCAGCACATTGTTCTTCAATGCCCTGGAACCGATGCGGTAGGCTGCAAAAACCACGATTGCTGTTACAGCGGGTTTAATGCCATACAAAATACCCTCCACTGCAGGCACATCACCGTAAGCCAGGTAGATCCATGTCAGACCAATGAGGATGAATAGAGACGGCAGAACAAATAACACACCGGCAGCAATGCCTCCCCATACACCATGCATCAACCAGCCGATATAGGTTGCCAGTTGTTGTGCCTCAGGGCCAGGCAGCACCATGGTGTAATTCAGCGCATGTAAAAATCGATGTTCTGAAAGCCATCTGCGCTTCTCAACCAGCTCCTGATGCATCATGCTGATTTGACCTGCCGGACCGCCAAAGCTGATAAAGCCCAGCTTGAGCCAATAGATCAAGGCCTCAATAAATGACACGGGTTGCGGATTTTCTGTGACTTCGGGTGGAGTTGGTGGCACTTGTAGAATACTCTTGCGTTGGGCCTGGAGATGACCTGTAGGATGCTGGCAAGCTTACCAGCATCCTACAATTCCGATAGACCTACATAGATTGTGCTAAATCGTGTCCATCCGGAAACCCACATCTAATCACAAAGGACACGAAGAGCGCGAAGGTAAAAGATTGATTAATCGTAATTTTCTTCGTGTTCTTCGTGGTGAAAACAGTGTTTCTGGAGGGGTACTAAAATAGTGTCCGTCTTTTTTTGAGCGCACAGGCGTTCCAGAAACCTGTCCCGTTTAATTTACATCAGCATCCTGAACTCATGAAACCAGCGTGCAAGTGATTCGTGGTAGTGGTGCGCTGCGTACTTCGGACCATTGTAGTAGCGCGCCAGCCTGTGGAAGTCATCCCCGGTCGGATTGCTCTTTCTAACCACATCCTCTTTTTTGCTTAGAAATCGCGCCACGAACTCTACTTGGCGAATTGCTGGAGCGGTAAAGAGTTCGGTTGCATTTTGCGCCCCCACACGCTTGTAGTTGGCGCCCATGACCTGACCCAATCCCATGCTCATGGACTGCATGCGAAGCTCTTCCAGTCCGGTATTTGGTTGTTGCCGGTTAAGACGGGACAGATAGTGCTGCTCAAATCTTGGACGGATGATGCCGGCCGTCTCCTGACGGATGATTGAGAGGATCCATTCCGGTCTGACTAATGTTTCGGTTTCATCTGCAAGTGCCTCGGAGACCGATGCTGCCATTTCGCCGTAACGCTCAAGTATCTTGCGGCAATTGAGATATGCGCGTTTATGCAGGGCATTGAGATGGAAGATGGCGTCATCGAAATTACCGGTCATCACCTGTGCGGAATCGGCCCGCGCAATCGCCGTTTTGAGCATTTTTTTTAGGGTGCTGGATGTTAACCTGGCGTCGGGGATTGCGCTGATCAGCGTCCTGGCTGTATTCCATTTGCAAGGATAGCAGAGGGTATCGCGGTGAATGGTGCGGGTGAGACGGTTTTCCACCTGAAACTGCGCTACCGCACGGTTGGTGCCGCGCCCGAAATCCCCATCAATAGCGAAGGCGCCGTTGGATGATGTGGAGTAGCCAAGGAAAATCAACAATCTTTGCACAGCTTTGATGCCCGCCTCCCCAGCGGACTTGCGTGTCAGAGTGGCGTCTCCAGAGAGAAAACGTGCCAGATCGGCGCGCCAGATGGCGTCGTCGTTGTCCGGGTGGGTGATAATCCGTTTTACGCGCTTGTCGTTAATGAGGTCTTTGAGTGACATGTTTCCTCCTTGGCGTGTCAACAGTGCGGGTGATCAGATGGTGATTGCAGGGTTTCCTAAAAGAGTATAGCTGCTACAGCCGCCGGCAAATAAAGCCAACAACATGCCGGGTTCGCAGGCCTGATCCGCTACGCTTGATCAGACAAAAGACTATTGTTGCAGCCGCATCTCATCAGTGGATGGAGTTGGCGCACATTGCCAGCCCCAGCCTTCCAGTTTCTGCCTGAACTTGGCTGCCTTCTGTTCGCAGTAGCCGGTTTCGTTGTCTGCACTCCAGAGTATCTGCATCGAGTCGGGTTGCTCAGCCTCTTTGAAATAGCGCACTTCGCAGGGTGGAAGGCCGGTCTCCTGTTGATAGTGGATTTCGATACGCCGCTCAAGACCGTTGTGCTCGCACTGATAGATCTGATCTGCGGCGTTTGACTGGGTTGAAAAGGTGGTAATGAAAAATGCGGCTGCCACTGGCAGATACTGGCTAAAATACTTCTGCATTGCATGTTCTCCAAAAGCCTGGAAGGAGTTCCTATGTGGTCTGTCGAATAAGCCTCTATAATCGGGCGATTGCAAAGTTAATCGGCGGAACTGTGAGTCGGTCTGCGCCTGCTGCGTGACCCGGTTCCATTCGCCTCTTTATTGTCGAAACATAATTTGCCTGCCATGAAACTACATAGTCCCTATCTGATCAGATATCTCTGCATTCTGCCCTTGCTCGGTTTGTTGTTACCACTACAGGGGTTAGCCGAAGCGCTGGAAGCGCCTGTCGCCGAGGTCACGGAATCTGCACCGGACAGCCTGCGTTCACCACGGGCGGTCATGGAGACCTTTCTGGGCGCCATGAATGACATCAAGCGGGGGGAGCCGGAGCGGATCAGCGATGCGCTGGAGACGTTGGATCTCACCTCGGTCAATGTCTTGGTGCGCACAGAGCGCGGTGTGGATCTGGCCTGGCTGCTGCTGGAGACAATGGATCGTACCCGGCTGGTCGATCTGCAGCGGATACCCGACAGGCATGAAGGAGAGCCATGGGTCTTCCAGCGTTACGCCAAAGGGGCGCTGCGTATCTCGCGCTACTCTGATGGCCGTTGGCTGTTTGACAATGAGACGATAGCCCGTTTACCGGCAATCTGGGAGGAGGTCTCGGCACGCAGCAAGGTGGAGGGGTTGTCGGGTGATGACTCGGTATTGCCCTGGCACCTGCGTATCCAAAACGCCATGCCGGCGCTGCTGAAAAAAACGGTTTTTCTGCTGGAGAACTGGCGCTGGTTGGGTATCTTTTTTATCGTCCTGTTTGGAGTGGTGGCGGACAAGCTGATCTCCCTGTTACTGCGCCGCCTGGTAAGCCGCTGGCGAAGGGGAACCCGCCGGCTGGCTTTCCGTGATATCTCCGATGATATGCTGCGGCCCCTGGGATTGTTGGCGATGGCTGCGATCTGGTGGGTCGGTATTACACTGCTGGGCCTGCCTGAATCGACAATGCTGGTGCTGTTGGTGGCGGTCAAGTTTCTTGCGGCCCTCTCCGGTGTCTGGGTTGCCTATCGACTGGTGGATCTGGTGGGCGGATGGCTCACCGAGCGGGCGATGCTGACCGAGACCCGCCTGGATGATGCGCTGGTGCCGTTGATTCCACGAACCCTGAAGATATTCGTCACCGTGATCGGCGTGATCTTTATCGCTGACAATATGAATATCAATGTTTCAGGGCTGTTGGCAGGTCTCGGCCTTGGTGGCTTGGCCTTTGCATTGGCGGCCAAGGATATGGTGCAGAATCTCTTCGGATCGGTCACGATACTGCTTGATCGTACCTTCTCGGTGGGGGACTGGATCGTTGTCGACGGCAAGGAGGGTGCGGTCGAGCGCATCGGATTTCGCAGTACCCGCATTCGCACCTTCTATAACTCGGTGCTTACTGTGCCCAACTCCCTGTTCATCACCGCGAAGGTGGACAATATGGGGGAGCGACGCTACCGCCGTCTCTCCACCAAGCTGGGGCTGGCCTATGAAACACCGCCGGAGAAGATCGAATCCTTTTGCGAAGGAGTGCGTGAACTGGTGCGCCAACACCCCTATATGCGAAAGGACTACTATCATGTCTACTTCAATGGATATGCCGACAGCGCCCTGGAGATACTGGTTTATGTCTTCTGGGAGACCCCGGACTGGGGTACCGAGTTGCGAGAACGGCACCGTTTTTTGCTGGATATTTTGCGACTGGCCCAAGGGCTGGGTGTGGAGTTTGCCTATCCAACGCAGACCCTCTACATGAAGCAGGAGGGGGAATCCGACGCTGGAACCGGATCCTCGACTTCCCAGAAGCAGGCTTTTGACGAAGGTAGGGAAATAGCACGGAATATCGTTTCAGAGACCACCGGTCTGGGAGAGCGGCCACCACCGGTGAAGTTTTGACTATCTCAAGTTTCGTAGTTCAAGCCATCCTGAAAAATGAAGGGTGGCATTTATCCGGTAGGGTGCGCCATGCGCACCAAAATTAGGTGGCAATCGTGGTGCGCAGTTTGCACCCATGCCAACCATCTCCACGAACTCTGAAACTTGAGTGACTATAACTTTTCAAAGGTTAAAATGCAGAAGCTGAAAACAAGGAGCAAGTCATGAGGAATTTGAACATCCAACAATTGATAACCGGCATTCTGCTGGTGATATCGATCTCCCCGGCTTGGGCAGAGGATAAGGACCCTACCTACGATCGGGTCACCCTCTCGGTGAGTGCAGAGACGAAGGTGGGCAATGATACGCTGGTGGCGGTGCTCTACTCCCAGAAGGAGGGGGCAAATACCACGAAGCTCGCGCGCGAGGTGAATCAGAACCTCGGCTGGGCCTTGGATATGGCAAAGCAGACTGCTGATATCAAGGTCCAGACCCTGGACTACCGAACTGACCCGATCTATCGCAAACAGGTCCTTCAGGGCTGGCGAGTGAAGCAGTCGCTGCGGCTGGAGAGCCTGAACAGCGCAGCACTCAGTGACCTGATCGGAGAGTTGCAGAAGCGGCTGGCGGTGGAGTCGATCAGCTACCAGGTATCGCCGGAGAAGCGTAAGTCATCTCATGATGAACTGATTCAGCAGGCGCTGGCCGATTTCCGCGCTCGGGCCGAAATGGTTGCCAAAGCCTGGGAGCGCCCAGGCTACCGGCTGGTGCAGATCAATATCAACACCTCGGATCACTCCCCAAGACCCAAGATGATGCGTATGACTGCGATGGAGATGTCCGCGGACGCCATGCCTGCGCCCGCGATCGAGGCGGGTAGTCAGACAGTGCGCGTGAGCGTCAGCGGCGTGGTGGAGCTGACGCCCTGAACGGCCTGCCGGAATGCCCGATCCGCTACGCTTGATCGGGCCAACTCCAACGGAGATTACCCCAAAGTGAGAACCCGGATTGAGTCGGTGCCGCCTTTCTTCTGACCTGATCCGGCGGTGGCGATGATAAGGTCGCCAGCCCCCACATAGCCCAGCTCACGAGCGCGTTCCAGACCGTAGTCGAGTTTTGCCTGATCGTTGATTTCTCCCTCGAAACAGATGGGGAAGACGCCCCAATTGAGAGAGAGGCGGCGGGCAACGATACGGGAGCTGGTGATTGCCAGAATCGGGCAGTCAGGGCGGCGTCGGGAGACCATGCGCGATGTGAAACCTGTTTCGGTGAGGCTGAAGATGGCGCGGGCATTCAGCTCTTGCGCCATGGTGGCGGAGGCAAGGCTGACCGCCTCCGTGACGATGTTTGAACGGTTGCCCGCCACCCGCTGCAGATATCCGTACTCTTTCAGGTAGGACTCGGCGCGCAGGGCGATCTCCGCCATTGTGCGCACTGCCAGCACCGGATATTTTCCGGCAGCGGTCTCGCCGGAGAGCATGATTGCAGAGGTGCCGTCCAGGATGGCGTTGGCGACATCGGAGGCCTCGGCGCGGGTCGGTTTGGGGTTGCGCTGCATCGATGCGAGCATCTCGGTGGCTGTGATCACAGGTTTGCCCTGGCCGACAGTCATGTGGATGATCTTCTTCTGGGTGCCGGGCACGTCCGCCAGTGGCAGCTCCACACCCAAGTCGCCGCGGGCCACCATTACGCCGTCAGCGGCCGCGACGATGCCTTCCAGATTATTGAGACCGGCACGATTCTCGATCTTGGCGATGATAGGGATCTTGACGCCATGCTCTGCCAATACCTCCCGCAGCAGGGTGACGTCTTCCTCATGTTGTACAAAAGAGGCGGCGATATAGTCGACCTCATTCTCGGCGGCGAAGGTCATCTCCCGGATCACGTCGTCCCGATTCTCGGGACTGACGGCGCGTAGGGAGAGTTCGGTCTCCGGCAGATTGACGCTCTTCGTATCGCCCAGTCGCCCTCCGAGTACCACCCGGCAGTGGATCTCGTCTTCGTCGATCTGCTCCGCAGTGAGTTCGATGTTGCCATCGTCGAGCAGGATTGGCGTACCCGCACCGATCTCCTGGGACAGTTTTTTATAGGTGATCGAAACCCCTTCCTGGTTGCCGAGTCGGTCATCTGTGAAGAGTGTGAAACGATCCCCTACCGTCAGATCGACCCAGCCCTCTTCAATACGGCCAGTGCGGATCTCGATACCCCGGGTATCGATCATCGTGGCCACATTGATGCACAGCTTCTCAGCGGTCAGACGGATGCGTTTCAGTCGTTCCCTGTGCTCATTGTAACTGCCGTGGGAGAGATTAAGACGGGCGACGCTCATGCCTGCCTGCATCATTGCTTCGAGGGTTTCGAGAGAGTCACAGGCAGGGCCTATGGTTGCAATGATCTTGGTTTTACGCAGGGGATTCTGGATTTCCATAATGGTGGTGGACCGGTTGAGTGCTGTCTTGTCACCGGTTGATGTGATCCATCTTGGGGTGCACCCTAAGACCGGTCGGGACGAATAGATACAGCAGTAAGTGGAGAATTGAAACGACCCATTATCCTCTGCCTCAATGCCGAGTGCCAGCTTTAGATTCAATCCTCAATCAGAGGGTAGGAGCGGCGCCCCGCCGCGATAGAGTGCTCAGTTATTTGTTGAGAGTTTTCAGCAACTCATCCACCGTGATCGTCTGAGAGTCAACGGCACCGGTCTGATTTGGCTGCTCTACCGGAAAGGTGCGGTGGCCACTGATCATGCCGGAGATATCCGATCCGCTGCTGTTCGCATCGTGATTGAAGACTGCAAGTATGTGCAGCGGCACAAAGGTGGCGACGAAGAGATAGCTGATATGGTGCAGATCGTGAAGGCTGATGTTGGCAAAGAAGACTATCTCCTTCTGCAGCATCAGCCCGCTGGCGACAGAGAGGGTCAGGAACATGAACAACAGCAGATAGAGTGGACCCCAGAGTGGATTGTGGGCAAACCACTTCGGTAACGGAGCGCGCCCCAGTGTGAGATAAAAGCGGAGGACCTCTGCGGCCTGCCTCAACCGATGTGCATTGGGTTCACAGTCTGTGATGTGATCGGTGCCGCGACCGAAGAAGAGCAGGTAGAACCTGAGCAGCAGGGCGGGGATCAGCAGGGCGCTGCAGAGAAAATGCAGATCCTGGGCACCCGCCTCCAGTGCCGGAGCGGCGCTGCTCAGCCAGCCACTGAAAAGTAGACCCGTGACAGCAAGGGTAATTGCCCAGTGGGAGAGTCTCAGCCAGCGGCTCCAGACCAGTACTCGGGTAACCTGGGATGTTTCCACTAGTGCTCTACCAAGGTGCTAATTGCTGAACCCGTAATTATCATATTGACAGAGCACTTAAAGCCCACAGCTGCCGCCCGGGCAACAACCGCCGGAATTGCAGGGTGGCTCACTGCCGCTGTTGCTGATGATGGCACCGCCGGTGATCAGTCTTTTGACCGTTGCATTGGCTGGTGTGTCGCCGGTTTCGATGCCTGCCTTGCTGCAGAGTTCTCCCCATGTTGCGATACCCTCACTCATTTTATGGGTGACTTCGATGGTGCGGTTGTTCGCTGAACAGAAATAATCATAAGCGGGCATAGGTTTGCTCCTGAATGGCGGTTCTATTGTTACAAAATTTCTATCTGTTTTCAGTTGAATGTTCCCAGTATCATCAAGTGCTCTATCCATCGAATCTTCAGCCAAATCATGTTACGCCAGAGAAAATCCAAACGGGAACGGAGAGAGTCGCGGGATCTCGCGCTGCTCCGTTACAAGAAACAGCGCAATCGAAACCTGTTGGCCAAACCCGGTGTACACGATTTCATCATTGTGATAGATGGCATGAAAGCGGGTTTCAATGTGGCGAAGATCTTTCGCAGCGCGGAGGCCTTTGGTGCGCATGAGGTACACCTGGTCGATATCGGTCCTTTTGATCCGTCGCCCGCCAAAGGCTCGTTCAAAAAAGTACCCGCCCGCTTTTTTGAGAAATTTGAAGCGTCCTACAATGACCTGACAGAACGCGGATACCGGATTTTGACTCTGGATGCCGTCTGTGGGGAATCATTGGTCGATACTGCCCTGCCGGAAAAATGCGCCTTCGTATTGGGACATGAGGAGTGGGGACACAGTTTCGAGGTCTCCGACTACCCGGATATCGGTTGCCTGTCGATTCCGCAATTCGGGCAGGTGGAGAGCCTCAATGTGGCGGTGGCCGCCTCAGTGGTGATGTTCGAATACGTGCGTCAGCACGGAGCAAAATGAATTATTTGGAGTAGTGAGTTTATGAGTAATGCAATGAACTATCTGTTGGCCGCCCGCCCCGAGGCGATGACGGCCTATTTCACTTTCCTGAAAAAGTCAGGTGATCATCTGGATACAAAAACCCGGGATCTCATTTCTGTAATCACCAAGGTTGCGGTACAGACAGAGGGTGGTTTTCGGCAATATCTGACCCGTGCCTTACGCAACGGCGCAACGCCCAATGAGGTGATCGATGCGCTATTGATGGCGTTTCCTGTGCTGGGGCTGGCTAAGATCGTTTGGGCCACCGATATTCTATTGGAGATGGATATTCCCGATTTTCGTCCGGAGGCGTTGTTGGCCGAGGCCGACTGGCACGATATTGCGGGTCTCGATGAGATAAAGCTGGAGGATACGACCTGGTTGGAAGTGGAGGGACGTCACCTGTTTATCTACCGGAATGAAGCGGATATACGGGTCTATGACAGTCGCTGTCCGCACCAGGTTACCGATATTCCACACCTTTCGCTTGAGGGTACCAAGCTGTCTTGTCCAAAACACCAGTGGGCCTTCGATGTGGTGAGTGGAGAGTGTGTCGAAAAGGGCAAACATCCCCTGCGCCGTTTTGAGCACAGAGTGGAAGCGGGTCGTCTTTTGGCTTTCTGGTAAGCTGAGGCTGATGGCTTCAGGTGTCGTCCGGCGACTCGGATAACTCTTCAAGGCCGAGAGATAGAATGATGCCGCAAATAATGGCTAACAGTATCCAGGTCATGGCTGACTCCCTCCGAGGAGTTTTTATTATATGCTTTTATTTCCGAATAACGAAATTTATTCCTAGAGCATAAGAGATATATTAAATACTAAATCATAGCCATGAGATAGATCAATTTGTCAGCAATTTTAAGGTGAATGGGTGCCGATAACAGCCTGCTGGGGCGGTGTTGAGTTGCGGGTCAGATTGTTTCCCGGCCCAGAAACATCACGCTCGCCGGGCGCTCGCCGTCGAGTTGAATGCGTGATATTGAGGCGCTGGCGATGGAGAGTCGGTACATGGTTTCGATCGGTGAAGAGATCGTGTTTGCCAGGGCGGCACGAATTACACCGGCGTGGGTGACGATCAACAGGTGTTTGCCGGCATGGGTTTCGATGGCTTCATCGAGTGCGGCGACAACCCTTTGGCTGAAAGCCTCCAGCGGTTCGGCCCCGGCAGGCCGGTTTCCCAGTGGATCCCGATAGAAACGGGCGAGAATCTGTGGGTCTGACGCCCGTAGCTCAGCGCCGCTCTTTCCTTCCCAGTTGCCGAATCCCACCTCTTTCAGGCGGTCGTCCTGTTGCAGGGGAATCTCCAGTTTTTGACTCAATGCCTCGGCAAACGCCAGACAGCGGCTGAGTGGGGAGCTGATGATCTGCTGCCAGGGAGTCTCGCCAGAGGCTGCGCGCCACATCTCCTGCCAACCCTTGTCGCTCAGTGGGTCGTCGATCTGCCCCCGGTAGCGGCGTCCACCCATGGGTTCACCGTGCCTGAGCAGGTCGATGGTCGTCTGTCCGTTCATAACCAGTCGGCAAAGGTGAAGAGTCCCAGCATGACACCCCAGACCACCAATGATCGCCAGACAAGGCTCATGGCGGCTTCCACCAGATAGAGGTGGTGTGTTGTATCGTCTCTATTGCGGTCCAAAACACTGGCCAGACGCAGGGCGCCGCTGCCGGTACAGATCAGGATGCCGCTGGCGCTGTCGCTAAATTCGTCAAAGCGCGTCTCATTGTAGCTGCGCCAGCCGTTCATGGCGTCTTCAAAGCTGCCGGCGATAGCATAGGAGAAAGCGGTGATACGGGCGGGTATCCAATCGAGTATCGACACTAGCTGTCGGCTGATGAGGTGGAAGTCGATATCCTCTCCGGCAGTGCGGGTGAGAGGGAGCCGGGAGGCGAGGCGATAGAGCAGTGCACCAATGGGGCCAAGCACCAAAAACCAGAAGATGACGGCGAATATGCGGTTGTTGGCCTGGATGAGGATGCTCTCAGCGACCGCCTGAGAGTAGGCGGGATCATGCGGGGGCGGCTCATCGTTGAGCAGGTCGCGTGCAACGCCCCTGGCATGCTGCTCGTCGCCTTCGTCTCTGGCCTTGATGAAATGGCTGATCTGCTGGTCCAGGTCGTTGGGTCCCAGGCTGTAGAGCAGTACGGCGCAGGCAAAGAGTGCGCCAAGCAAACCCGCCAGAATGTCATCAAAAAGCTGTTGCAGCAGAGCGACCGCAAGTAGTGGTGGCAGCAGCAGGCTGATGACACCCCCAAAGCCATTGCGCATCCAGACAGGTAACTCCTGACGATGGTACCAGTCGCTGTAGTCGTTGAACCAAACCGGTTGGCGCAAGGCCTGTTTGTGCAACAGAAAACGTTCTGCGATCAGGCAGATAAGTATGATGATCAGACTCATGGCGCAAGTGTCGGGGATGGCAGGGAAAGTTGCAAGTGGGGTGCAGGTATTTTGGTGATTGATGGGTTAGGACAAAATTCCGTAGGCTTGATCTAGCGCAGTGGTTCAGGCAATTTACTATGCTTGATTCGGTCTGCGTTCAAGCAGCATACGGCGATATCTCTCCCAGTCGAATGCCGGGCCGGGGTCGGTCTTGCGGCCCGGTGATATATCGGCATGGCCGGTGATTCTATCCGGCGTGATAGCTGGATAACGGGCCATGATCTCCCGGGTGACCGCTGCCAGGGTGGCATATTGAGCGCCGGAATAGGCTTGCTCATCCGTGCCTTCGAGTTCGATGCCGATGGAGTAGTCGTTGCATCTTTCCCGTCCAGAATAACAGGACTCCCCGGCGTGCCAGGCGCGGCAGTCCAGGGGGACATATTGAATCGACTCGCCATCTCGCCGGATCAGAAGATGGCTGGAGACTCTAAGTGCGGCAATCTCGGCAAAATAGGGGTGCTGTTCGCTCCTGAGCCGATTGAGAAACAGGTCGTCGATCCAGGGGCCGCCAAACTCGCCGGGCGGCAGGCTGATGTTGTGGATCACCAGCAGGTCGATCTCACACCCGGGGGGACGTTCGTCCTGATTGGGTGAGGGTCGCTGTTTCGCGCTGGAGAGCAAGCCGTCCGGCCGCTCCCTAAACACGTTTATTTCTCCAGTTCTGCTTCGACCAGCCCCTTGAGTACCATGTCGGTATGGCTGACGATGCCGACGACCTTGCCGTTCGATACCACCGGTGCACGGGAGAGGTCGAAGCGGGAAAACATGCGGGCGCAGTAGCGGATATCCATGTCTGGAGAGACTGTGAGTACCGGTTTGGTCATGATCTCGTAGATATTGACCCGTTCCGGCGCCCGATCCTTCGCCAGCACCTGGCGGGCGATGTCGGAGAGCAGCACCATGCCGTACTCGTCATCTTCATTGCGTTTTTTTACAATCAGACACTTGGTGTCTACATGGGACATGGTATCCAGAGCCTTGGCGACGGTGTCCATGCCGTCGACCAGGTCAAAGCTGGCCTTCATTACGTCCATTACACGAGTGATCTGGGTTGTCATAACTCTTCCTCCACTACTTGGCTCAAACTCTGAATCTGATGACTGACCCCAACAGCGTCTTCGATGTCGATCTGGAAGGCGATGCCGGTGCCGGGACGTTCGTCGAAATCCCCTGCCTTGGCGATGGTTTCAAGAATGGTGCGGCTCAGGTGTTCCTCCACCAGCAGCAGCACCACATCGCGCTGGGTCTCAAGGGTTAGTCCGAAGAAGGTCTTCGCCTGCTCCACACCCTCACCTCGGGCCTGGTTGATGACGGTGGAACCGGTAGCGCCGGCTTTGCGGGCTGCGTCCAGTACAACATTTGTATGGCTGTCCTCCACCAGTGTAATGATGAGTTTAAAACGCATGATCTCTATCTCTGTTGAAAGTTATCGTTTATTTCTATTGCGCCACTCGCCCAACTGGGCATACCCCATCACTGCGATGATGGGGAACAGACTGGCAAAGGCAATCAGGCCAAAACCGTCGAGCAGCGGGTTGCGCCCCGGTATGTTGTTCGACAGTCCAAGCCCCAAGGCTGCCACCAACGGCACCGTGACTGTGGAAGTGGTGACGCCGCCAGAGTCGTAGGCCAGGGCGATGATGGTTTTCGGAGCGAAAAAGGTCTGCGCAATGACCACCAGATAGCCGGTGATGATATACCAGTGCAACGGCGTGCCGCTGACGATTCGGTAGCTGCCCAAGGCGATGCCGAAGGCAACACCGATGGCGACGGCTATGCGTAAACCCCATTCGCTGATGGCACCGCCAGAAACCTGATTCGCCTTGATAGCGACGGCGATCAGCGAGGGCTCCGCGATGGTGGTGGAGAAGCCGATGGCGGCGGCAAACAGGTAGACCCAGAAATAGTGGTGCCATTGTACAAAATTGTGTTCCCCGGTAATGCCGAGAAAATCGGGGTCGGTCAGCTGGCTGGCCATGAGTTCCCCGAGGGGAAACAGCGCCAGATCAAGGCCTTCCAGGAAAAATGCCAGTCCGATCAGCACGAAGATGAAACCCGTGATGACCTGTCGCGGATTATGCAGCGGCCGCCGCAGCACCAGGAACTGAAACCCGAACAGGATGCTGGCGATGGGCAGAACATCCAATACAGTTTGGGCGAGTACCCCCAGCAGATTGCTCAGCACCATTATCACAATAGTATTCCGTAACCCATCACGAAAATCATTGGGGTGAGAGAGGCAAAGGCGATCAGGCCAAAACCGTCCGTCATCGGATTGCGCCCCTTGATACTGGATGCGAGACCAATGCCAAGCGCGGTCACCAGAGGGACAGTGATGGTGGAGGTGGTGACACCTCCGGAGTCATAGGCGATGCCGATGATCTCACGGGGTGCGAAGGCGGTCATAATCACCACGCCGAGATAGCCGCCCATGATCAGGTACTGCACCGGCCAGCCCTTGATGATACGCAGGACGCCGATGACGATTGCGAGACCGACAGAGAAGGCCACAGTAAACCGCAAGCCGCTGGCGTAATCTTCCATGGATTCGATATTATTCGCTATCATGCCGCCAACTGCTGCAACTTCCGAGGCTTCCTCCGCGATCTTGATTAAAGCGGGTTCGGCAATCGTGGTGCCGAAACCGAGGGAAAAAGCGAAAGCCAGAAGCCAGGTGACGCTGCCTTTTTTGGCGAAATCCCAAGCCATCGCCTCTCCCAGAGGGAACAGGCCGATTTTCAGTCCGTGGATGAACATGCTCAGACCGATAACCACCAGCAGAGTACCGAAGAGCAGGCTGCCCAGATTGGGGATGGGCTGTTGCAGTACCAGCGTCTGAAAAAAAGCAATGACTGCGATAATGGGGAGTAGGTCACGGCTACTGTCCAGCAGAGAGGTGGCGAGATGCCGGATCAATCGCATAAATCGGGAACCCAGAAATTAATTAGCCAAACCATACCTCAGGAAGAGTGCTTTGTTAAGAAATTACCGCTCTACAAGCCGGATTCCCCAGCCGGATCGGGATTTTTGATCATGAAATGAGCGCGGCTCGTTAAGCTATCGTCAGGAATGCCGCTATAATTACTGAACCAAATTGAATGCTATGGGATAAAGTGCTAATTTCCCAGCATCTTGCATGGTGGAGCGGAGACACTTCTTCAGTAGAATGACCGGAATAGGTGGTTTTGTGAAGACATTCGCAGTCATAACAAGGTTGTTGACATAGTCTCCCAATGTGACTTGAAAGTAAATGGAATCGGCGGGTTGAGATAACTCGCCAAACGGCTGAGGCCATTATCACAGTTATCAAAATGCAGCGGCAAGACAACATTATCTCTTTCGGTGATTCTGCAACGCGCAAGCGGCAGATCTCTCTTGACGCGAAGGGTCGCAAGATCGTCGACGCTTGTCGTAAACACGTCGTCAGAACACTTCCCCAATTGATGGGCGGATTGTTCGAAAAGCTCGATGACGCAATGTACGAGCTGGCCGACAAATCCGGCAATGATTCCGTGCAGACGACCTATTTCGACGCGATGCGTGAGTTGCGTAAGGAACGGGCCCGAATCGACCGGGTGTTCAGCCGGGAAGTGTTGCAGAAGTTCGACCGTTTCTGGGAGACGGGTGAGGCTCCAGTCAATCAACGGACCTTTGCCGAACTGAGTCGCGACTCCGAGATGTCCCTGCTGGGCGAGGATGAGTTGGAAGACTCTCTGGCCATCACCAACATGATCTCCAAAAGCGAGAACCGCTACTCTCGAGAGCTGTATGCTCTGGGGCAGCGTTTTATTCAGCTGACCGGTGATACGGATGAGGTGAGCGAGCAGCACAATCCGCTTGCACCGGGCGTGATCTGCAATGCCTTCCAGGAGGCAATGCGAAGTGTCGAAGTTGATCTGCCCGTCAAGCTGGTCATCTACAAGCTGTTCGACAAACAGGTCATGCACTACATCGGTGGGCTCTACGACGAGCTTAATCTGGTGCTGGGCAAGGCCGGTGTCATACCCAAACTGACTCCGCAGGTACGGCGCAACCCGGTCTCTCCGGCGGTTAGCCGCGCTCGTCGTGAAGCACAAGCCGACGGAAGGGTTGACGAGGTTGCGGATGAACGGAGTGATCTGCAAACCGAGGTTTTCGAGACGTTGCAGCAGCTTTTGAACCTGCGAAGGGGTGTAGCTCCTGCTGGAGGGCCTGCCGTACCGGGGCGGATGCCGATAGGTGCCGGCGGGGCGCCTATCTCGGTGCCTCTGGTGGAGACGGTCGAGCTGCTAAGTGCGCTCTCTTCTCTGCAGCAATCCAATACAGTGATGGTACCCCTCAATAACGAGGGAGAAGGCAACCTGCGTGCGCGTCTGGCAAGTGATCTGCGCATGTTGGAAGAGGGTAGAACCCATCGGGCGCTGGGAGAGGCAGACAACGATACGATCGACGTCATCTCCATGCTCTTTGAGTTCATTCTGGACGACCACAGTTTGCCGGATGCCATGAAGGCCCTGCTGAGCCGCCTGCAGATTCCCATGCTCAAGGTCGCCATCATCGACAAGACCTTCTTCAGCAAAAAGGTGCACCCTGCCAGACGGCTGCTGAACAACCTGGCACAGGCAGCGATTGGCTGGAATGATGACGGTGACCGCTCGTCCGGCGGTCTGTTTGGCATGATCGAAAGCATCGTTAAGCGTGTATTGACGGATTTCGACGACGATCCTGCTATCTTCACGGTATTGAATGACGAGTTCAATGAATGGTGGGAACGGGAGCAGCGCGGCGCGGATGTGGCGGAACAGCGCACCAATCAGGTAACCCGTGGCAAGGAGCAGTTACGTGCAGCCAAGGCCGCCGTTACAGATGAATTGAACAAACGGCTGCAGTTCCAGAAACAGCTGCCAGATGCGGTAATATCACTATTGCGCGATGGTTGGAAAGACGTACTGCTGCTCAACTATCTGCGGCAGGGGCCTGAGAGTGAAGAGTGGAAGGAGTCCCTGGAGATAGTCGATAAGCTGCTTTGGAGTGTTGCGCCGAAAAAAGAGTATGCGGAGCGACAGGAGTTGCTGCGTAATATTCCTGAACTCCTGCGGAACCTGCGGGAGAGACTGAACGCGATCTCTTTTGATCAGCACAAAATGGCGCGGCTTTTTAAAGAGCTGCAGAATTGCCATATTGCCTGTCTGCGGGGTAAAAAACTCTCTGCCGGAGTCGATACGGTTGCGGATCTGCATATCAGTTTCCCCGACAGTCAGTTGATCAATCAATCTTCCCTATTGGTGGATGATCTCGAACCTGAGACTGTTGCTGTGGCGATCCACGATAAGTTCACCGAACAGGCTGAGTCGCTGGAGATTGGAGCCTGGCTCGCACTGTTTGACGGTGAAGAGAAGAAGCGGGTCAAGTTGTCCTGGAAGAGCGATGTCACCGATGTCTTTGTCTTCGTCAACCGTAAAGGGGTCAAGGCTCTTGAACTGACAGTGGATGGCCTTGCCATGCATCTGCGTGACGGCAGCGCCGAGGTGCTGGACGTTACGAACGCCCCGATTATGGATCGGGCGCTCGGGGCCATGTTGGATGCACTGAAACATACCGGGACGGCTGCCGGATCGGCCTGACGAAACCTGGAACAACCCCCCCGATTGATTGCCGGGTTTTCGCATTAAGTGGATTTAGCCGATAGCCCTCCTGTCGTTGACACTTTCCCTCGCTGCAATTAAGTTCGTTCACTGCACGGCTATTTCCCCGATACATCCACTCTAAAGAGATTTAATTCATGAGCGAAAAAATTACCGATTCCGGCTTGAAGTATGACGATCTGGTTGAAGGCGACGGAGAAGTGGCTGCCGCAGGCCAGACTGTCTCAGTGCACTATACCGGCTGGCTCACCGATGGCAGCAAATTTGATTCCTCAGTGGATCGTAACGAACCCTTCAGTTTTTCTCTCGGCAGAGGGATGGTCATCCGGGGTTGGGATGAGGGTGTCGCCGGGATGAAGGTGGGCGGCAAGCGCAAACTGACCATTCCGGCGCAGCTTGGATATGGCGCTGCCGGTGCGGGTGGTGTGATTCCGCCGAATGCCACCCTGGTCTTCGACGTGGAACTGCTCTCTGTGAACTGACGTGATATTTCCCGCGCCGAAGTTGATAACCCGCCAGGTGCGGGATGCCCTCGACGAAGATATCGGTTCAGGAGACCTCACCGCCGGTCTGCTCAATGTGGATGCTGTCAGCCGCGTCGAGGTGGTCTGCCGGCAGTCCGCCGTGATCTGTGGAACAGGTTGGTTCGATGAGGTTTTCCGCCAGCTCGATCCGGAGATTGTCATCGAATGGCGTGTTGCAGATGGTGACCGGGTGGAGCTGGATCAACAGCTCTGTACCCTGATGGGGAACAGCCGTGCCCTACTCAGTGGGGAGCGCACCGCGCTGAACTATCTGCAAACCCTTTCCGGAACAGCGACCCGGGCGCGTATCTATGCCGATCGGGTGGCGGGAACCGGCGTGCGAATTCTTGATACCCGCAAGACCCTGCCTGGTCTGCGGCTACAACAGAAGTATGCTGTAACCTGCGGTGGCTGTGATAACCACCGCATCGGCCTCTACGACGCGATACTGATCAAAGAGAATCACATTCACGCCGCTGGTTCCATCGCTGCGGCGTTAGACGCTGCTCAGGATTTGGCCCCTGGCGGCGTGGGTATTGAAATTGAAGTGGAGTCGCTGGATGAACTGCGCGAGGCGCTGGAAGCCGGTGCTGAGCGGGTGCTGCTGGATAACTTTTCTCTGGATGGGCTGCGCGAAGCGGTTACCCTTGTTTCAGGCAAAGTACGGCTGGAGGCCTCGGGTGGCGTCAATCTGGAGACGGTTCGGGGGATTGCCGAGACCGGGGTGGATGATATCTCCGTGGGTGATCTGACCAAGGATGTTACGGCAGTGGATCTGTCGATGCTTTTTTTCTGATCTGCAACATTGAGTGGGCCGTTGAACTTCTGTCCCTCTCATCAAACAGAACGTAGGGTGCGCCGTGCACACCAAGCGTAAGCGGTTACAACCATCATGGTGCGTACATCAAGGCTAAAATAGTGCATGGTCTAGACATTGATGCTCAGTTGCCTATTGAACTCCGGATTCCTTTCTTCAGGATAACCACGCGGGTTGCATATTATCCGGCAGTTGCCTATCGAGTAATCCGAGCTGTTGTGAAGGTGTCCGTGAATCCAGTAGCTTGGTTGACGTTGCTCAATCAGGCCTTCCATGTTTGAGACATAGGCCGCATTTGAAACATCATTCATGGCTGTTCCAGGCAATGATCTAGGGCTTGGCCCATGATGTGTTACGACTATATTCAATTCCCCCGCTCTCTGCGCCAACTCCTTATCCAGCCAGCGGAGCGATTGCCGATGAATCGAGGTAACATCAATCGAACGCAGCTTTGAGAATTTGGGAGAGAGGCGAATCTTTTTAAAGTCGGTCATGATTTGCTGGCACTCGTACCCGCTCAGGCGCGCATCACCAAACAGCTCAAAATCCGTCCAGAGCGTACAGCCAAGAAAGTTCACACCGTTCATCGTGAAAACACTATTTTCCAGAATGCGCACGTTTGTGTTGGCGGATCTTTCCTCCATATCGTGAATCAGCTTGGGATAGGCCTTGCCATAATACTCATGATTGCCGAGGACATAGATAACCGGTACATCCCGGATATTCTCCTGTGCCCACGAAAGCCCCTTGTTCTTGACATGAATGTCACCAGCAAGAATCACCGCATCGACATCACACAGGGCGATGTCAAACGCCTCGAATTCAATATGCAGATCACTCAGTACCAACAGTTTCATTTCAAATCTTAATTTTCGATAATCGTAGTTCAATTATGAGAATGAAGACCAATAGCATGGGGCCGGGCCAAGATAAAATCTGCCGCTGCTCAGCGGCGGTTTCCGGTTCCCCATGCTTGGCCAGATACTCCTGACTGGCGACAAATTTTGGCTGACTCCAGCCCTCTCTGGGTTGAACAGATCAGACGCGCTCGTCAAACAGGGTGCCGATGGAATCGTCAGCGGCTTTCAGTACCTTGGCCGAGGCCTTGGCTTGATTCGTCTGCTGGTTCATCTCCACCATCGCCCGGGAGAGGTCGGTGGGATTCTGTTTTTCGGACTGGTTGACGCTGGCGATCTCCGAGGCGACACGGCGCATGCCCTGGAATCCCCGCTGGATGCCCTGTAGTGCCGGTCCCACGATCGAGTTGATTGCCATCTGCTGAACTCTGGTTATATTTCCTCTAACCGGGTTGTTGGCAGTTATTGTGGAATCTTTAGGCAGACCACCCGGAGTTGTGATGGTCTCCTCAAAAGCTGAGAAATGCGTTCATGATCACCTGTTTTCCGGGCCGGGCGCAGAGCATCAGGTCCACTCGTGCAGTGGTGGAAATACCAGTCGCAAACCGACCAGTTGAAAGCGCTGCGCAGGCCGGGCGCGGTCCCGCAGGCTTGGCCGGCGCAGCACGCGCTGGGTGTGGAGGCAGCCGCCGCGCTGGGTGAAATGGTGCTCGTCAAAATCAGTTTCGGAGGTCTCCCTTGCAGGGAAGGGCTGGAAGCCGGGATAGGGGTGGAAGGGATTGCTGCACCACTCCCAGGCACGCCCCTGGTTTTTTATCACCCCGGTTCGGACGGCAATCTCCCACTGGTATTCGTGTTGCAGCACGGCCCCTTCGAATTTTCCACCCAAAGAACTGATCCAATTGGCGTAGGCCTGAGCCTCGTGACGATTGATGCCGGATACCGGTTCATCCGGTGGCAGGTCGCTGGGGCCGTTGACGCCCATGACGTACCAGTTCCCCATTGTGTCCTGGCGCCAGTATTCTGGATGGTTGATGGGGTGTTTTTCCAGCCAGTAACGGCCTGTTTCATCCCAGAGTTCCGGGTTTTGATAGCCTTCGGCTTCCATGAAGGCGAGGAATTCGGCATTGGAGATCGGATCCAAAGCGATCCGAAAACTGGTGAGTTCCACCGCCTGGGCCGGTAGCTCGTTGTCGTAGGCGGCTGGGAGATCTCTGGCGCCGACGCGGTAGTGTCCCCGGGACAACTCCTTGGTTTCCCAGTGGGGGACGGCGGCCTTGAGTCTCTGGGTGACCTGATAACCGCTGGTGTCGATCTGCAGGCTGCGCTGGTTCAGTAGCAGCAACATCGTTTCGTAGTGTTTGGCCTGCTCCTGCAGTAAAAACCACTGTAGCCGTTCATCGACGAGCAGCGGATGGTCCGGCAGAGCGGCTGGATTTGCCAGCCGCATGAGGTGGTCGTCGCGGATTTCAGCAGCCCAGTTGAGCAGGTGATCGGTGGGAGGTAGTTGACTGCACTGCTCCTCGATACTGAGCTTGCCTGGCGTGAACAGGTGGGCGACCCGCTTGCTCAGATCATCATCACCGGCAACGATCAGACGCAGCCAATGGAGTTCCTGGTAGACCGCTTGGCCAAATTGCCAGTTGAGTGAACCGAGTTCAGGATGGTACGGGTGAGCCGCTTCCTCAGGAGTGAGAGACTCCAGCAGTTGTGCCTGCATTTCATGCAGGTTGCTCAGGGGGCCGAGAATGGCAGATGAGGTCATGATGGCGCGGCTCTTCGATTGTTGCAGGGCGGGCTATGTTAGCCGATGCTGATGATCTGTTCGAGTGCGGGAACGAGCGCCCCTCTATTTTACAGTCGCGTTTCCGGATGAAGATGAGAAAGCAGGCGGCTCTTGTCAAACCAGCGTGCGGCGCCGAAACCACCGATAAAATAGAAACGTACCGGCTGTAGTCGGTAGAAGCGAAAATTCAGGGTTTCGAAGTAGGGGCGTGTGTCGGGGAAGTCGCGGAAATAACGTTCCACCAGGGAGGGTGCCGGTGTTTCGATCTGTGCGGCGCGCGCCAAACAGGAGAGGCGCGCGAGCTTCTGCACATCTCCGCTCCCCTGTTCCATGACGGTAAGGCAGCAGGCGCTGACTTCGTCCAGGTTTTTTGTATGCTCCGCCAGGTGCGAGAGCAGTAGAAGAGGATTGCCTTCTCTATCCAGGCAGAATGGCACCACCGAACCGAAGGGAAACCCAGGCTCACCTTTAGATTGGGTGGATAGTACACCGGAAAAGCTCTCTCTCCAGAGATCGATTGCGGATTGAAGTTGTGTGGCGGATGCTGGTTCGGATGGCATGATAGGTCGCTGGCGGCGAAGTGTTTTTCGCATGGTTGGAAAAAATAGGGAATAGAATATCCCAAACCGGGATAAGGTCTCCAGGATACAGGGTTCGCTGTGCGGCGGCATCCTATGTCCGGTTAGCGGTGAACTACTGCTGGACCTCGCCGATCTTCTCCCTCACGGAACGTATTTTCTGCTCCAGACGGTTGTCCTTGCCGATTCTGATATCAAACTTTAGCGATGAGTAGATGCGTTTGCAGCCTTGCGCCTCCAGTACCCGGTAGGCCTGCTCGACAAGATCGAGTGCTTCACGAATATCGCCGGTTTCAATGATGGTCCCCATAGCAGTCAGGCGGTAGCTGATGCCGCTCTCGCGAATCATCCTGATGATCTGGCTGACCTCTGTGCTGACGCTTTCACCCCGGTCGGTGGGGAACATGCTGAATTCAAGGAGTACGGACATTGGGTCTACCTCGTTAGGTTTGCTGGGATGGCTGATATAGAGTGACCGTTATTGAATGATTTTGCACGACCCAAGCTGCTCTTGGCAGGCGGATGTTCTCAGGTGACCGCCAATATCCAATACGCGCTTTTTCTCTCGAATTGTGAACTTTCGCTTCGCCCCAGTTTACAATTATTCACAAGTCGTGACTTTGTCAGCTTAGGATAATCCCCTATGCTGGCGTTCTTGAGTACCTATATAGATGGGTTTTATCGATTATCAGGGTTCTAAATCCCTGCGATGGCTATACTGTTATTTCTGTCTGCTGCTGGAAGTAAGCCGGGAAAATAATAATTTATCTGACCAATTTCGGGAAATGAAAAATGGAAATATCCGTAGAACAAATTCTTAACGCCTATGTAATCCCCTGGGGAACCAAGATCATCCTGGCGTTGCTGGTCTTCGTCATCGGCCGCTGGGTCGCCCGCCTGTTGGTGCGGGGACTGGAGAAGGTGATGGTCAAGGGCAAGGTTGATCAGATGCTGATCAGCTTTCTCAGCAACATTGCCTACGCAGCGCTGCTGGCAGTTATCGTCCTGGCCGCCCTTGAGCAGCTGGGGGTCAATACCACTTCCGCGTTGGCCATTCTCGGTGCGGCCGGCCTGGCGGTCGGTCTGGCGCTCAAGGACTCGCTCTCCAGTTTTGCCGCGGGAGTCATGCTCATCGTTTTTCGCCCTTTCAAACTTGGCGATCTGATCGAGGCGGGTGGCGAGATGGGCGTGGTAGAGGAGATCCGTATCTTCCATACAATGTTGAAGACCGGTGATAACCGCGAGATCACCATGCCCAACGCGCAGATCTATGGCGGGACGATTGTAAATTACTCTGCCAGAGACACCCGGCGTATCGATCTGGTGATCGGTATCGGTTACGACGACGATATCAAAAAGGCCCGTGACCTGATCAACGACATACTTGCAGCAAACGACACCGTGCTGGAGAATCCGGCGCCGACGGTTATGCTGCTGACGTTGAATGACAGCAGCGTCGATTTTGCAGTGCGCCCCTGGGTCAAGTCCTCTGATTATTGGACTACCCGGGCGGATCTGCTGGAGACGATCAAAACCACCTTTGACAAGGAAGGTATCAGTATCCCCTATCCGCAACAGGATATTCACCTGTTTAAAGCAGACGCCGCCGCCTGAGCGGACGT
Organism: Gammaproteobacteria bacterium (ex Lamellibrachia satsuma); assembly: GCA_019623805.1. Taxonomy (NCBI): domain Bacteria; kingdom Pseudomonadati; phylum Pseudomonadota; class Gammaproteobacteria; species Gammaproteobacteria bacterium (ex Lamellibrachia satsuma). Next base: position 2,723,714 of record CP053680.1, read on the forward strand.
TTATTGAATTAGGAAAAATTGGAGAGAAAAATGGATTCGACAAAGAAGATCACAATGCGCCTTGCGGCAGTGCCGTTCATGCTTTCCGCTGTAGCGGCAACACCGGCCTACGCGGTTGAGGATGGCTTCATCCACGAACAGGGCAAGAGCGTCATTCACACCAATTATGGTGAGTGTTGGGAATCCAACTATTATGACGCAGGATTTCCTATCGACCCCGCCTGCTACGGCGATGCAGATGGTGATGGTGTCGTCGATCCCCTTGATGCCTGTCCCGGTACCCCCAAAGGAACCAAGGTTGATGAGAAGGGCTGTGCCCTGATGAAGGACTCCGATGGTGATGGTGTCACGGACGATAAGGATCAATGCCCCGGCACGCCAAAGGGTGTGAAGGTTGATGCGGTTGGATGCGCTTTGGACTCTGACGGTGACGGCGTTGCCGATTATATGGACAAGTGCCCGGGTACCCCGGCCGGCGCCAGCGTGGATGCCAACGGTTGTGCCTTGGATTCCGATGGTGATGGCGTAGCGGACTATAAGGACAGATGCCCTGACACCCCCGCAGGTGAAGCAGTTGATTCGGCGGGATGCAGTCTTGATTTCACCCTCGTTGGTCATGCGAACTTCAAGCTCAACAGTGCTGAATTGAGTGATAAGGCCAAGATGGCGTTGGATGCAGTCGCGGCAAAGATACTTTCACATTCACGTGGTAGTGCAGTGGAAGTCATCGGACATACCGATAGCACGGGATCTGCCGAATATAACCAAGTGCTTTCGGAGCGTCGTGCAAGATCTGCTGAGCTCTATCTGGAGAGTAAAGGTGTTTCAGCTGACCAGATTACCTCCAAAGGTATGGGTGAGACTCAGCCTGTGGCCGATAACGGCACCAAGGACGGCCGTTATCAGAACCGGCGTGTCGAGATCGATGTGAAATAAAACACCACTTCAGGATCGAAGTGGATGGGCGGCGGTGCCAGGTTGGGGTGCCGCCGCTCTGCGACAGGAGTCCAGACAAAATAATAAGCAAGGAGAAATGTAGTGCGAATTGCTTGTCTTGAAGATGACCCGGTGCAATCCGTTGTGCTGCGTGAATGGATGGAGTCGGAAGGGTATGTCTGCCGTACTTTTGCAGATGCGAATGCCTATATCCGGGAGCTGAGGCATGAATCCTACGACCTGTTGATCATGGACTGGGAACTGCCTGATGCCACGGGTATCGAGGTGCTCTCCTGGGTGCGCAAGGAGATGGATTGGAACATACCTGTGCTCTTTGTCACTCACCGGGACAGCGAAGGGGATATTGTCGAAGCACTGGAGCGGGGAGCAGATGACTATCTCGCAAAACCGATCTCGCGTGAAATAACCCTGGCGAGGGTGAAAGCCCTGGCACGCCGTAAAACCGGACCGACCTCGCGCAATGATGAGTTTGAAATTGGCAATTTCAAACTCATCAGGGATGCCAAGATGATTGTCAGCGGTGAGGTATCTATCGAGTTGACCGAGAAAGAGTTTCAGCTGGCCTGGATTCTTTTTTCCAATGTCGGTCGATTGCTCTCCCGGGACCACCTGCTGGAGACGGTTTGGGGATTTGGCCCGGGGCTGGTGACCCGCACCGTGGATACTCACATGAGCAGGTTGAGGCGTAAACTGGGTCTGGTGCCGGAAAATGGCTGGAGACTCAAGGCAGTCTATCATCAGGGGTATCGTCTGGAACAGCTGCAAAAAGATGACATGGTGCCTGCCGTTACTATCTGAATTGCATAATTATTCGGCATATTCTATCGGTCAGTAATGCCGATGGCAGTGTTGAATAGAGCTGGAGTAGAAAAACCTCTTATTACAATGTTTTTCCGCAGCGCCCAGGCCTTCAATTACTGCTAAACAATCGTGAAATTGGTGCAGTCAGGTACAGGGAGTTGTTTGATACGGTTCAATCCGTAAGAATGTTGTCTCCCCTTCACCATTCGGTTGAAATTTCTGTTGCTCTATCACCTCATGAAAGATAGATAGATGTTGCGTTATACCCGTTTTCTTACCGCGATCTCACTATTGATCCTGGTCCTCTCTTCAGTTCAGGCTGAGGATTGGGTTTATCGCATGAGGGGCGGTGACTCACTCTCGAAAATCAGTGCTCAATACCTGAAAAATGAGATCTCAACCGTTAGGTTGCAGTACTACAATCAGATCGAAAATCCCACACAGATTCCATTGGGTACTGAAATCAAGGTGCCGCTGGAGTGGCTGAAGCTTACCCCGAGTCCGGCAGAGGTGCTCTCTCTTGAAGGTGAAGTGAGCATTGTTCGTGCGGGGGAGAGTGATCCCGTTTTGCTTTCCGGTGTGGACCAGCTACAGATTGGCGATGTGGTTACCACTGGTAGACAGAGCAGCCTTGCACTCAGGCTTGCCGATGGCTCCCGGTTGATGCTTGGCCCTGAGACCCGGGTCTCCATGGACACACTCTCTGCTTTTGGTGAGGCGGGCATGGTCGATACCCGGGTGCGGGTGCAGTACGGACGGGTGGAGAGTGAAGTGGAGCCTTTGCAGGGTACAGGTTCCCGGTTTCAGATCACCACCCCGGCGGCGGTCACTATGGTGCGGGGCACGGGCTTCCGTGTCGGTGTCGAGTCCGGGAGTGGCCTGACGCGCAATGAGGTGATGAAGGGCCGGGTGGCCGTTGACGGCGGTGGGGAGAGCCTGGATGTCGATGCAGGGTTCGGCACCATGATCGAACCCGGGAAGCCCCCGCTAAAGCCCCGCCCCCTGCTTATCCCGCCCGATATAAGTAAACTTGGGGTCGAGATGGACCTGCCCGCAGCGCCTCTCCGCTGGTCAGGGCTGGAGGGTGCCGAAGCCTATCGGGTGCAGCTTTTACGAGGGGAGTCGGGCGCCGGGGTCATCGTGGAGCAGGTGCTTGTTACCCCTGAATTCATCCTGCCGGAATTAATTCCCGGCAGCTACCGGATTCGTGTGCGGGGCATCGACGAATTGGGATTGGAGGGGCTGAGTGCGGAATACCGATTTTTGCTGAACGAACCGCCCCTCCTTCCTTCCCCTCCCCCACCACCGGTGAAGGTGGAGGTTCCGGTGATCGAGGCGCCCCAATTCAATGGCCCCTGGATGTGGGTTCGCTGGAACGCTGTCGACAAGGCTTGGGGTTACCGTTTTCTGGTCGCCACGGATCCCGCGTTGCAGCAGCGCTTGCTGGAGCGGATTGGCACGAATACTGAGCGGTTGCTGCCGGTTCCCTGGCCGGGTACCTACTACATCCGTGTGGATGCGCTGATGGAGAGTGACGAGGATGTGCGGCAATCGCAAGTCTATCGCCTCGACCTGCCTTTACCACAACCTCGTCCATGAGTCGTTCTGCCCAGGTTTTCAGGTTTCCCGAGTGGTCGCTGTTTGCGCTGGTCGGCCTGATTCTGCTGTTGGTCTATAGCAATTGGCTGTGGCGCTGGGACCAACTTATCTACGATCTGCAACTTAACCTCTGGCACACTCCGCCGGCGGAGGATGTTGTGATTGTCGCAGTGGATGACAGAAGCCTGGAGGCACTTGGCCGCTGGCCCTGGCCGCGGGATCTGCATGCCCGTCTAATCGATCGTCTGACCGCTGCAGGTGCCAAGGTTATTGCAATGGATATCCTGTTTGCAGAACGTGACAGGGAACACCCTGAGAGAGACCATTTGCTGATTCAATCCACCGCAGCCAGCGGCAGGGTCTTCTTTCCCGTGGTCATGGAAGAGTATCGACTGGGCGGGCAACTGGTGGAGACCTCGCCACTGCCTGAATTGTCCGCGGTGGCTGCCGGCCTCGGGCATGTGCATATGGAACTGGATGCAGACGGGATAGGCCGCAGCATCTACCTCTATGAAGGGGTGGGGGCAGCCTACTGGCCTCATATGATGCTCTCTGTTTTGCAGTGGCTGGATCCCGAGCGTTGGCAGAAGAACGGGGCGGGTCTGCATCAGGCGCAGCGCCAGTCAGCCATGCAGCCGATCTTTCGTGATCAGCACCGATTGATTCCTTTCACCGGTCCTGCCGGACACTATCCCCGTTACTCATACAGCCAGGTGCTGGCAGGGGATTTTTTGCCCGCCGCGTTTCAGGATCGCATCGTGTTGGTGGGCGTTACCGCAACCGGTTTGGGAGATGCACTGCCCACACCGGTTTCCGGTCGCGGTCAGCCGATGGCCGGGGTGGAGATCAACGCCAATATCCTCGAGGCCCTGCGAACGGACAGGGTTCTCAGTCAGGTCGAAATGCCCTGGAGACTGTTGATTTCAGGGGTGGTGGTGGCGTTCGTATTTCTTCTCTATGGTTTGGTGCGTCCTCACTGGGCGCCGCTGGTGACCTTGGTGCTGCTGTTTTCCCTGTTTGGTCTGGTGTTGCTGGTGCTGCATGTTCTGCGTATCTGGTTTCCGCCCTCGGCGGCGTTATTGGGCCTGGTGTTGAGCTACCCGTTATGGAGTTGGCGCCGTTTGGGGCAGACCATTCGCTATCTGAATCAGGAGATGGAGAAACTGCAGCAGGAGCCCCAGCTGATGCCTTCGGCGAAGTCCCTTGAAGATCTGCGTCAGGGGCTGAGGTTTCTCCAACGGATCACCAAATTGAACGGGTGGATGGTCTGTGACACCAATGGCGCGCCGATGTTTGCCGAGGGCGCTTTCCCTGCGCCAGAGTCGCTCCCACAGGGAGAGGCTCAATGGCACAGTCATGGGGTTTGGCAGCGTTTTGGCCCCGATCAGTGGATACGGGTCTCCCGGGGTGAGACGAACTGGATGCTGGGCCTGCGCTGGCCCGCAGATGAGTTTCCACAGGGAAGAGTGTTGCTGATGCTGGAGGATTTTGCGGCGAAACTCTCTCTGCCGGAAAAACCCCCTCCGCGAGGAACGCTGGAGTCTGTCGATCGCCGTATTGAGCAGGTGCGCAATGCCCATGAGCGGCTGCACAATCTGCGCAGTTTCATCGAGAATGCAATCAGCCAGATGGACGATGGTCTGCTGGTGGTTGATGCCATGGGGCAGGTGGCAATGGCCAACCCCCGCGCCGCTTTCTATCTTGGTCAGGCGGAGGCGGTTTCCCTGGTCGGCATGGATGCTGAAACGCTATTGAGCCAACTGGACATCCAGGGTGGTTACTGCTGGAGTGAACTGATGCAGCGTCTGCTGCTGGACGAACAGCCGATCCGTTTCGAGGCGCTGCGTCTGCCGGATACCGAGTTGTTTGTTCAAATGAAACCCCTCGACCAGTCTCTTGCCGGCAGTTTCGGTATGATCGTGACGCTCTCATTTATCGGTGCGCTCAAGCGCACTGAACGGACCCGTGCCAAGATGCTGAGTTTTCTCTCTCACGACATCCGCTCTCCCATCACGTCGGTGCTCTCCCTTACACAGTCCCGACAGGCAACGGAAGGTACTGCGGAGTCGCTGGTCAAACAGATACGGCCTTTGGCGCAACGTTCATTGCGGCTGGCGGATGATTTTCTGCAATTGGCCCGGGCAGAAGCGGTGGATGCCACAACGTTTGCAGATACCGATTTCGTTTCAGTGGTCTATAGTGCTGTCGATGAGATTTTTATCCAGGCGCAGTCGCGTGGTATTCGTATCGACCAGCAGATCGAGTGTGAAGAGGCCTGGCTCAACGGTAATGCCGGGATACTGGAACGTGCCGTGCAGAATTTGCTGGGCAATGCGGTCAAGTTCTCGCCTGAAGATTCGGTGATTACCGTTCACCTGACCTGTCTCGACAGTGAGATAGTCTGTTGTATCAGGGATCAGGGCCCGGGTATTGCCGAAGGTCAGTTGGAAACTATTTTTCTGCCTTTTCAGCATGGTGATCAGACAACCGAATATCAGCGCACCGGTGTTGGCCTTGGGCTGAGTTTCGTCAAGGTGGCGGTCGAGAAGCACGGTGGCACCATCGAGGTATGCAACAGTGAAACCGAGGGTGCGGAATTCTGCCTGCGTCTCCCGTTTGACCCGGAGTTGTGATTGTTTGCTCCCGGCAAATCGGGGCATAATGCGCGCTTGAGCAGACCCTGCGGAGAGTGAAATGCCGAAATACCGTTCCCATACCACCACCCATGGACGCAACATGGCCGGTGCCCGTGCCCTGTGGCGGGCTACCGGGATGCAGGACGACGATTTCGAAAAGCCGATCATCGCCATTGCCAACTCCTTCACCCAGTTCGTGCCGGGTCATGTCCATCTGAAAGATATGGGGCAGTTGGTGGCCCGGGAGATCGAAAAGGCCGGCGGTGTTGCGAAGGAATTCAATACCATCGCGGTGGATGACGGCATCGCCATGGGGCATGGCGGCATGCTCTATTCGCTGCCGTCGCGGGACATCATCGCCGATTCCGTGGAGTATATGGTCAATGCTCACTGCGCGGATGCGCTGGTCTGCATCTCCAATTGCGACAAGATCACCCCCGGTATGCTGATGGCTGCCCTGCGGCTCAATATACCTACGGTTTTCGTCTCCGGTGGACCGATGGAGGCTGGTAAGGTCACTCTCTCCTCCAAAGGAGAGATCAAACTGGATCTGGTGGATGCCATGGTCTCCGCTGCTGATCCCAATGAGAGCGACAGCGACGTGGCGGCCATTGAACGTTCGGCCTGTCCCACCTGCGGCTCCTGTTCCGGCATGTTCACCGCCAACTCCATGAATTGTCTGACCGAGGCCCTGGGCCTGAGTCTGCCGGGCAACGGCTCCCTGGTGGCCACCCATGCGGCGCGCAAGGCATTGTTTCTGGAGGCCGGAAGGCTGATTGTCGATCTCTCCCGCCGCTACTATGAGCAGGATGAGAATTCTGTTCTGCCACGCTCAGTCGCCACATATGGGGCTTTTGAGAACGCCATGACACTGGATATCGCCATGGGCGGCTCCACCAATACCGTGCTGCATCTGCTGGCGGCGGCCCACGAGGCGGGCGTCGATTTCACCATGCAGGATATCGACCGGCTGTCACGCAAGGTGCCAAATCTGTGCAAGGTTGCACCGAGCACCCAGCAGTATCACATGGAGGATGTGCATCGTGCAGGTGGAGTTATCGGGATCCTTGGCGAGTTGGATCGCGCAGGATTGCTGAACCGGGATTGCGGCACCGTCCACAGTGGCAGCATTGCAGACGCCCTCGATCGTTGGGACATTCAGCGGACTTCGGACGCACAGGTTCGGGAGCGCTATCTGGCGGGACCCGGTGGCGTTCCGACCCAGGTCGCATTCAGCCAGAGTGTAAACTGGCCGAGTCTCGATACCGATCGTGAAAACGGCTGTATCCGGGATTTGGCACACGCCTACTCCCAAGATGGTGGTCTGGCGGTGTTGTTCGGCAATCTGGCGGAGCAGGGTTGCATCGTGAAGACTGCCGGGGTGGATGAATCGAACCTTACCTTCAGTGGTCCCGCCCGGATTTTCGAAAGCCAGGATGACGCGGTGGAGGCGATTCTGGGTGACAGGGTTTTGGAGGGGGACGTGGTGATCATCCGTTATGAAGGTCCCAAAGGGGGACCCGGCATGCAGGAGATGCTCTACCCCACCAGTTATCTGAAATCGAAGGGGTTGGGCAAGGCCTGTGCCCTGATTACCGACGGCCGTTTCTCCGGTGGCACGTCGGGGTTATCTATTGGCCACTGTTCGCCTGAGGCGGCGGAAGGGGGCAATATCGGCCTGGTGCAGGAGGGAGACACCATCGATATCGATATTCCCAATCGTTGCATCAGTGTTGCAGTTTCCGTTGGAGTTTTGTCTGCCCGGCGTCAGGAAATGGAGCAGCGGGGCAGTTCGGCCTGGCAGCCGCAAAACAGGCAACGGCCAGTCTCACAGGCACTACAGGCCTATGCGGCGCTGACCACCAGTGCGGCGCAGGGTGCGGTGCGGGATCTGTCCCAGCTGAAAAAATAGCGCCTGGAGGGCGGGTTGGTCGTGCCCGGTTGGATTGGACTGTTGTGATGGCTCATAATCGTTGAGCCGGTTTTCCTATTATTGGGGTATTCTTAAAGTGTCATTTGATTTGAAGCAGTGTTACATCTTCTCCCGTCTCGACGAAGGGCAGATAGCCCGGGTCGAAGCGATGAGTCAGGTGATCGAACTGGAGGATGGCCAGCATTTGTTTCAGGTGGGTGACGTGGCGGATCGTTTCTATCTGGTGACTCAGGGGCAGATCAAGCTCTACCGTTTGGCCATGAACGGGAATGAGAAGGTCATCGAGATCATCACACCAGGTCATACATTTGCCGAAGCGCTGATGTTCCAGGAGAGTCCGAACTTCCCGGTCAACGCCACTTCCATTGGTGGTGCTGAACTGCGCTCATTTGACAGCCAGTCCTTCCTCGATATGCTGCGGGAGTCCACCGATACCTGTTTTCGGCTCATGGCAAGCATGAGTCAGCGGCTCAAGCATCTGATCAAGGAGATCGACGATTTGACCTTACAGAGCGCCACCGGGCGGGTGGCAGGGTTTCTCTGGGGTAATTGGGATACGGAAAAACAGAACGGTAACATGATCGATCTGCGAGCCCCCAAGGGGGTGCTTGCCTCGCGGCTGTCGGTAAAGCCCGAGACCTTCTCCCGCATCCTGCATAATTTTACCGAGCAGGGGCTGATCAGGGTAAACGGCAGTCACATCGAGATTATCGATGCGGAACGGCTCTTTAAGCACGCCGAATCCGCCGGTGTCTGCGGTGGCAGCCTGGCGCCGTGATGGCGACTGTTACAACCGAATTTCAGGGTAGGGCGTGTGTGTTCCCGGTGGATAGAGCGCAGTAAAAATTGCTCAATGGCTCAGGTTTGGCAATAGCGTAGCCCTGACCATAACCGATGCCGATTTCTTTCAGCATTGCGAGGGTGATACCGTCCTCGACATATTCGGCAATGGTATCCATGCCCATGATTTGGGCGACTTCATTGATCGCTTTTACCATGGCGAAATCAACGGGGTCGCTGGCAATGTCGCGTACAAACTCACCATCTATCTTCAGATAGTCAACCGGAAGGTGTTTCAGGTAGGCGAAGGAGGACATGCCGGTGCCGAAGTCGTCGAGGGCAAAGCGGCAACCCAGGGATTTTATGCGTTCGATGAACTGTTGCGCCCTGGAAAGGTTGGAGATGGTTGCCGTCTCCGTCACCTCAAAAAGGAGCCGGCAGGGATCCACGCCACTGCTTTCAAGCTGAGATTCCAGTGCTTTCAGAAAGCCGGGGTCAGTGATCGACTGGGCCGAGAGGTTGATGGAGACAAAGCCGTCATCCAGCGGGGGACAGCTCTCCATCCACTGCAGCGTATCCGAAATGACAAACCGATCCAGATCGATCATCAAACCGTAACGTTCAGCGGCAGGAATAAAGGCACCAGGCAGCATCATCTGCCCATCCTCCTGTTCCATTCTGAGCAGGATCTCCAGGTGAAAGCTGCTGTTGCTGTTTGAGCGGATGGGTTGGATCTTCTGGCAATAGAGTAGAAATCGTCCCTCGTCCAGTGCGTGCCGAATGCGGGAAACCCACTGCATTTCGCCATAGCGTTGCTCGATTATCTCATCCTCCTCGGAGTAGACATGGACCCGGTTACGGCCCCCCTCCTTTGCCGCGTAACAGGCGCTGTCAGCGGCGCTGAGGATCTGGGTCAGGTCATGATATCTGGCATTGAAGGGAACCACTCCGATACTGACGCCGATGGTGAAAGGCTTATTGTCCCAGGTGAAACGGAAGTTGCGCACTGAAAGACGTATCTCTTCCGCCAGCACAATGGCCTGCTGTTGGGGGCAGTATTCAAGCAGGATGGCGAATTCATCACCGCCCAAACGTGCCACGACGTCGGTGCGGCGGGCGATCTCAAGCAGCATCTGCGTGAGTTGGCGAAGCAGTTCGTCACCCGCAATATGGCCACAGGTATCGTTGACCACCTTGAACTGGTCCAGATCCAGATACATCAAGACGTGTTCCGCATTGTCGGTGTGGGCGAGTTCCATTGCCGTCTGTAGCCTGCGCTCGAACTCCAGCCGGTTGATCAGGCCTGTCAGCGCATCATGAGTTGCCTGCCAGGAGATGCGTTGTGCCATGTGCTGAGCCTCGGTAATGTCTCTGACTACCAGCACATTTCCGGCGTTCTTATTTCTTTCACCATTGATTACTGCCACTGATAGCTGCACGATTCGTGTGGTTTTTCCATCACTCTGGGTGAGAATCAGTGGCCGGTTGTCCAGTTTGGTTATCTCATCAGTGGTCAGGCACTGGCCCAAAGGGAGGTTGACCGGCGCGCCTGTGGTTTCATCGGACAGATTGAGTATGTCGGCAAGCAGGCAGTCCAGTGCATGTTTAGCCCCCCAGCCGGTCAATTCCTGGGCTGTGTGGTTGAGTGCGGTAACCACGCCTTGGGCATTGGTCGTAATGACGCCCTCGCTGATCGAGGCCAGAGTGGTTTCCGCCAGCTCCTTGCGCGCACGCAGCTGTTGGGTCTGTGAGGCCACCTCTATTTCCAGCTGGTCTTTGGCTGCCAACAGGGCATGTTCAGCACGCAGGCGGTGCGTTTTTCCCCGCAGGATCAGTCCCACCATGAACATGCTTGAGATGAAGAAGACCAGGAATACCCATCCGGCCTGGGTGATGACCTCTTTTTCAAAGCCGTTGAAGGTTGCCGGAGCACCGATATCCACCAGCTCCCAAAGTGTGCCGGGTACATTTTGCCGGGCCAGAATGCGCCCGGCCATCTCTTCCGTGAGAATGGGATTCTCCAGTTTCAATTCGTAGCGGTTTCCCTCTTCGGTAACCTCGATCAGGTTGGGCTTTTCGGTATTGAGCAGGATTAGTTGGTGCTGATGCCGGTGAGAGATTCGTAACAGATTTTGCAGCAGCGTGGTCTGAAAACTGACAAAAAACACCAGGCCATCCTGTCTGCCGGTGGTGACCATAATATCAAAATGGTACTGATTCGGGTTTGGGTGAATCTTAATCAAATCGCTCTTACCAGCGGCAAAGTCACTGATCTTCAGTTGACACAGTTCACCGACAGCGCCGCTGAGATCGTCATAAAGTGGAGAACCGTTACTGTCAGCCAGGGTGAAGGCAAAACCGTCCGGGAAGTAGCTGAGTATGCGTTGGTTGAGCCTCCCCTGGGCTTCCTCATCTCCAGGGTTCGTGTTGATCGCATTTATCAACCCGGACTCATAATTGGAGAAGATGTGAAGCAAACGGCGTTTTTCGCCGATCATACGGCTGATCTCGTTGGCGGTCATCTTTACTGAGTTGGCAGCAAGATCCATGTGGTGGGCGCGATTGGCCTCTATGCGTTGAATAACGATGCCTGCCAGCAGCAGCGCCAGCAACAGCATGAAGAAAACGACATAGGTGATAGTGAGATTTTTTGAGGTCAGTTTCATCGATTCGCTGTTCCGAGGTCATGCAAACTATGGTTTTGCCCTGAAACAGCTTGGGCTGAGCTACTCAATAGAGTTGAGTCGGCAGCAGTTGGAAAATCTTTACACTATTTTTATTCTGGGAATTCTTGAATTTTAGCGGGATTCGCCCCATCTATTGGAATATTAAGGTTTTATTGTGGAGTTTTTCTCATGCGTATGGATCGTTTGACCAGCAAGTTTCAGATGGCACTGGCAGATGCCCAGAGCCTGGCTGTCGGCCGTGATCATCAATTTATCGAGCCGGTGCATCTGATGAGTGCCCTGCTGGATCAGGAGGGTGGAACCGTGCGCCACCTGCTGACGCAGGCTGATATTAATGTCAATCAGTTGCGTTCGGACCTCAGCGCCTCATTGGAACGACTGCCAGGCGTACAGGGGGCAGAGGGGGATCTGCATATCTCCAACGATCTTGGGCGGCTGTTCAACCAGACCGACAAGCTGGCCCAGCAGCGCAAGGATCAGTACATATCCAGTGAGCTTTTCGTACTCGCGGCTGTTGACGACAAGGGTGAGATCGGCGGATTGCTGCGCAAGGCGGGTGCCGACAAGGCGCGGCTGGAGCAGGCCATAGAGAAGATGCGGGGAGGTCAGAAGGTGGATGATCCCAATGCGGAGGATCAGCGCCAAGCCCTGCAGAAATACACCATCGACCTCACCGAGCGGGCGGAGCAGGGCAAGCTCGATCCCGTGATCGGGCGGGATGATGAGATCCGCCGTACCATCCAGGTGCTGCAGCGCCGCACCAAGAACAACCCGGTTTTGATCGGTGAACCTGGCGTGGGCAAGACCGCTATCGTCGAAGGTCTGGCCCAGCGCATCATCAACGCAGAGGTGCCGGAGGGGCTGAAAGGCAAACAGTTGCTCTCCCTGGATATGGGTGCACTGATCGCCGGAGCAAAGTTTCGCGGTGAATTTGAAGAGCGTCTCAAGGCGGTGCTCAATGACCTCTCCAAACAGGAGGGGCAGATCATCCTCTTCATCGATGAGCTGCACACCATGGTGGGCGCCGGCAAGGCAGAAGGTGCCATGGATGCAGGCAATATGCTCAAACCCGCGCTGGCCCGTGGTGAGCTGCACTGCGTCGGCGCCACCACGCTTGATGAGTACCGTCAGTATGTGGAGAAAGACGCCGCCCTGGAGCGTCGTTTTCAGAAGGTGCTGGTGGACGAGCCCAGTGTGGAGGACACTATTGCCATCCTGCGTGGGCTCAAGGAACGCTACGAGGTGCACCACGGAGTCGATATTATCGACCCGGCCATCGTTGCTGCTGCGACCCTCTCCCACCGTTATATCTCCGACCGGCAGCTGCCGGACAAGGCAATCGACCTTGTGGATGAGGCGGCCTCCCTGATCCGAATGGAGATCGACTCCAAGCCGGAACTGATGGATCGTATGGAGCGGCGGCTCATTCAGCTTAAAATCGAACGTGAGGCGCTCAACAAAGAGACCGACGAGGCCTCAAAAAAGCGCCTCGCTCACCTGGAGGAGGAGATCGAAAGGCTGGAGCGGGAGTTCTCCGATCTGGAGGAGATCTGGAAATCGGAGAAGGCGGCCTTGCAGGGTACTGCCCATATCAAGGAGTCCCTGGAGCGGGCGCGCCTGGAGCTGGAAACCGCCCGCCGGGCCGGTGATCTGGCGCGCATGTCCGAGGTGCAGTATGGGCGAATCCCCGAACTGGAGAAACAGCTCGATATGGCGGCCCAGGCGGAGATGCAGGAGATGAAACTGCTGCGTAACAAGGTCACCGAAGAGGAGATTGCCGGGGTGGTCTCCAAATGGACAGGCATCCCGGTCTACAAGATGCTGGAGGGCGAGCGCGACAAACTGCTGCGTATGGAAGATGAGCTGGGCAGACGGGTCATCGGTCAGGCTGAGGGCGTGCGTGCGGTGAGTGACGCCATTCGTCGCTCCAGGGCAGGCCTGTCTGACCCGAGTCAGCCCAACGGTTCGTTTCTTTTTCTCGGTCCCACAGGTGTGGGCAAGACCGAGCTGTGCAAGGCGCTGGCGGAGTTTCTCTTCGATACCGAGGAGGCGATGATCCGCATCGACATGTCGGAGTTCATGGAGAAGCACTCGGTGGCGCGGCTCATTGGTGCGCCCCCTGGTTATGTGGGTTACGAAGAGGGCGGCTATCTTACCGAAGCGGTACGGCGTCGTCCCTACTCAGTGATCCTGATGGACGAGGTGGAGAAAGCCCATCCTGACGTATTCAATGTATTGCTGCAGGTGTTGGATGATGGCCGTCTGACCGATGGCCAGGGTCGCACGGTCGATTTTCGCAACACCGTCATTGTGATGACCTCCAATCTGGGTTCAGAGATGATTCAGGAACAGAACTCGGAAGCCCAATATGACGAGATGAAGTCCTCGATCATGGAAGTGGTGCGGCAGAGCTTTCGGCCGGAGTTCATCAATCGTCTGGACGAGATCGTAGTCTTCCATCCGCTGGATAAGGCGCAGATCAGAGCGATTGCCTCGATTCAGATCGGCTATCTGCAGCAGCGCCTGGCTGATAGTGAGATGGGCCTGGAGATCTCCGATGCCGCACTCGACCGGTTGGGCGAGGCGGGTTTCGACCCGGTCTATGGGGCGCGTCCGCTGAAACGGGCGATCCGGCAGCAACTGGAGAATCCGTTGGCCCAGGAGATCCTCGGTGGGCGTTTCGGGGCGGGGGATGTCATCCAGGTGGATGTTTCGAATGAGGGACTGACCTTCGGCAAGGCCAGGGTGGTTGGTGCGGCCTGATCGTCCCTTCCTATGGTAGGGTGCGCACGGCGCACCCTACGTTCTTTTGATTCCGGAAATATGTAACTTAGTGCCCTGACACAAAAAAGCCCTATAGTTAGCGCGAACTATAGGGCTTGTTTGGTCGGTGTGAGAGGATTTGAACCTCCGACCCCTTCCTCCCGAAGGAAGTGCGCTACCAAGCTGCGCTACACACCGGGAACTTGTTTCGGTCATGAATCCAGAGCCGCGACAGGGCGGGAATGATAATGGAATTCCGGGGGGGATTCAATTGGGGCTGGCAAGTGGTGGCGATCTATTGTTGGTTGATCAATTAACCGTCATCCCTCCCTGCGGTCGGGATGACGAATATTACGTGGATGGGTCAATTAAGGTGAGACGTCGTCCCCAACGCCTATGCCAAAGAGATTAACTGGTTCGGGCCACGGAAAAATCGGCCAGTGCGGCCAGTGCATCCCGGTAGGGTGAGGGTGGAATCGCCTCCAGGGCAGCTTTCGCTTTTTGGGCCTCTTGCCGTGCCATATTCTCCGTGTAAGCGATGGCATCGGTGGTTCTAATCGCCTCCATGACGAAATCGATCTCGTCGAGGCCGCCCTTTTCGATGATCTCCTGCAATTTTTTTCGCTGGGTTTCGCTCCCGACTTTCATTGCCTGCAGCAGCGGCAGTGTCGGTTTGCCTTCGGCCAGATCATCGCCGATGTTTTTGCCGATATCTTCGTTGGAGGAGTTGTAGTCGAGAGAGTCATCCACCAGTTGGAAGGCAATCCCCAGGTGGAGACCGTAATCCGCCATCGCCTTTTCCTGCTCTGGTGAGGTGTCGGTGATAACGCCGCCAAGCCGGGCGCCGGCCTCGAAGAGGGTAGCGGTCTTGCGCTTGATGACCTCCATGTAGTCGGCTTCGGTGGTCTCAGGGTTATTGCAGTTGAGCAGTTGCAGCACTTCCCCCTCAGCGATGCGGTTGGTGGCGTGAGAGAGCACGTCCATTACCCGCATCTGTCCCACAGATACCATCATCTCGAATGAGCGTGAATAGAGAAAGTCACCTACCAACACACTGGCTTCATTACCCCAGACAGCGTTAGCTGTCTCCTGATTGCGCCGCAGGTCGGAGCCGTCCACGACATCGTCGTGCAGCAGGGTGGCTGTGTGGATGAACTCGATGATCGCCGCCAGATCGATGTGGCTCTGGCCGTTGTAACCACAGGCCTGGGCGGCCAGGAGCACGATCTGCGGACGCAGTCGTTTACCGCCACTGCTGACGATATAGGCGCCTATCTGGTTGATCAGCACAACGTCCGATTTCAGATTGCTCAGGATCGTCTGATTGACGGCCTGCATATCGTCGGCAATGAGCTCGCTAATGGCCTTTAGATCCATCTGTTCCGTTACAGTTATTCAAAAAATTCCCGCATGCTAGGAGGGGGGGGCTTTGGTGTCAAGGATAATAAATCGTGGCCTATCTTTGACAGTGAGCGCAATAATAACTCGATCGTTGTCCAATGGTGCGGTTTTTGATGGGTTTGCCGCAATTGGGACAGGCTTTCCCCGCCTTGCCGTAGATCAGCAGCGCTTGAGCAAAATAGCCAGGCCGTCCATCCTCCTGCTGGAAATCCCTTAAGGTGGTTCCACCCGCTTTTATTGCCTCGCGGAGCACGGCGCTTATCTCTGCCGCCAGACGACCATAACGTTGCTGTGAGATGCGATTGGCGGGCCGGGCGGGGTGAATGCCTGCACGAAACAGTGATTCGCTGGCGTAGATGTTGCCCACACCGACTACCACTTTACTGTTCATGATGAGATTTTTTACCGCCACCCTGCGCCGGCTGCCCGCCTGGTGGAGATGGGTCCCGTCAAAGTCAGGGCCGAGGGGTTCAGGCCCCAATTCTCTGAGCAGGCTGTGGTCGGCTGCAGGGGCCGAGGTCCAAAGCACTGCGCCGAAGCGGCGGGGGTCACGCAGGCGCAGAATGCGGTTATTGTCGAAGGTGATCTCGAAGTGGTCGTGGGTCTGCGGGGGTGACCCTCGTTTTAGTACCCGCAGGCTGCCGGACATGCCGAGATGCAGGATCAGGGTGCCCTGGTCGAACTGCAGTAGGAGATATTTTGCCCGCCGTTTGACCCGTTGCAGGCACTGTCCCGGCAGATCGTGGGGCAGGGTGGTGGGGATCGGCCAGCGTAATTTCGCCTGGCGGATGATCACCTGTTCCACAACAGCGCCCTTAATGCGGGGCTCTATACCCCGGCAGGTAGTTTCGACTTCGGGCAGTTCGGGCATGACTACTTCTTCTGCCAGGCCGTTTCCGGGGCAGTGAGGTGGTGTTGGAAACCATCGCCGATGCGATGGATCAGATTGTTGATTTGCACATAGCGCAGGTTGTCGATCGGGTCGTTGTTGCCGAATGCCAGTTCCAGGTCATCGAGTTGCAGACGAATGGCGGATGGTTGCAGACCGAAAGCCTCCAGTTGATGTTCAGGGGTGGGAAAACGATCAAAACTTGGTGTGCGGCTGATCTCCAGCAGTTGCCTGATGCGATCACTGTCGGCAGGCATTTGGTCTATCCTCCAGATGTCGTCGCTTTTGTACAGTTGGATATCCCGTCCGCTGTTGTCTGAGATCCTGATGATTTTGATTTTACCGGGATCGAGACTGGTCAGGGGTGGCAGGGGTGTGGGTTGCAGCCACCAGCTAAGTGCGGCCAACAGGCATAGCAGCGCAAAGAGCAGCAGATTGATCCAGGTGCGACGACTCATCAGGCCCGTTTTCGACCCCAATGAATTAACCCGCCGGTTGCCAGTAACAGCAGCGGCAGCAGGATCAAAAAGCCGAGGCCGATAATGCCCTGTGCGAGGGGAGAGAGCAGCAGCGTTTTGTCGGTTGCCTGATGACTCTGTATGTCCAGGTTCTCTTCAGCGGTCAGCCAGTTGATCAATGTTATCCCCAGATCCTGATTGCCGGCATTGCCCAGATAGGCGTTGGAGAGGAAATCACCGTCGCCCACCACAATAACTCTTTGAGTACCACTGTTCTTCTCCCGGCTCATGGCGTAACCGATCGTCAGAGGTCCCGGCATTTCACCGGCCTCCGGGTTTCTTTGGATCTCTCCCTGTATGGCGCCAGTCTCGTTCCATGAGTTTTGCAGCGTCTGTAACAGCGGCACGACATGCCAGGGAGACGAAACGCTACTCTGCAGCGCCAATGCCTGGGGGTAGAGAGTGATGAGATTGAAGTCCCGGGTAACCGGATGTGGCGAATATTGGGATACCAGTGCGATGGAGGGATCATCGATGCCCAGTTCTCGCACATTGGCGTCCACCAGGATGCCTGGCAGGGTTTCCAAACCCAGTGAAGCGAGCAGCGGACTCAAGACGGTATCCTGTCCAGGGTCGAGAAGCAGCAAGAGATTGCCGCCCTGCTCCAGGTATAACTGCAGTCGTGACAGCTCGGCTTGCAGCAGGGTCTTCTGAGGTGATGCGACGACAAGCAGGCTGGTGTTGTCCGGGATATCCGGGGTGTCCACCAGGTTCAGGCTGATGGTTTTGATGCCTTTCTGCTGCAGAGCTGAGCCGAAAAGGCCCAGGTCGTGGTTGGCCTCTCCCAACAGGCTGCGTTCGCCGTGGCCCTCAAGGCCGACCAGCCAGTGGGTCTCGGTTCGCAGCAAACGATGGATGGCGTTGGTCAGGGTGATTTCGTCTAGCTGCTGGAGGCGCTCCTGGCGGCCCCGATAATCGATCAGGAGTTCGCCGGATAGGGTGATGCCCTGACGACGTGCCGCACCGGGATGCTGGATCGGATCGATAAATTTTAGCGTAAGATCGGGTTTGAATCGGTGGTAGCGTTCGATGAACGATTCGACCTTTTCCCGCAAGGCCGGCTGTTTTGCGGCATAGACGGTGATGGTGATGGGACCCTCAGCGTGTGCCAGGGTCTCGATGCTCGTCTTGCTGAGGGTATTGCTGCCGTTGCGGGTCCAGTCCCATTGCAGCTCGAAACGGCTGCTCAACCAGGCGGTGAGCAGCAGCACTGCCAGTAGTTGCAGATAAAAAAGTGTGTTTTGAAAAGGCGACGGTATCTTCATCTGTTTACTGACCGCGTCGATGGTTCAGTCGTTGAAGGGTCAGGGCGATGAAGAAAAAGGTCAGCAGCAGGAAGTAGATGATGTCACTGCTCTTCACCAGTCCAAGTTGCAGGTTGAGCAGATGGCCTGGCCAGCCGAACCAGCGCAGGATGCCGCTGGTTTCGCTGGCAAAGTTCTGCCCCAGGATGGAAAGAAGCAACAGCAAGCCGTAACTGCCTGCCGCAGCGATGGCCGGCGATTCGCTCAGAGAAGAGAGGTAGAGTCCGATGGCGCTGAAGCAGAGGGTCAGCAGGAAGAGCCCCAGGGTGGCGGCAGTCAGCAGTCCAAGATCGAGATTTACGCCGATTTGCAGGGAGAGGGAGAGTATCAGCGGCAGCAGCAGGATCATGCCCAAAAACAGTATCTGCCCCAGGTATTTTCCGAAGACGATTGTCGTCAGGGAGAGCGGGGCGCTGCTCAGCAGGGTGAAGTTACTCTGGTGAGCGGTATCGCTGAACTGCCGCATGGCAAGTATCGGGGTGATGAAGAGGATCAGTAGTGCCGCAAAACCGTAGAGCTGCAGGGAGAGAAAGTGGGTCAGTCCGAGGGTACGTCCTTCCGGTTTGAGACCGGTGAAATGCTCCAGGATCTGCAGAAACTGCCAGCTCAGCAGAAAGAGGGCGATGGCAAGCAGCGCCCAGGCCAGCGGTGTGCGCATCAGGCGCCGCCACTCCATGAATGCCAGGGTTAGGATCATGCGCTTGGCCCCCCGCTGGTCAGCTCCAAAAAGATCTGTTCCAGACTCAGAATCTCCGGCGTCATCGACTTCAACCCCCACCCCTGTTCAACCACTGCGGCGGCCAGTTGCGAGGCCTTGGCGCCGGGAGTGAGGGTGATATGAAAGTAGTCTGTGTGCAGGTTTGTTGCAGATGCCACCATCGGCAGGGAATTGAAAATTGCAACATCTGGGGTATGTTCAAGCTCCAGTTTCAGGGTCGGAGTGGTGGGTGGTGAGATTTCACCGCTGTAGACGCGTTTCCCCTGGTGCAGGATCAAAACTCGGTTACAGACCGCCTGCACTTCCGGCAGGATGTGGCTCGACAGGATGACACTCCTTTCCCTGGCCAACTCCTGGATCAGACCACGCACCTCGCGGATCTGCCCCGGATCGAGACCGTCGGTGGGTTCGTCCAGGATCACAACTGCAGGATCGTGGATGATGGCCTGTGCGATCCCCACCCGTTGCCGATAGCCTTTGGAAAGATTGCGGATCAGGCGGCGCCCCGTCTCTTCCAGACCACACTGCTGCTTGACTCGCTCCAGCGCTGCGGGAACCTCTGCTATTGGCATTCGATGGAGTCTGGCACAGTCACCGAGAAATTCATCGACCCGCTGTTCCAGCAGCAGCGGCGGCTGTTCGGGTAGATAACCGAGACACTGCTTGGCCTGCTCCGGCTGGTGTTGCAGGTTGATGCCGCAGATATGGATGTTTCCCACATCAGGGGCGAGTTCGCCGCTGAGCAGACGCAGGGTGGTGGATTTGCCTGCGCCGTTGGGGCCGAGCAGGCCAAGCACGTCGCCCCGATTGAGGGTCAGGTCGAGATGATCGAGGGCGCAGCGGCCATTATAGGAACGGGTGAGGTTTTTGGTAACGGCAAGCGCATCCATGGCCGAAAGATACAGGATAAATTCGGTTGGTGCACAGGGCTCTTGCGCGGCAGGGGGGCTGCTCCTGCAATGACGAAAGCATGACTTGTTCAGAGGCCCCATAGGGAATTAGGTGTATTGCAGGAGCAGTGCCTCGCCGTGGGTTGGTTTGGAATCAGGGTCTCCCTGGCCAATTCTATGTGGATTGTCGTGTGTTTTGGTATACCCCATTCAAATTGTGTCGGAATTATTTACACTGTCAAATAAAACCGGGGTTCAGTTAACTTGTTGATTTATACTTGTTTTTTATGTGTTTTGCTTTCCTGAGTTCCCTTTACCGCAGTAGTGAAAGACTTGATATAGATCACTAAATAACATTCTATTGCCGGTTTTTTTTATAAATCCTAATTCCGTAATTATCGAGCCTGTTCGTTGAATCAATAAACGACATAAATAATGTAGATTCTGGTTTTGTTAACACACTGTCAGCAAAGGAATTTTTGGAAAAGTGTGGGATAATTATTTTGTTGCTATGCTATTAATAGTTTTCTCGGGCATGAGGATTGCTTGTTTGACTGAGCCGCTGAACGAATCATGGTTAAGTGCCTTGGTGCCGGGGTTCGTCAATTCATTCAGAGGCTCCTTTCAAAGGAGGACAAGTGATCAATTCCATCCTCTTTCATAACGATTTTGGTGATGAAAAATGAATATGAGAAAAATTCTAGCAGTTGCCTGCGGCAGCATCTTTCTGTTTTCAGCGAGCATCATGCAACCGGCATCAGCCGGGGTAATCAATCTTCTTGAGGATCATACTGAGGCATCCGCTTTAGTAACCTATGATCCTGGTGTAGTTTCAAATCCCGGCACAACGGAAAATACTTTTTCAGGTTCACTATTTGGGTCTGATGGATTTGTCGGGTATGACATTACAACTCAAAGAGAGGCCAGTATACCCGTTGGTGGGGGGTTCAATGATGTCACCGACTTTACTGCAGCCAACACATTTAAGACCGCGATAGGTGGTGGATATGTTGGATCGATTTCATTAGGCACCTCGGCATCCAGTGTATATGGTGCAACAGGTCACTCCGAAGCGGATATCGATACGACCCTCCGATTTATGGTCTCCGGAGGCGACACAACAACCCGCCTTTGGGCATCGACTGAGACGGTGATAAGACCTGGCGACGTTGACCTGAAGCTTATTGATGAGACGATCGGTTCTATGGTGGTTGAACTCGGTGTGGGTAGTGCTATTTACGAATCTACCGAATTTACATTGATAGACTCCCATACCTACCGTCTGGTGGGTTATGCGCATGCTTTCACGGCACTTTCGGGCGACCCCTATGCACTCTTTGGCTTCGATTTTGATGGGGACGTTGTGTCTACAGTGCCTGAACCAAGCAGCCTCATACTGATGGGGCTGGCGCTGGTGGGAATTGGTGTTACTCGCCGCAGCGCCAAGCAATAGATCAATCAGAGTGGCCTGATCCCACTCTGTCCCATTTTGGAGAAAAGCAGAAAAATCTCTCTATTATATTGATATAAAAAGTCAGTATGGCTGTACCCCGCAGTGATTACTTCCCGGTCGGAAAGATCGCTGCGGGGTGTGGCTTCTGCGGTGATAGGTTGATTGGGGCTTCGCTGGCCGTATTCTCTTCACTCTCCCTGTTGATAAAAGAGCTTCAGATAATCCCCATAACCTTCAGCTTCCAACTCGGCAACGGGGATGAAGCGCAATGATGCGGAGTTGATGCAGTAGCGCTGACCGTTGGGGCCGGGGCCGTCGTCGAAGACGTGGCCGAGGTGGGAGTCGCCGTGCTTGGAGCGGACTTCAGTGCGGCTCATGCCCCAGGCCCAGTCTTCCTTCTCTGTCACATTATTGCCTTTGATAGGCGCGCTGAAGCTCGGCCAGCCGGTGCCGGAGTCAAACTTGGTGCGCGAACTGAACAGGGGCTCACCGGAGACGATGTCGACGTAGATGCCATCCTCGTGGTTGTCCCAGTAGGCATTTCTGAAAGGACTCTCGGTGCCATCCTTCTGTGTCACCTTGAACTGTTCCGGGGTGAGGCGCGCTTTGATCTGCTCGTCGCTTGGGCGGCTCCATTGGCTGGGCGCGGCGGCCTGTTCGATCGGCTGTTTCATCGATTCGCTCTCCGTAGTCTGGTTTGCGGCCTGCGCCATCAAACCAAGTATCGCTCCATTGATACCCAGAGCGGCGGCTATTTTAAGGGTGCGGTTAATTTTCATGGTTTGTCTCCGTGTTCTGGAATATAGCTGATGTGACAGCCTTTCTGCAGTGGGTTGATGCGGATAACTGCATGGCGGTTTGTGTGGAAATAGCGTATGAGAAAGTATGGATCTGCCGCATTACAGACGTTTCACGGAGATATAACGAATGCGTAACATTAGTGAGCCTCTGATCAATTAGGTTATGTCATCTCGACCGTAGGGAGAGATCTCAAACTACAGCGTACATAGTAGGTTTCGAGGTATGAGATTTCTCACTACGTTCGAAATGACAATTGATCCTGAGTCTCCTCAGGAATGAATCAGCGGGTTTCGGTGCGCGGCAGCCAGAGGGCGAAGTGGCTGCCTTTGCCGAGGTGGCTCTCGACGGTGATCTCACCTCCCTGCAATTCCGCGATGCGGCGGGCGATGGCCAGTCCCAATCCGGCATGACCACTTGAGCCGGCATTCTTCCGGGACTGAAAGAAGGGCTCGAACAGGTGGGGCAAGTCCGCTTCGCTGATACCGCTGCCGCTATCGGATACCACGGCGGAGACCTTGGTCTCTTCGATACCCAGGGCAAGTGTGATACTGCCGTCGGCAGGGGTGTGGCGAAAGGCATTTTCGATGAGATTCTCCAGTCCGCGCTCGGTAAGCGCAATATCGGCAAAGACGAAGGGTGAGCTTTCCGGCGGATCCATGGAGAGCATGATCTCCTGCTGTTCGGCCCGTAGCCGGTACTTTTGCACCACATCCTGCAACAGCTCAGCCAGAGGAAAATGCTCACATTTCGGCAGAGTCTCACGGGCATCCAGGCTGGCCAGTTCAAAGAGTTCCTCTACCTGGGCCGAGAGACGTCGGCTCTGACGCAGGGCGATGGCGATGTATTCGTTACGCGCCACCGGGTCGAGTGAATCGGCCTTGAGGGTCAGGGACTCGAGATAGCCCTGTATCGAGGAGAGCGGTGTGCGCAGGTCGTGGGAGACCTGGGCCACCAGCTGGCGGCGCAGATGATCCTTCTCCTTCAGCTGGTCGATCTGCGCCTGAATCTGCAACGCCATACGGTCGAAGGTTTCACCCAGCCGGTCAACCTCGTCAGCCGCACCACCCGGTGCTTCGGCATAAGGCTGATATAGACTGAAGTTGTCTGTGCTGAATCTATCCATCAGGTTGGAGAGACGATGCAGTCTGCGGGTCAACAGACGGAAAACCGCCAATCCCGCCAGCAGGCCGATGACGAGACTGGCTGTCATGGCCCAGCCACTGAGGCGCAGGAAGTAACTTTCACGCACCAGATCATCCACCGAGTCAAACTCTTCGCCCCGCAGTACCACATAGAGGTAGCCTTCCGGCTGCTCGGCGGAGGGTACGGGCGTGACCGAGAAAGCCTTGCGGCGATCGTGACTTCGCGGGTCGTCGCCGAGCAGGGGGAATCCCCCTCTGCCGTGCAGAAAATTCTCGATGGGTTCCAGTGAGACCCGCTTGCGTTTCACCTTTCCAGGATCCGCAGAGTAGGAGAGGATGCGGCCTTCCGGGTCGAGCAGGTAGATCTCGATACTGGGGTTGATCACCATATATTGCTGAAAGGTTTTCTGCAGAGCGCTGTTGTTGATGCGTCCCTCTTCCACCAGATTGCGATCGGCCACCAGGTTGCGCGCCAAATCGCGATTGAACTGCTGGGTCACCTCCTGCACATAGTGGCGGGTGGCGGTGGTGCTGATCAGGGCGTAGAGCAGGCCGATGGCGGCGAGCAGCAACACCAGGCCGGTGGCGAGTTTGGCGTAGAGGGTTTTTAACATATTTCGTTAGATTCCACGGGTATCGGCAAACTTATAACCCACGCCCCAGACCGTCAGTATGAAATGGGGATTGGCGGGATCGCTCTCGATTTTGGTCCGCAGGCGGTTGATGTGCGTGTTGACGGTGTGTTCATAACCCTCATGGTTGTATCCCCAGACTGAATCGAGCAGTTGCACCCGGCTGAAGACCCGTCCCGGATGACGGGCGAAATGGAGCAACAGTTCGAACTCCCTTGCGGTCAGTTCCACCTCCCGGTCTGCGATTCTGACTTGATGTTTCGCCGGGTCGATGGTGAGCTTTTCGTAGTGGATGGCTTTATCCGTAGCGGACTGTTTTGTGCTGCCGCCAAGTGCGTCTACGCGGCGGAACAGGGCTTTGATGCGGGCCAGAAGTTCCGGGATGCTGAAGGGCTTGGTTAGATAGTCGTCCGCACCCACCTCCAAACCCACCACCCGGTCGAGTTCCGAGCTTTTGGCGGTCAGCATCAGGATTGGCACATAGTCTGTTTCGTGGCGCAGTTCGCGGCAGACCGACATGCCGTCCATCCCCGGCAGCATCAGGTCCAGTACCAGCAGTTCGTAGTCGCCCTTTTGGAAGTGGCGCAGACCTTCCTCCCCGTCATTGATGATGTCGGCTTCGCAGTCGATATCCCGCAGGTGCAGCTGCACCAGCCGGGCGATATCGGGATCGTCTTCGATGATCAGGACTTTACGTGCCATGGGTGGATCCGTTTTAACTTGCTCTAGGAGTCTGTCGGATTTAACCAGTCCCATTTGATAAAATACTGTAAGCCAAAGAATAACGAACCGAAGTCAGTATGTCAGATAAATTCCGCACGATTAATCGAGACACCCCCTATCTGTTGCCGCCCTCATTACAGGACTGGCTACCAGAGAACCATTTGGCGCGATTTATCGTGGACATCGTAGAACAGCTGGATCTGAAAGAGCTGGAATCTCAATACGGTGGCGGAGGAAAAGCGCCCTACCATCCAGCCATTTTGCTTTCACTGCTGTTCTACGGTTACGCAACCGGCGTATTCTCCAGCCGAAAGTTGGAGCAAGCCACCTACGACTCCGTGGCCTTCCGGTTCATTACGGCAGACAGCCATCCAGACCATGACACCATCGCCACCTTTCGCAAACGCTTTCTCAAGGAGTTGAAGGGATTCTTTGTCCAGATATTAGTGATAGCCAAGGCGATGAGTCTTTTGAAGATAGGCAATGTGAGTTTGGATGGGACAAAGGTCAAGGCCAATGCCAGCAAACACAAGGCGATGAGTTGGGGGTATGCCAACAAGCTTGAAGAGCAGCTTCATCGTGAAGTCGAGCTGTTGCTGAAAAAGGCCGAACAGGCCGATGCAGAAGAAGAGCCGGAACTGGATATTCCAGAGGAACTCAAACGTCGTGAGGACCGGCTTGCTGCGATAGCCAAGGCTAAGAAAGAGATCGAACGAAGAGCGCGTGAGCGCTTTGAAAAAGAACGGGCGGAATACGAAGAGAAGGTGAAGCGGCGTAAGGAACGAGAGGAAAAGACAGGGAAGAAGGCCAGAGGTAGAGTGCCAAAGCCGCCAGAAGAAGGTCCACAGGAAAAAGACCAAGTCAATTTCACGGATGAGGAGTCACGCATCATGCCCTCATCGGAAGGGTTTGTTCAGGCCTATAACGCCCAAGCGGCAGTTGATACCGGTACCCACCTGATCGTGGAGAACCATATTACCCAGCAACCCAATGACAAACAGGAAATAGAACCTGCACTTGCACAACTGAAGGCAGCAGAAGAGCAGCTGGGAAAACCACAAGGTCTGTTGGCGGATACGGGTTACTTCAGTGAAGAGAATGTCAATCGTTGTGAAGCACAGGAGATCACCCCCTACCTCTCCGATAGCCGCGAACAGCACAACCTGCCGCTGGAAGAGCGGCTGAAACAGGTGCCGCCCTGCCCGGAAGATGCCGATATGTTAACCCGAATGAGGCATCGACTCAGTACACCGGAAGGCAAGGCCGTGTATGCCACACGGAAATCGACAGTTGAGACCGTCTTCGGCATTATCAAAGAAGTAATGGGATTTCGGCAATTTCACCTTCGAGGGAGTGATTCAGCGCAAGGTGAATGGAATCTGGTATGTACGGCATGGAACCTGAAGCGGATGCATGCGCTGGCAGGCTGAGATATCGACAAGGATAGGTCAGTCTTTCATAATTCACTGCCCTACATAGGGCTTATATTCCTACAGAGGCAGCGATTATGGGAAAAACACGGTGGGCCGGAAAATATCCCTGGCTCAATGGATCAAACCCGACAGACTCCTAGCTTGCTCTGGTGCGCACGGCACACCCTACGTTCTGGCAGGGCGTGCCGTGCGCACCATGATTGTTACTTATGCATCGACTCCTTCATTTTGCCATCGTTCATTTTTTTCATCGGCTCCATCGAGTGTTCCATCTTTTCATCCATCCCATCGGACATCTTCATATCCTTCTGCATGGTGTTGTCGTCGGTCATCTCCATCATGCCGTCTTTCTTCATCGACATGTCGTCATCCATCATGGGTGCGGCGCTGCTCGCAGTCATGGCCGCAGCCAGTGCAACGAAAGTCAGGCCTTTAAGTGTACTGGAAAATTGGGTTTTCATCGGGATCTCTCCTGTGGAGGTTGTTTTCATTGGAACAGTGCCGTTTTTCGGTGCTGTTGGAGAGCTATTCAAGCAGCTGGGGTTCCGCTGCCAATCACGGAACTGTCACGATTCCATAAACTCGGTGTTCGCGCTATCTTGCCCGAAAGAATCTCTCTTAATTTGTCATTTCGAATGTAGTGAGAAATCTCATACCCCGGAATCTGCCAGGCGCTTTGTAGCTTGAGATCTCTCCCTGCGGTCGAGATGACAGCAATCCAATGAATCAGAAGTTCCCTAATTCATGTCCAAGGAGTTGTTTTGAAGATAATCGGCGTCGACACCGGCGGAACCTTCACCGATTTCGTGCTCTACGAAGATGGCGCGTTGCGCATCCACAAGGTGCTCTCCACCCCGGATGCTCCGGAACGGGCCATATTGCAGGGAATTCGGGAGATGGGACTCGACCCTGATGGGGTAAGGGTGATCCACGGCTCTACGGTGGCGACCAATGCGGTGCTGGAGAGAAAGGGGGTGCGTACCGTCTATATCGGCAACCGGGGTTTGGGGGATCTGTTGACTATCGGTCGGCAGGCACGCCGCGAACTCTACAATCTGCAACCTGCGCCCGAATCGCCTCCGGTGCCGTTTGATCTCTGTCTCGAAACCGGCGGCAGGCTGGCAGCGGATGGTACGTCCCTAGAGCCTTTGACGGAACAGGATCTGGAGAGACTGGCTCAGCAGTTGGAAGACCTGCAGCCGGAGGCGGTGGCCATCAATCTACTCTACTCCTACCTAAACGATAGTGCCGAGCGGGCAATCGAATCGGCGGTGCCGGAGGGTTGTTTCATCTCCCGCTCATCCGAGGTGTTGCCGGAGACCGGTGAGTATGAGCGGGGTATCGCCACCTGGCTCAACAGTTGGGTGGGGCCACTGGTGACAGGTTATATTGAACGGCTCTGCCGGGGACTGCCGGGGGCCAGGGTCTCGGTGATGCAGAGTTCCGGGGAGGCGATAGCTGCGGAGCAGGCCGCTTCTCAGGCGGTGCGTATGCTGCTTTCAGGACCCGCCGGCGGTCTGGTAGGTGCGCGTTATGTGGCCGCAACAGCGGGACGCCGACAGCTGCTGACCTTCGATATGGGCGGGACCTCATCCGATGTGGCGCTTATCGATGGTACGCCCCGCCTCACGAGTGAAGGACGCATCGGACCCTGGCCGGTGGCGGTTCCCATGGTGGACATGCATACCATTGGCGCGGGTGGCGGTTCCATCGCGCGGCTCGACAGTGGTGGCATGCTGCAGGTAGGGCCTGAGTCGGCCGGGGCCGCGCCGGGACCGGCCTGTTACGGCCAGGGAGGTCTCGATGCCACGGTTACGGATGCCAATTTGGTTTTGGGGCGTCTGCGTGCCGATGCCTTTCTCGGCGGGCGCATGCAGCTCGATCTCTCTGCCGCCCACATGGCGGTTGGCCGGTTGGTCGAGGTCATGGGAACCACGGTGGATGAGGCTGCTGCCGGCATCATCCGCATCGCCAATGAGCGCATGGTTCGTGCCTTGCGGGTGATCTCGGTGCAGCGCGGGGTGGATCCCAGGGGTTTTACCCTGGTCTCTTTCGGTGGTGCCGGGGGGTTGCATGTCTGTGCGCTGGCGCAGGCGTTGGGCATGCGTTCGGCACTGGTGCCGGTACAGGCAGGAGTGTTGTCGGCATTAGGGATGCTGGTCGCTCCGCCGGGCCGCCAACTGGTGCGTACCTGGCTGGGGCTATTACATGAGCTTGATGATGCTGAGCTGCAAAAGGCGTTGCAGAGACTGGGTGAAGTCGGTGTGCAGGCGTTGACCAGGGAGGGATTGGAGCGGTCGCAGATCGAAGTGGAGTATTCACTGGATCTGCGCTACCTGGGACAGTCCTACACCTTGAATGTGACTTGGAGCAGCTGTGCCAAAGCCGAGGTTGCGTTTCATGAGCTGCACGAGTTGCGCTACGGTCACCGTATGGGTGGGGCGGTGGAACTGGTTAATCTGCGGGCAGCTCTGCGGGGAGCGGAATCTCATATAAGACTGCAACAGTGCCGCACTTTGGAGTCTGCTGAGGCTAAGGCCGAAGTGAGCCTGTTCGGAGTGGATCAACCTGTGCCGCTTTATGAGCGGGAGACGTTGTTTGCCGAACAGTCGATAGAAGGGCCTGCGCTGATTGTCGAGACCATCTCAACCACCTGGGTTGCGCCGGGGTGGTCTTGCTTGCTGGATGCGGTGGGTAATCTGCTTCTTGAAAGGAGAACGTAAGGTGCGCACGGCGCACTCTACCTGATGAATTAAACGCCGCCCAAACTTGAGTTATTTAGGACTCTTGCAGCGCCTGTTGCTCGTCAAAGGCGTGTTCGCTGGCGAGCAGGTAGATATCGGTGATCTCCGCCACATCGAGGTCTTCGTAATCGGCGTTCTGCCAGTCACCAACCTCATAACCTTTACTGCATTGCAACGCTTTGCCTGCAGGTCCTTGTTGATCGATCAGGGCATCCTGTATCTCATTTGAGAGGGCAAGCTCTTCGACAATCTCTGCAATCGGCCGGTCCACCAGCAGGTCAAGAATCGAAAGCAGTCCCACGCTGAAGGCGATCTCCGGTGCGCAACCCCCGTTCTTGGTGACCAGCTGTTCACACATGTGGGCGCGCACAAGGGCAGTGGTGAAATACTCCTGTGGCTTCTTCTCCATCCGCGAGATCGCCAGCAGACTGGCCCAGGCGCGAATACGCGCCAGCCCCATGAAAACAACCGCCTGTCGGATCGATTCGACCTTGCGCGGCAAGGCGATGGCCGCGGAGTTGATATAGCGCAGGATCTTGTAGCTGAGACTGGCATCCTGGGAGATAAGGTTGACCAGATCTTCGATCTCTGCATCCGGATTATTCAGGGCAGAGAGTAGCCGCAGCACCACCAGTTGGTTCTCCTGCAGGCGTTGGCCCTTGATCACCTTGGGGCGGGAGAAGTGGTAGCCTTGAAAAAGGTCGAAGCCCAATGCCAGGCACTGCTGATACTCCTCCTCGGTTTCGATCTTCTCAGCCAGTAGTTTTACGTTGTGGTGGCGCAGGGTGGGAAGTCCCTGTTCAATCTGTTCCAGCGAGAGGGCAGGAAACTCCACCTTGATGATGTCAACCAGTGGCAGTAAAGGATCCCAGACAGGGTCGAAGATATAATCATCCAGTGCCAGAAGATATCCCCGTTTGGAAAGCTCGGTGACGGCTTCGATCAAATGATCGTCCACGGGAATGTCTTCCAGCAGTTCCATGACGACCCGATCTTTGTCGAAAGGAATCTCCGGGTGGTTTAGAAAGAGATTGCGGGTAAGATTGATGAACACGCGGTGGGGACCGGCGACCCGTTCGAGGCCGATCTCAATGAAGGTATTGATCAGGACTTCGGAAGAGGCAGAGTCCCCGTCAAACTGTTGCTGGACGTTGCTGCAGTTGTTGGTGCCCTGGCGAAAAAGCAGTTCATAAGCGTAGACTTGCATCTTCCGGTCGAAGATTGCTTGTCGCCCTACGTAGATGTCCTTCATGATGCAGATTCCGTTGGGGTCAATGGCAATGGCGGGAAATCTCACCCGCGGCCTCACCCATCTATAGCGTCCATTTTCCTTAAGTCTACAGGGTATCCAACAAAAAAATAGTGGCAAAAGAAAACCCGCCTGAAAGGCGGGTTTCGGTGTCCCAGGGATGCGGGCGCCTTATTTGATCTTGGCTTCCTTGTACATCACATGTTTGCGGGCCTTGGGATCGAATTTTTTGATTTCCATCTTGCCCGGCTTGCTTCGCTTATTCTTGGTAGTGGTATAGAAGTGGCCAGTGCCGGCGCTGGATACCAATCTGATCTTGTCACGCATGATTCAGTTCTCCCTTAGACCTTTTCGCCACGGGCGCGGATGTCAGACAGTACTGCATCGATGCCCTTCTTGTCGATGATACGCATACCTTTAGTAGTGAGCCGCAGACGCACCCAGCGGCTCTCACTTTCCACCCAAAAACGATGATAGTGCAGATTGGGCAGGAAGCGGCGTCTGGTCTTGTTGTGCGCGTGGGAAACGTTGTTCCCTGAGACCGGGCGCTTGCCGGTTACCTGGCAGACTTTTGACATTGTCAAAACCTCTAAATTTGTTAACCCTGGGGCGAAAAGCGCGTAATTATGGCAGAGAGGGGAGGGAGGTGCAAGGTCAAAGGTGGCAGAGCGAGTTTACCAAATTATTGTTAATATAGTGCTTGATGCGTTTCCGGGTCGACGCAAACATTGGAAACCTGAAACCTGAAACCTGAAACCTGAAACCTGAAACCTGAAACCTGGGGTTTCACATCATCCCCCGCTCTGCCAAAGACACCGGCTCACCATCGCCGATGACAAAATGGTCCAGCACCCGGATATCCACAAGTGTCAGGGCCTCGCGAATGCGAAGGGTGATCTGCTGGTCGGCCTGGCTTGGCTCTGCGACGCCCGAGGGGTGGTTGTGGGCAAGAATGAGAGCGGCGGCATTGAGTTCGAGGGCACGTCGAACCACCTCTCGAGGGGGGACGCTGGCGCCGTCGATGGTGCCCCGAAACAACTCCTCGTACTCAATTACCCGATGACGATTGTCGAGAAACAGGCAGGCAAAGACCTCGTAGGGATAGTGTCTCAGGCGCGACTGCAGATAGCGTCGGGATGCGGCAGGACTGGTGAGTGGTTCGCCCCGCTCCAGGTCCTCCTGCAGGTAACGGCGTCCCATCTCCAGGACGGCCTGAAGCTGCGTATATTTGGCGTTTCCCAGCCCCTTGCTTTGACAGAATCTCTTCTGCCCTGCAGCCAGCAGGTGTCTGAGTCCTCCGTACTCCCTCAGCAGATCCCGAGCGAGATCCACAGCGGTTTTTCCAGCGACGCCGGTACGCAGGAAGATTGCCAGTAGTTCGGCGTCGGACAGGGCGGTAGCGCCCTTTTGCAGCAGTTTTTCCCTTGGCCGTTCGGCGATGGGCCAGTCGGTGATTGGCATAAGACCTCCATGTCTTAGATAGGCTTCTATAATTTCGCCCTAAGGTTAGCGGAAAAACGTGTTCTGAGTCACGAAATCCCGTTTTTTTCCGCCGGCGGGGTTAGTACTTACTCATGCTCTGGATACTGCTGCTTTGCTGCAACAGTCCCATGGGGTACTCTTGCCAATCTGGAGTCTGTGGTCATTTCAAATCGATGTCTGTGTTGCAGGGAAAAAAGGTTCTTCTCGGTGTTACCGGTGGCATTGCCGCATACAAGAGCGCGGTGTTGCTCCGTGCGCTGATGCAGGCAGGAGCTATAGTAAGAGTGGTGATGACCCCTGCGGCCCAGGCATTTGTCACGCCCCTGACATTCCAGGCGCTTTCCAAAGAACGTGTCTATACGGAACTGCTCGACACAGATCAGGAAGCGGCGATGAACCATATCGACCTGGCACGCTGGGCTGATCTGGTTTTGGTTGCTCCGGCCAGTGCTGACTTCATGGCACGGCTGGCGGCCGGTATGGCGAATGATCTGCTATCCACGCTCTCTCTTGCGACCACCGCTACCATTGTGCTGGCACCAGCGATGAATCAGCAGATGTGGCTGAATCCCGCCACCCAGGAGAATGCCCGCTTGTTACGGCAGCGGGGGCTTCAGCTGTGGGGGCCTGATGAGGGCGAGCAGGCGTGTGGTGAGACCGGCCCGGGCCGGATGCTGGAACCCGACGTCCTGTTGGCGCAGGCGGAATCACTTTTTGCTTCTGGATCGCTGCAGGGGAAACGCGTATTGATAACTGCAGGCCCGACCCGGGAGTTCATCGATCCGGTGCGTTATGTCGGTAATCGCAGCTCCGGCAAGATGGGTTATGCATTGGCGGCATCTCTGGTGCGGTTGGGGGCTGAGGTTACGCTCATCAGCGGGCCGGTGGCGCTTACCACGCCTGACCGTGTTCTACGGGTGGATGTGGAGACCGCGCTGCAAATGGAGGAGGCAGTGATGGCGCGGGCCAGTGCCTGTGACATCTTTGTTGGCGTGGCGGCGGTAGCAGACTATCGTCCCACTGAGATGGCTGCCAGGAAGATAAAAAAGAGTAGTGAAACCTTGCAACTGAATCTGCGGAAAAATCCGGATATTCTCGCTCTGGTGGCGGCGCTGGATGAAGCGCCCTATACCGTGGGGTTTGCTGCCGAAACGGATGATGTGGAAGCCTTTGCAGAGGCCAAGCGACGCGCCAAGAAGGTGGACCTTATTGCGGCGAATCGGGTAGGTGGAAGCAGGGGAGGGTTCGAAGGGGATGAGAATGCGTTGCTTTTGTTGTGGGAGGGTGGCAGGGAGACAATCCCGATGATGGAGAAACCGGCGGTGGCGGAACGGCTCGCAGAGCGTATCGCAGAGCGGTATCATATTCAGGCTAACCTGGGATGATTGACGTACAGTCATGAAGAGACAGAACAAACAGAGCGAACAGACGTACAGGGGCGGAGAACAGGCGGGCCGCGGTATTCGCTGGTACTGGCTGATGGCTGTAGTAGGGGTGATGGTGTTGATCACCTTGGCCTGGGCGATGGTCTATCTTCAGTTTCACGACAGGGATGAGTCGCTGGCAGCACGTCAGATTGAAACCGGTGCGCAGGCGCTGGCAGGCCGGCTCTCTGAACAAAACCTCTTCCGCCTTCAGTTATTGGAAGGTATAGCCAGAGATCCCAATATCACAGCGTTGTTTCGTCTGAATGACCGCATGGCCTTGCGGGAACGGGAAGATCAGCTGACCCAGATAGTGCCCGGCGTTTTGCGTGTCAGGTTACTGCCTGCCGGACAACGTGAACCGGATAGCAGTGTGATGCCGCATCTTGGTTATGCCTCCCTGGAGTTGATGCGCCAGGCCGAGAAACAGTTGAAGACTCCCCCCGCAGAGGTCCATCAGTTTGGCAGTGCCCAGCAGTATGTTGCGATGGTGGTGGCTGTGCGCTTTACGGAAGATGAGTCCGTATTGGGCGTCATTCATGCCGCCTTCCCGGCTGGCGGTCTGCAGGATTCGGTAGACAGTGTGAAGGAATATTCCGGGCGGATCGAAGTGCGCCAGGTTGTGGATCGGGCCAGTGCACTGGTGTTGGCAATGGCCGGCAGTGTCTCGCCTGATCAACAACTGCCTGATGGTACGTTGCCGGTGTCGGGCAGTATCTGGGAAGTGGCCTACTGGAAATCGTCAGCCGGCAAAGAGGGATTCACCAATGACCTGATGTTGCTGCTGCCAGGGCTGGTGGCAATTGCCTTGAGTGCGGCGCTGCTCTTACTGCTTGCGGAAGGCATGCGCAGGGCATTGAAAAAGGATCAGTACAGCATTCTGGAACTCATGGAAAGCGTGATGAGAGGCAAATCGCCCACACGACATATGGCCTGTCTTCTGGATATGCAGGCCACGCTTGAAATATTGGAACATCAGGCACGAGAGGTCAGAACACGCCGCATCGAGCGTCGCGCCAAACGCAAGCGTGATGCCGGATCTACCCATGGCATCACTGTGGATGAAGATCTGTTTTCAACTTCTGATATGGCTGAGGATTCGCGCAGTTTACCTCCCGTTCGTACGACGGCTCTAACGTCTGCCCCGGTGACGGCCGTCCCCGTGTCAATCTTCAGAGCCTATGATATTCGTGGTCTGGTGGACGACACCCTGAACGAAGAGGGCGTTGAGGCGATCGGTCGCGCTGTCGGTAGTGAAATCTACGAGCAGGGTTTTCAGACCGTGGTCGTGGCGCGTGATGGCAGGCATTCCAGTGAACGATTGGCGGAGGCGCTGGTACGTGGATTGCGGGGAAGTGGTCGCGATGTGATCGATGTGGGACTGGCGCCTACCCCTCTGCTCTACTTTGCTGCGCATGAGTTTACTGCAGGTTGTGGCGTGGTTGTGACCGGCAGTCACAACCCCCCAGAATACAACGGTATCAAGATCGTGATCGGCGGTGAGAGTCTCTCCTCAGAGGGGATTCAGTCGATCTACCGGCGTATTCAGCAGGGTAATCTACTGCAGGGCGACGGAGATTTCGAAACTCGGGATATCATTCCGGAATATACCGACCGGGTCGTTAATGATGTGAGTTTGGCCCGGGGAATGAAAGTGGTGGTCGACTGCGGCAACGGCGCTTCCTCAGTGCTGGCGGCCCAACTTTTTCAACAGTTGGGATGTGAAGTGGAGGAACTGTTCTGCGAAGTGGATGGGAACTTCCCCAATCATCATCCAGATCCCAGCCGCCCCGAAAATATGCAGGCGTTGGCAAAACAGGTTGTGGAGAGCAAGGCTGATATCGGCTTTGCCTTTGATGGTGATGGGGACCGGGTCGGCGTAGTGGATTCCTCAGGCAAAATTATCTGGCCGGACCGGGTGCTGATGTATCTGGCCATGGACGTTCTCTCCCGGGAGCCAGGCGGCGATATCGTCTATGATGTGAAGTGCAGCCGTCATCTTGCCAATGTGGTGCTTGCCAACGGCGGACGGCCGTTGATGTGGAAGAGCGGCCACTCCATGCTCAAGGCGAAGATGAATGAGACGGGGGCACTGCTGGCGGGCGAGTTCAGCGGGCACATCATGTTTGCAGAGCGTTGGTATGGTTTTGACGATGCTCTCTATGCGGCGGCAAGGCTGCTGGAGATATTGACCCTCGATCCCCGCAGCAGCACAGAGGTCTTTGCCGAACTGCCGGAGAGTGTCTCTACCCCGGAATACAGCGTGGCCCTGAAAGAGGGTGAGTGTGACGTCATCATGGCGGCACTGGACAAGCAGCCGGACCTTCCCGGCGCGCGACTGCTCAGAATTGACGGTCTGCGGGCTGAGTTCGAGCAAGGTTGGGGGCTGGTGCGTACATCCAACACCACCCCGTCTCTGATATTCCGCTTCGAGGCCGAGGACGAGGATGCGCTTAATCTGGTAATGGATGTCTTCCGCAACCTTCTTGGTCAGGTGCAGCCGGATCTCAAACTGCCGTTTTGACTCCGATTCGGTAACAGCTTTTTTCTTACTGACACAGTTGATTCATCATGACTCTACAAGCTGAACAGGCGCGCAATGTTGCGCATGTACTGACCGCTGCCTTGCCCTATATCCAACGATTTACTGGTAAGACCGTCGTCATCAAATACGGTGGCAATGCCATGGTGGACGAAGAGCTGAAGAACAGCTTTGCTCGCGACATCGTGCTGATGAAACTGGTGGGTATCAACCCGGTTGTGGTACACGGAGGTGGCCCCCAGATTGCGGACCTGCTGCAGCGGTTGGGTAAGGACTCCGAATTTGTACAGGGCATGCGGGTCACCGATAGCGAGACCATGGATGTGGTGGAGATGGTGCTTGGTGGACTGGTCAACAAGGATATTGTCAATCTGATCAACCGGGCAGGTGGCTCGGCGGTGGGGTTAACCGGCAAGGATGGTGACCTTATCCATGCCCGCAAGATGAAGATTACCACCAACATTCCGGATCTGGAGGCGACCGAAATTATCGATATTGGCCATGTGGGGGAGGTGGAGAGTATTGATGTCAGCATTGTGGATATGCTGGTGCATGGCAATTTTATTCCCGTCATTGCTCCTATAGGTGTGGGTAAAGATGGGCGCTCCTATAATATCAATGCAGATCTGGTGGCAGGCAAGATGGCGGAGATTTTGCAGGCGGAAAAGTTGATCCTGCTGACCAATATTGCAGGTTTGCTCGACAAGGATGGTGGTCTACTTACGGGGCTGAATGCAGAGCGGGTGGATGAACTGATCGCCGACGGCACAATCCACGGTGGTATGTTGCCCAAGATAAGCTGTGCCCTGGAGGCGGTGAAGACCGGTGTAAACAGTGCTCATATCATCGACGGCCGGGTGGCGCATGCCGTCTTGCTGGAACTCTTTACCGATGAAGGTGTGGGGACACTGATCCGGCGTCGCTGATGAGTAGCAGGATACCGCGTAAGCAGCTGATTCTCGAGGCGCTGGCCCGCGAACTTGAACAGAACCCCGGTGGCCGCATTACCACAGCTGCGCTGGCGCGGGCCGC
Organism: Gammaproteobacteria bacterium (ex Lamellibrachia satsuma); assembly: GCA_019623805.1. Classification (NCBI taxonomy): domain Bacteria; kingdom Pseudomonadati; phylum Pseudomonadota; class Gammaproteobacteria; species Gammaproteobacteria bacterium (ex Lamellibrachia satsuma). Next base: position 2,760,247 of record CP053680.1, read on the forward strand.
AGAAATATCCGAGGCGGCGCTCTATCGACATTTTGCCAGTAAGGCGAAGATGTTTGAAGGGTTGATCGATTTTGCCGAGGAGAGCATCTTCGTGCGTATCAACCAGATACTGGAGGAAGAGCGTGATGTTGGATTGCGCTGCGGCAGGCTGCTCTACCTGGTATTACTCTTTTCTGAACGCAATCCCGGTATTACCAGGGTACTGCTTGGCGATGCGCTGGTTGGCGAAACTGAACGGTTGCAGACTCGGGTGGGCCAATTCTTTTCCCGACTCGAAACCCAACTGAAGCAGATCCTGCGGGAGGGTGACCTGCGGGAAGGCGGACTGCAGACTGTCGATGTCAGCGTGTCGGCAAACCTCATGCTGGCGGCTGTTGAAGGCAGGATGCACCAATATAGCCGCAGCCGTTTCAAGACGGCGCCTCTAACCCAATGGGAAGCTCAATGGAGGGTGTTGGAAGCCGCGCTCTTTAATCTGCCGTGACACCAGGCAACGTCTTGTTTTAACGCTCTGCAACTGCCGCGTTAAACCCCTCCCTTATCTGGCGCACCGGCTCACTTGCGCAGAAGGCTGCGCCTTCAGGGGTGTCCTTGCACTGCAGATCCATAAAAATGATCGTTTGCCGGGTTGTGGAATCAGTGAGGCGTGACATAGTGACGCTGATATCCTGTGCTTTTACGGGCTGTCCGGTCATCAGAATGTTCTCTGCGAGCATTCGAACCGGGGTGGTTGCATGAGAGTGGAGGTATTGCTTGGCAGCTTGCCAGGATGTTTCGCACCGATTCTCCCCCTGGCAATGGTAAACGTTGCTCAGTCCCTCTTCGGGCTGCGCTGTCTCCAGCTTGTCGTCCGGTTTTCGGCTGAGCCGTTTTAACACTCTGAACCTTTCCAGGTCGCGGGCAAAAGCTATGCGGATCCTGTTTTTATCCCGTTCCCGATGTACGATGGATTGATATGATTCCTTCAATGATTGGCGCTTACGGTCGATCCGTTGAAGATATTCAGCTGAAACCGCTTCGCCGCTGAGTTCCAGGCTGGCTGCGTTGTGCTGCATCTCTTCGAGTTTGCCCTTGAGCTGCCTGATATTGGAGTTGATCACCTGAAGGGAGAGGTCGACTGCCCTAAGTTGGCCGTCCCGGGCCATCAGAATGTCATCTTCACTTCTGAAGGTACGCAGCAATACCCGGTCAGCCGCCTGCTGTTTCTCGATCAGCTCCTGCTGCTCTTTCTGCAGTCGTTTCAGCGCCTCTTGCTGTTCGATCTCCTGCTGGGTTTTCGCGGCGTCCACTTTATCGACAGTCAGCCCCCGTTCGTCCAGATAGGTGTGCTCTCGTCTGATATCCTCCGGCGGCAGGCTGTCGGAGTAGTGGACCCGACCGCCTTCGTCAACCCATTTGTATAGTTTTCCTGCGTTAACGGACAAAGAGACAGATGCCAGCGACAACAAGGTCACAAGCAGTAGCCTGGATGGTTTAATTAAGTTGTTTATTGTTTCCATCAATAACCCGGTATCTTCTCGACCTTGAGTGACTGGGGTGGCAGCCGTTTGTTCCCGACCTTTATATCCTAAAGAGGGATTATACTGCGACCCCAGTACTCTATTCCATGTGATAATTACACGTTCAGTTAGCTTGTCATCATTCACGGCAAGACGCGCTGAATCCGTAATTATCACATGGATAGAGCACTTGGTCTTAAGATAGATTATCTGTGGAACAGTTCACCCTTTTTGTTATCTCTTTGTTAGCTAACACCTTTTCCGCATTTTCCGGGGGAGGTGCCGGGTTGGTGCAGCTGCCGGCACTGATCTTTTTGGGATTGCCGTTCGGAATTGCCCTCGCAACCCACAAGATTGCGTCGGTTGCCTTGGGCATTGGCGCAACCATACGGCATCTGCGGGAGGATGGACTGGAGCGGCAGTTCGTGATCTTTCTGCTGGCAGCGGGGCTGCCGGGAGTGGTGTTGGGCGCCAGTCTGATCCTTCGGGTGCCTGATCGAGCGGCGGAGATCGCATTGGGTGTCCTGACGCTTGGTCTGGGTGTCTACTCGATCAGCAAACGCTCTCTAGGGCAATCGTATGTTCCAATACATCGAAATGTATCGGGGTTTGTGATTGGAGCGACGGGACTTTTTCTTATTGGTGTACTAAACGGTTCATTGACCTCCGGCACCGGACTTTTTGTTACCCTCTGGCTGGTGCGCTGGTTCGGTCTCGATTACCGGAGGGCGGTGGCCCACACGCTGGTGCTGGTCGGCGTATTCTGGAACGGTGCCGGGGCTGTCACTCTTGGGGTGTTGGGGGATGTCAAGTGGGAGTGGTTGCCGGTGCTGCTGGCCGGTTCCCTGTTGGGGGGCTACATCGGCGCCCACCTCTCCATCACCAAAGGGAACCGCTGGATCAAGCGGGGTTTTGAAATCGTCACCCTGTTGGTGGGCAGCAAGTTGATTCTTGGCTAACTTACAAAAACGTAGGCACGATCAAGCGCAGCAGATCGGGCGCCCTTGAATTGACAGAACACGATGAGGTTGCCGGTTCCGCTATGCTTGAACCGGCCTACTTCAATTCGGCCCGACAACTCAGACCCCGTACTCGTTCCGGTAGGCGCGGATGCGTGATAGCGACTCTTCGGAGCCGGGTTTTTCACTCAAGTATTCAACAAGTTGTTCCAGGGCCACGATGGAGGCAACCGGCACGCCGTAGTCACTCTCGACTTCCTGAATGGCGGATCGCTCCCCCTTGCCACGCTCCTGGCGATCCAGGGCGATGACCACGCCGCCCGGAGTGGCGCCAAGATCCTTGATGATCTCTACCGACTCCCTAACCGAAGTGCCGGCGGAGATGACGTCGTCGATAATCAGTACGCCACCATTCAGTTCATGGCCGACGATGATGCCGCCTTCGCCGTGGTCCTTGGCCTCTTTGCGATTGAAGGCATAGGGCACGTCCCGAGCGTGGTGGTCGTAGAGGGCGGCAGCGGTGACTGCGGCCAGAGGAATTCCCTTGTAGGCCGGTCCATAGAGCACATCGAACTCGATACCGGAATCGACGATTGCCTGGGCGTAGTAGCGGCCCAAGCGGGCCAGGCTGGCTCCTGTATTGAACAACCCGGCATTAAAGAAGTAGGGGCTGATACGACCGGACTTTAGGGTGAATTCACCGAAGCGCAGCACCGCCACGTCCAGGGCAAAGTCGAGAAATTCGCGCTGATAATTCTGCATGGGTTATTTCCGATTGTGTTGATGCGCGAATTGTAACAATGATCGCCGGAGACGCCTATAATGGCCGCGGATTTTTTGCATATTGAATCCATTGGTCACCACAGCAGGAGTCTCAGTGCCTAACCCAAGCAGTACGCTCACCAACTGGCTGGATGCCTCCAGGGTCTATTGGCATCCCCGGGTGCGGGGCATGCTGTTCCTGGGCTTTTCCGCGGGACTACCGCTGTTACTGGTGTTCGGCACGCTCTCTTTCTGGCTGCGGGAAGCCGGCGTTGAACGCAGTACGATAGGCTTTATCAGTTGGGTGGCGCTGGCCTATGGTTTCAAGTGGGTGTGGGCGCCGCTGGTGGATCGACTGCCTCTGCCGTTGCTGAATCGATTGCTGGGACGAAGGCGCAGTTGGATGCTGCTCTCCCAGCTTTGCATCATTGCGGGTCTGGTCGGCATGGCTTTGTCGGATCCACAGGAGAGTCTTGCCCGCTTTGCGCTGCTTGCGTTAGGCGTGGCTTTTGCCTCGGCCACACAAGATATCGTAATCGATGCCTACCGCATCGAAAGTGTCGAGGAGAACCTGCAGGGGGCCATGGCGGCCACCTACATGATGGGCTACCGGTTGGCGATGATCATGAGTGGGGCAGGGGCGCTGGCGATTGCCGCCCTGTTTGATCCGGATGATACGATTTATCATCAGGGCGCCTGGATGGCAGCCTACCTGAGTATGGCGCTGATGATGCTGGTCGGTATTGTTACCACGCTGATTATCCGCGAGCCGGAGGTCACCGCCGATTCTCACACTCTGGAGCGGGAAAGCCGGACCGACACTTTGATCGAGCACCAGCAGTGGCTGCCCCTGGCGCTACGCCGGTTTGCCGAAGGTTTCTATAATGCCGCCATCAGCCCCTTTGTCGATTTTATCAGCCGCTACCGTTGGCAGGCGTTGTTGATCCTGGCACTGATCGCCACCTACCGTATATCTGATGTAGTACTGGGAGTTATCTCCAACGTCTTCTACGTGGATATGGGGTTCTCGAAAGGGGAGGTGGCAACCATCACCAAGATCTACGGCGTGATCATGACACTGGTCGGGGCGGGGCTTGGTGGTTTGCTAATGGTAAGGATAGGTGTAATGCGCACTCTCTTACTGGGTGGCCTTTTGGCGGCCGCCACTAACCTGCTGTTTGCCATGTTGGCAGGGGTGGGGCACGATGTGCCGATGTTGACCCTGGTAATCTCTATCGACAACCTGAGTGCTGGTGTAGCGACGGCTGCTTTCATTGCCTATCTTTCCAGCCTGACCAATATCTCCTACTCAGCTACTCAATATGCCCTCTTCAGCTCTGTGATGTTACTGTTGCCAAAATTTTTGGGTGGCTTCTCCGGGGTGATGGTGGACGGCATGGGTTATCAGGCTTTTTTCCTTCTCACCACCCTGATGGGGGTGCCTGTGTTGGTGCTGATCCTGTTGGCGATGCGCTACATTCCATCCAGCGGGTATAAAAAACATGCTTGAACAGGGCGGATATCTGGCGGCATTTGTCGTGGGCCTGTTAGGCGGAGTGCACTGCGCCGGAATGTGTGGTGGCATCGTCGGGGCACTGACCTTCGGGCTGCCGGAAAAATTGCGTTCCAGCGTCGGTGCCACACTACCTTATCAACTTGGGTATAACCTGGGGCGCATCAGCAGCTATGTTGTTGCCGGGGCGATTATGGGTGGACTCGGCATGTTGCTGGCACAGGTGGCCCCAGTCTATATAGCACAGCGTGTGCTGCTGGCTTTTGCCGGCATCTTTATGATTCTGCTTGGGCTCTATCTCGGAGGCTGGTGGGCTGGGTTGTCCCGCATTGAAAAGGCAGGCGGTGCGCTCTGGCAACGCATCGAACCCTATGCGCGCAGACTGCTGCCGGTCAATACACCGGGGCAGGCTTGGTTATTGGGCGTGTTCTGGGGCTGGATTCCCTGCGGCCTTGTCTACAGCATGCTGGTTTGGACCGTCTCGGCCGGCAGTGTGCTCAAGGGGGCTGGACTGATGCTGGCATTTGGTCTTGGTACTCTGCCCAATCTCTTTGCCATGGGGTTGGTGGCAGGTAGCCTTGCCCGCTGGACCAAGGATATTCGGGTGCGCCGAGGGGCCGGATTGCTCGTGATTCTATTTGGTCTGGCGACTTTGTGGCGGTCTTTCTAGCCGAAGGATTTGTGATGTCCGATACCACGCTGTTTTCGATTCTCGAATCCCCAACACACCCCGATTTCTCTGCGCTCTATCGGCGGCTGGGTATTCGTCAGGTCGAGTTTCGTTCGATGCGTAAGGTGATGAGCGAACTGAAACGGCAACAGCCGGATATCGTGGTGGCTGAGTTTTTCTATGGTTATGCCAATAACTACGCCGGCATCAACATTAGTAACCTGGATGTCTTTCTGTTCAGCCTGCAGAAGTATGCCCCAGAGACGCGGGTGATAGTGCTGGTGGAGAAATCCGAGCGTGAATATGTGGGCGAACTCAACGAGATATTCCCCCTGCACGCTGTTCTTGTGCAGCCGGTTAAAGAGTCGCAGATTGAGCTGGCGCTTGCAGGAAGTAAAATGTTTGGTGAAAAAATGTAGGCCGGTTCAAGCCTGCGGAACCGGAAAGCACAGCTTGCTGCGCCAGGTCTTTTGCCTGATCCGCTACGCTTGATCAGGCCTACTGTTTTTTCTGTCAGTCGATGAAAAACTGCTGTTTGAGTTTTGCGGTATAGAAGCGTGTCTCGCCTGCGGGCTTGACCTCCAGGGTAAAATTCAGGGTCTCCTGATCCGCGATACGGAATTCGCCGATGTAGTAGATGGCATTGGGTTCAGAGACTTTGCGCATGGGAATGCTGATTAGCTGGCCGCGTATGTTGACGGCTTTGGCAAGGATAATTGCACTCACCGCTTTGCCAGTAGTGTTTGGGACCTCTTTGATGACGCTGACATTGAGCATGCCACGATATTTACTGCGCTGGATATGATATTGATTGGCGACCCCGGGATCGAGGGATGCGCTGGGAATGGCGTTATGATGGATTTTGTATCCTGGGATGCTTGTGCTGTTCTCTGCCAGGGTATTGAGTGAAAGCAGGCAGAGTGTCGTCAGGACCAGCAGACGGAAGCTGTGCAAAAACATAAAATTCTCCTCCAATGGAGTGATACAGGTAGTAGTTTTTTGTTCCGGAATCGGGGTTGCAAGCAGAGATTGTATTTTTTGTGAACGCATTGTGCTCTATCCATGTGGGAATTGCGAGTTCAGATAGCCTGCCAACGTTCACGGCAGGGCGCTGGCCTATAATCGTCACATGGAGAGAGCAGCCGTAGTTTACGAGGCATTTTGCTTGGGTACCAGCCGGGGGCGTGGCGGTTTCTCGTTGTTCAGTAGTTCACTGTTGTTTAGTCGGTTTGCCATGTTGCGAAGGGATGTAAGCTGGCGGGCTGCTTCGGTGTACTGGTCCTGAAGTTCAACGATCCTGAACTGCAGGGTGTTGCGGGACTGGCCGATCTTCTGCAGGTTGTTGAGCCTCTTCTCCATCATCTCCTTGTGATCCCGGATCTGCAAAACCAGGGGCTCCAGGGTGGTGACCAGCCAATTGTTAATGTCATCACTGGCGCGGTGGAAGATGTTCCTGGCCCTGCTGACCAGCGCGGCATAGAAGCGTTTAACCACAAAGCCCTGCTCCATCATTGCGGTAACCGGGCTGTTGCGGAAGACTTCCGCTTCCTGGTGCAGCAGTTCCAGTTCCACGCGGTATTTCACGATGGAGAACATTTTGGGCTGGATGACCGCAAAGCCGTGTTCATTCTGAAATTTCCGGTAGATGGAGCGGATCAGCTTACGGGTCTGCTCGCTTTGTGACACTACGGTGTGCATGTTTCGGCGGACCTCTTCGAAGAGGTTTTTCATTACCGTCTTCATGCCATGAGTGGTCCAGCTGTTTGTCATTTCACGACGACTGCGGTTGATGATGTTGTCCAGCGTATCAAGGTCAAGCGCTGCCCGTAAGTTGTCTGCTTGCCCCTTTAACTTCTGACGGCTTGCCTGAAAACTCTCGACGTCATGCATATACTGGGACTGCTCCTCCCGGGTCTTCTCCATCAGGTTATTGATGACATCGTCGCTTTTGCCGCTCAACTCCTCCAACTCTTCCAGCTGCTTTTTTGCATTGGTGAGCTTGCCGGAGAGTACGCTGCGGCTGTTGTCCAGCATCTGGCCTATATCGGCGCCAACTGTATCAAGGATGATCTGCTGTTTTATGCCCAGGACATCGGTAGCCAGATGGCTCTCCAGGGAGAGCAGGCCGCTTTTATCCAGTAGTTCGCTCTCGTGGCGGACCTTCGCTACCAGCCCCTTCTGGGCGGAAATGGGGAACACAGCGCTTTCGGAGACGCCGAGCATCTTGGCGGTTTCACCCTGCTGTCTGGAGATGGTTGCGCTGATCTCCTCCGGTTCCAGCAGGTCGTCCCACAGGGTGTCGATCTTGTTGAGTACCACCATCAGGCCGCGCTGCCTGCCGCTCTGAAAGCCTTTGATATGGTGTTGCCAGATCTCCATGTCACTACGGGTGACGCCGGTATCGGCACCCAGCACAAAGAGTACTGCCTGGGCCGAGGGCAGCATGTTCAGTGTCAGCTCAGGCTCGCTTCCTAAGGCGTTGAGCCCCGGAGTATCGAGAATGGTCAAGCCCTGTTTCAGAAGTGTGTGCGGATAGCTGATCAGGGCATGGCGCCATTTTGGAATTTCGATCAGCTTCGGCGGTTTTTTCTGATGCGGGTGCAGCGCAGGGCTGTAGAGGCCGAGATGCGTGGCTTCTTCCACGGTGACCATCTTTGTCTGCATCACCTCACCGAGTGAGGCCTCCATCTGCTCCACTGACTCGGTCTCCAGTGGATAGTGAACCCACTGCTTTTCATCCTTGCGGAGATCTGAAATCAAGGTGTCCTGAAGTCGCGTCTCGATCGGCAATAGTCGGACGTAGGCCTCTTCACGCTTGCGATCAAAGAAGATCTCTGTTGGACACATGGTGGTGCGGCCAGCGCTGGAAGGCAGCAGGCGTCGTCCATGATCGGCAAAGAAGATGGCGTTGATGAGTTCGGTTTTTCCACGGGAGAATTCAGCGACGAAGGCGATGGTGAGGCGATCATGCTTCAGCATCTCCATGGTCTGGGTGATGCGAGTCTGGGTCTCCGGCGTAGACATGCCGTTCTGTTCCAGCCAGGGGCCATACTCGCTGATAGTGCGAAGGATATCTGCCTTCCACTGTCCATAGGCCTGGAGCTGTTGTTGAAAACGTATTTTTTCCATTCGGTTGTTCCGCATGAACAGATTGAGTGTAAACGATTATGCCACACTGGCTTTAGCGACCATCTTCAGTTGGACTGAAGCCTGGATTATTTATGTACGCGTAACAGATTATTGGTCGTTTGTCTCTTTCCGGTGTTCAAGTTGGGTGCCTGTTCACGGGAATGGGTGCTTTTTGGGGGGCGTGGATACGCAGGCATTTTGAACGTGAAGTTTTACCGCTCACCAGAGTCACCTGGCTGCGGGGTACCCCAAAGGCCTTGGCCAGGAGTTTGATGAGATGTGCGTTGGCCTTGCCATCGACGGGTGGAGCAGTGATGCGAATCTTGAAGTCATCGCTGTGAGGGCCGACAAAGGTATCCCGCGAGGCTTTGGGTTGAATGCGCAGTCGCAGAGTCAGATCGTCCCCATCCCAATGATACCAGCCACTCAAAAGGGACTGCCGGTGATTACACGCAATGGAGGCAGCAGCAGCATTTTCAGCAGTACCAGCCCGATCATGACCAGCATGGGTGAAAGGTCGAGACCTGAGATAGGGGGCAGGATCCTGCGCGCGGGCCGCATAACCGGATCGGTCAGTGAGTGGAGTAGCGCCGAAACGGGGTTGTAGGCGCCGGGGTTGATCCAACTCAGGATAACCTGGATCAGGATCGCAAAGAGAAATATGTTGATCAGCAATTCCACCAGTTCAGGAATGGCCCAGAGGAAGGGGCCGAGGGCATTGACGGAGGCGCCGCTGAGCAGGATCACCAGGCTCAGTTCCGCGGCTTTCAATGCCCAGGCCAAAACGATTGAGGAGATGTCGATGCCGCCGAAGCCGGGGATGAAACGGCGCAACAGTTTGAGGGGAGGATGGGTGGCCCGCACCAGAAACTGCGAGACGGGATTATAAAAATCAGCCTTCATCAGTTGCAGTATCAGACGCAGCACTACCGCCAGGATGTAGAGGCCGAAGAGGGTCTGAATCAGGAAGATTGCCGGGTTTGCCAGATAGTTGCCGTCCATTATTTTCCTCCCAATATTTCTGAGAGTTCCTGAGACCGATCACGTGCGCCGTTGAGCGCCTGCTCGAACAGCGCCGGAAGCCCCCCCTCTTGCAGAATCCCCAAAGCCCGTTCGGTGGTGCCACCTGGAGAGGTGACCTTTTCCCGCAACGTGGCCGGGGAGTCCTTGCTTTCCATCGCCATGCGGGCTGCCCCCAGTGCTGTCTGCAAGGTTAGCAGGCGGGCGTTCTCTGCTTCAAGTCCCATCTTGATGGCGGCAGCTTCCATCGCCTCCATGACGAGAAAAAAGTAGGCCGGTCCGCTACCGGAGAGTGCAGTTACCGCGTCCATTTGGCTCTCGTCGGTCACCCAGCAGGTGAGTCCCACTGCGCGCAGGATGCTCTCTGCCTGATCTTTCTGAATGTCGCTGACATTTTCGCTGGCATGTAAACCGCTGGCGCCGGACTGAATCATTGCCGGTGTGTTGGGCATAGTGCGAACCAGGGCGATATCTTCTCCCAGCCACTCCCGCAATGCCGCCTCCCTCACTCCTGCGGCGATGGAGATGACTAGCGGCTGATGACGCCAGATGGCACCGGCCACGTCGCGGACCACCGATTCCAGAACCTGGGGTTTGACCGCCAGGACGACGATGTCGGCGTTTTGAACGGCGGCATCATTATCGGTTTCAGTGCGAATGGCGTAGTTGGCGGCGAGTTGAGCCAGTCTCTCTTTATTCGGATCACTGGCGGTGATATGCGTGGGGTCATAGCCATCCGCGACCAATCCGCTGATAAGAGATGCAGCCATATTGCCGCCGCCGAGAAAGGTAATGCTGTTTAGTTTCATGGATGCTTTTTAATGGTAGTCGGGGTCAATGGTTGGTGAGTGGTTGCCCGTGAAAAAAATGATTTTCATCACCAGGTGAATAAATGTAATGAATTGATTAATAAAATATTTTCTTCGTGTCCTTTGTGCGCTTCGTGGTGAATCATTAGTTTCAGAATAGACACTACGCAATACTATTATACTGCCGGGGGCCAAAAATGGCCGTGCCGATGCGGACAATTGTAGCGCCCTCAAAAATTGCCGCCTCCAGATCGCCCGACATGCCCATCGAAAGGGTCTCCAGCGGCAGTGCATCGCTTCGCAGAGTGTCGCGCAGATTCCGCAGTAACCGGAAGGGGCGGCGCTGGGCGGCTGCATCGTCCGTCGGTGCCGGGATGGTCATCAGTCCCATCACCTCGATGCCTGGCAGAGCTTGGTACGCCTTGAGCAGTTCCGGCAGTTGTTCCGGTTCGTGGCCGCCCTTGCTGGCCTCCCCGCTGGTGTTGACCTGAATGCAGATTTTCAGAGGCGGGCGCTCCGGGGGACGCTGTTCACCCAGTCTTCGCGCGTGCTTCAAACTTGCGATACTGTGAACCCAGTCAAAATTTTCTGCGATGGGTTTTGTTTTATTACTCTGTATTCTACCGATGAAGTGCCATTCGAGTTTCAGGTCTGCAAGCGCATCGATTTTTTCCAGGGCATCCTGCAGATAGTTTTCGCCGAAGGCGGTCTGCCCGGCGGCAAACGCGGCGCGGATTTCGTCAGTCGTACGGGTCTTGCTGACTGCCAGCAAAATGGTGCTGGCGGGCGCTCGTTCCGCCTGGCGCTCTGCCTGTTCGATGCGTTGCCGTACACGGGCGAGTCTCTGTTCGATGCTGCTCATGGTCGATAGTTTACAAAAAATTACATTCTGCCTGGGATTTTATGATCACAGCAGGGTGTAAATGAAAGGGGTCTGTTTGAGAGTATGGGCTGTGTCGGCATAAATCAAATGCCTGCCGGCACGGAGTGGCGACAAACAATTTGTAGAAACCGACGCAAGTGCCGTTATTATCGACGATAATAGATAAGCGGCGCTCTGAACAGGGTCGTCGCGCCGGTTTTTCTATCTGAGGGAAATGAATGGATATCGCCGAACTTCTGGCATTCAGTGTCAAACACAATGCGTCAGACCTGCATCTGTCCTCCGGACTGCCGCCGATGATCCGCGTGGATGGTGATATCCGGCGCATCAATGTGCCGGCGCTGGAGCATAAAGTGGTCCACGGGCTTGTCTACGACATCATGAACGACAAGCAACGGAAGGATTTCGAGGAGTTTCTCGAGACCGATTTCTCCTTCGAGATTCCCGGACTGGCCCGCTTTCGTGTCAACGCATTCAATCAGGCACGGGGCGCATCTGCGGTTTTTCGTACCATCCCCTCCAAGGTACTGACGCTGGAGGATCTGGGCTGTCCCAACTCTTTCAAGGAGATTGTAGACGTGCCCCGTGGGCTGGTTCTGGTGACCGGGCCCACCGGCTCGGGTAAGTCCACCACCCTGGCGGCGATGATGGACTACAAAAACGACAACGACTACGCTCACATCCTCACCATCGAAGACCCCATTGAGTTTGTTCACACCAGTAAAAAGTGCCTGTTGAATCAGCGCGAGGTACATCGGGACACATTGGGCTTCAGTGAGGCGCTACGATCCGCCCTGCGTGAAGACCCGGACATCATTCTGGTGGGCGAGCTGCGCGACCTGGAGACCATCCGTCTGGCGATGACAGCGGCCGAGACCGGCCATCTGGTTTTCGGCACCCTGCATACCAGCTCTGCTGCCAAGACCATCGACCGAATCATTGACGTGTTTCCCGCCGGGGAGAAATCGATGGTGCGCTCCATGCTGTCGGAATCGCTGCGGGCGGTTATTGCCCAGACGCTGCTGAAGAAGATCGGTGGTGGGCGCACCGCAGCCTGGGAGATCATGATCGGCACTCCGGCGATCCGTAATCTGATTCGTGAAGACAAAGTGGCGCAGATGTATTCGGCTATTCAGACGGGTCAGGCGTCGGGTATGCAGACGATGGACCAGAGTCTGAAAGAGTTGGTGGACAAGGGTGTGATCAGTCGTCTGGATGCCAAGGCCAAGGCGCAGAACAAAGATTCTTTCTAACTTAAAATCAAGAGGGGCCGGAGTCAAAATTGATCGATCAACGAGGTTTTAAATATCTTGGAAACTATCAATTCAACTCCGGCCCCGGCGTGACCAAAGGAAACCGACCCCTAGCCTGGGATGGATGGGGTATTTCACCGAGGAATGAACATGGAATTTAATGTGCTGCTGGCCATGATGGTCCAGAAAAAAGCCTCCGATCTGTTTATTACAGCGGGCAGGGCACCCTCCATCAAGGTGGATGGGCGTATCGTCCCGGTCAGCAGGGTCGCAGTTAGCGCCAAACAGGCGAAGGACTACACCCTCAATATCATGACCGATCAGCAGCAGCGTGAATTCGATGAAACCAGTGAGTGCAACTTCGCCATAAATGCGAAGGGCATTGGGCGTTTTCGGGTCAGTGCCTTTGTGCAGCGGGACTCGGTGGGCATGGTGCTGCGTCGTATCGAGAGCACTATCCCCACCATGGGGGAACTGCGTCTGCCGCCGGTGCTGCAGGATCTGGCGATGAGCAAACGTGGACTGGTGATTTTCGTGGGGGCGACGGGTACCGGTAAGTCGACCTCCCTGGCCTCGATGATTGGTCATCGCAATAACAAGAGCAGTGGCCATATCATCAGTATCGAAGATCCGATCGAATACATCCACAATCATGATGGCTGTATCATTACCCAACGTGAGGTGGGGCTGGATACGGAATCCTACGAGGTTGCGCTGAAGAATACCTTGCGCCAGGCACCGGATGTGATTCTGATTGGCGAGATTCGTACCCGTGAGACAATGGAGCATGCGCTGACCTTTGCCGAAACGGGGCATCTCTGTCTCTCCACCCTGCATGCCAACAATGCCAATCAGGCATTGGATCGAATTATTCACTTTTTTCCGGAAGATCACCGGGATCAGATTTTCATGGATCTTTCCCTCAATCTACGGGCGATTGTGGCCCAACAGCTGTTGCGGCGGTCGGATGGCAATGGTCGACGGGCCTGTTTCGAGATTCTGCTGAATACTCCACTGGCGGCGGATCTGATTCGTAAAGGGGATATTCCAAAGCTGAAGGAGTTGATGAAGCGTTCCACGGAGCATGGCATGATCACCTTCGACCAATCTCTCTACCGACTTTATGAACAGGGTGAGATCAGCTATGAGGATGCGTTGGCCCATGCGGACTCGGCCAATGATGTGCGCCTTATGATCAAACTTGGCATGAACAGGGGCAATGGAGGTCTGGTCAACGGATTGGATGGCGTCTCGTTGATCGACGGGAAAGGCTAGCTTCTTACAATTTAATTACCCGTTTTCCGAGATAAATGCTTCGGTGATGACGTACTGCTTCTGCGCCTCGTTATCCACTTCTCCCGCATCGTTGAGAATCATTTCGCAGTTCTTGGCCATGCGCGCCTGAACAGCGGCTTTCCAGGCGAGGTTGATGTTGTTGCTGATCTGCCCCTCGGGCAGCAGGCAGGCAGCAGCGGCTGCGGCGACAAAGTGTTCTGCCTGAATCGCCCAGTCTGCATCCCGGCCGCAGGCGGTGTAGGTTTGGTTCGAGAGCGCCTTGACCCCTTTGTAGGCGGACAACATCTCATCCGGCTGCCCACTCCTTTCAGCAATAACTTCAAGCGCCTGACCAATTCGCGGATCCTCACTGAGGTGGCGCACACTCACGACGAAACGACAGCCCAAATCGCGCTGATCGGTTGCAGGCAGTTCATCCAATACCTTGCGTAACTCCTGGTCGTTGCTGATTGCCATGGTGAACCCCTCCCGGAATGAGATTGCCGTCCTTTAAATAATAGGCCCGGAATCAGTAGTGGTCGCATGATTCAGATCAACGATTCAACCATTAATTTAGGGCCGAGGGCCAAGGGATCGAGTGAAGTAGTCAGTTGGGTTTATCCTCTTTCGGAAAGGCGTTCGATGATGGCCTGATGCCCTTGGGTCCGAGCCCAGTCCAGAGCGCTGCGCCCTTTTAGATCACGCAGGCCGGGGTTGGCCTGATGAGTCAGCAGTGTTTCAACCGTCTCCCCGTGCCCCAGTTTGGCGGCCCAGATGAGGGCAGTCCAGCCGCCGGTGCTCTCTACCTGGTCGATGTTGGCCCCCCGTTTCAGCAGCAACCTGACCACGCGGGCATGGTTGTTCGATGCTGCCAGCATGATCGCTGAGTAGCCGCCTTTATCTGTGAGATTGACGTCGGCGCCAGCCTCCAGCAAACGTTCCACCGCTTCCGCATGACCGTTGAGCGCTGCCTTCATCAGGGGGGTCCAGTGGCAGGCATCGACCACATCGATAGTACTGTTTTGGGTCAGCAGCCTGTCCAGTTCGCTCATATCCCCCTTCTCAGCAGCAGTGATCAAGGGCGGGTTATCCGGCTCGAAGTTTGGCTCCTGTTGCGAACAGGCGGTAAGAAAAAGCGTCAGCGAGGCGAACAAGAGCAGTGAACGATACATGGGGAATCCTGCAACATGAGAGTGCGGCAGTATCCATCCCTGTGTTGGGTGGCGGCAATGATGATCCGCAATAGCTATTTGTCCGGCTTGCGATCCGGTTTGAAGAAGGTGGTAGGGAAGGGGGTGATATTGGATGTTTCGTCCAATTCAGTGATCTTGCCGGGTCCCTCTTTCTCGACTTCGTCGATGCGGATGACTGCGTGGATGGGTATCAGTGTGCGGTTGACGCCAGCAAACTCCTCCTGCAGCTTTTCCGAGGAAGGATCAATGACCAGGGAATTGCTTTGTTCGAAGATGAGGTCTTCGAGTTCCACGAACCCGTAAAGCTCGCCCTGCTGCACCTTCCGGGCAAAGACTTCATAAACCTTGCCTTGATTGAGGAAGGTGATTTTGAAGATGCGCATTTTTACCGTCGCTATGGCGGGTCCTGTAAGAACCTGAAAATGGAGCCGATGAGCGGATTCGAACCGCTGACCTACGCATTACGAATGCGTTGCTCTACCAACTGAGCTACATCGGCATAAAATCTTTCCAGATAGTGTCTATCTGGAAGCAGCATTTTTTACCACGAAGTACACGAAGGTAAAAGATTGATTAACAATAAATTTACTTTCGGCAACTGCTCCCTGCGTTGCTCTACCTCCTGCATCCATGCAGTCGCGTTTACTTCGTGTGCTTCCTGGTTAGGGAGCCTCTGATTGATTCGGTCCCTGTCATCTCGACCGCAGGGAGAGATCTCAAACTACGGAGCTATCAATGGGTGACGAGGGTTGAGATTTCTCGCTATGCTCGAAATGACAATTAATCAGAGGTTCCCTAGATATAGATTTCCGGTCAGACACCAGCTTAACGACGGGCGATTATAGTCTCAGAATCCGGCCGGATCCAATTCAATCCTCGCGGGGTGCATCCAGGGCATAGGGTCTCGGGTCGAGAGTCGGTTCTCTCTCCAGGATCATATCGGCCATCAGGCGGGCAGAGGCGGGGGCCAATACCACGCCGTTCCGGTAGTGGCCGGAATTGACGTAGAGGCCCTTGATTTCGGGTACCAGCCCGATGTAGGGGATACCGTACGGTGAACCTGGACGCAGCCCCGCCCAATGGTGCTCGATCTCGGCACCTTCAAGCACGGGGAAGTGCTGAATTGCGTACTTTTTCAGTTCCTCTCTGGTCGCGTTGGAGGTTGTTTTTTTGAAATCACCATGTTCCAGAGTACTGCCTACCAGAACCCTGCCATCCCGGCGGGGAATGACATAGCGGTTTTCGTGTAACACGATTCGCGAAACATCCCCCGGCTGGCCTTTGAAAAGTATCATCTGTCCCCGTACCGGTGAGATATCCGGGGCCACTGGCATTGCCTGCAACAGGCGGCCACTCCAAGCGCCGGCACAGACCACAACCCGGTCTGCCTCGAAATGGTCGCCGGCGGTTTTGATGCCGGTGATACGTCCATCCCGGATAAGCAGTTCGGTGACCTCTGCATCTTCGATGATTTTGACCAGGGGGGCGATGGCGAGCCTGGTTGCTTTCGCCAGGCGCGGGTTGCGTATCTGGGCAACCTGCGGCATCCAGACCGTGGTTTCCGCTACGGCTGAAAGGGAGGGTTCGCACTTCCTTGTTTCATGCCCGTTCAGTAACTGCAGCGTCTGTCCGGTCTCATTTGCCCAGGCAGTCGCTCGCTTCTCGTCACCCGGCTCCAGAATAAGCAGGCCATTTTGGGTATATTCCGGGTCGATGCCGCTATCCTGGGTGAGCGAACGGGCCAGATCTGCATAATGGGATTGGCTCCAGCCGGCCAGTGCAGTGACCGAATTCGCATAGCGCCAGGGGTAGAGCGGGGAGACGATGCCGCCACCTGCCCATGAGGATTCACGGCCGGTTTCCCTGCGTTCGATCAGAGTTACCCGCATGCCGGCGGATTGAAGTTCCCATGCGGTCAGCATACCGATGATGCCACCGCCGATGATGAGACAATCACTCATGGATTACTGCCTTATGATTTCAGGTGCTATTCTTCGACTCCTCCCCCGCGCCCCAGTGTCGACCGCTTCACATTTCTGGATTTAGAGACGCCGTTTATCGGGAAATCGGTGCAGTTTATCCTGTTAGGGATAAACAGGCTCCAGGTTTTTGCTATAGAGAGTATCGAGATGAACAGATTACGTGGATTTACGCTGATTGAATTGATGGTCACCCTGGCGGCGGGCATCATCCTGCTGGCTGTGGGGATACCTGCATTCACCACTATGATGGCCAACAACCAGTCGGCCGCCTATGCCAACGATCTGGTGATGGCGTTGAATCTGGCCCGCAGTGAGGCGGTGAAGCGCAAGATGCCTGTTGCGGTCTGCGCCAGTAATGCAGCCAATACTGCTTGCGACCAGGACAACTGGGAGAACGGCTGGCTGTTGTTTACCGATGTGAATACCAATGGGGGTTATGCTCTGGCCGATGATGGTCCGCTGCTGCGAGTCTGGGGTGCTCCGGGGGGAGTGCTGACTGTCCTGGCGGCACCGGATTTCGTTCGCTTCACTGTCAATGGGGAGCTGGATAACGCTAACCCACTATCGATCACCACGGAACTGGCACACTGCACGGGACAGCAGGGCAGGGCGTTCACGGTTACGGTGACCGGGTACGTTTCGGTGGCCAGGGCGGCCTGTAACTGAAGTTGATGACGGGAATCGAAATGAGATCCAGGCAGAGAGAGACATCAACAAACCGCAATGCAGGTTTCACCCTGATGGAGGTGCTGGTCACCGTCATCATCCTCTCCATTGGATTGCTGGGGGTTGCGGGCATGCAGTTCAACTCCCTGAAGAGCAACCAGGGTGCACTGCAGTCCTCATTGGCGACCATGCTGGTGTTGGATGGTGCTGACCGGTTGCGCTCCAATACAGCCGGGGTGACCAATGCCGAATATAACCTGATATTTGCAGCCGTTGCAGATCCGGGGTGCATCGCTGCGGCGGCGGGCTGTACGCCGGCACAACTGGCCGATTACGATGCATCTGTCTGGTTTGGCAATGTTGCGGCACTGTTGCCTGGAGGCCAGGGGGTGATCTGTCTCGACAGCACCCCGGACGATGGCGCCGGCACCCTGAACGGTACCGGGATTCTCAATCAGGGCGATGCAGGATGCGATGGGGTTGCGACCAATGGTCTGAATCAGTATGTGGTCAAGGTCTGGTGGGATCATGATCGTGATGGTGTGTCTGCCGTCAACACCCCGCTTCGGCGTTTTGTGATGAGTGTGATTCCATGAGCGATATTATGATCAACCGCCGCTACAGTCAGGGCCTGACCCTGGTGGAACTGATGATCGCCATCGTCCTCAGTCTGATCCTGATGGCGGGTGCGACCTCGATCTTCATGGCCAGCAAGCAGACCTTCAATCTGGAGGAGGATGTCTCCAGGGTGCAGGAGAACATGCGTTATGTAGCCAACCGTTTCAGTAACGATCTGGCCGGCAGCGGTTTCTACGGTTGTTTTCCCTCCAATCGCAGCAGTAACACTACCGTGACCAACACAGTAACGGACAACGGTACCGCCAGTCCCACGCAGCTCTACGATTTCTCCCAGGTGATCAGTGGGTTGGATGGAGGGACTGTAGGCGGTGTGGAACTGCCGGATCAGGTGGCTGTTCATTTCGCCCTGGCCGGTACAGAGGTGCCTGTGAACGGCACAATGGGTACCCAGGTTGGTGATGTGCCGGTGGATGCCAACGCGCCAAACTATGCCGACCTGTCCAGGGGAGATATCGTTTCAGTGAGTGACTGCAATGCAGTGGCAGTCTTTCTGGTCACTGCGGTTCCTGCGGGAAGCCTCAACCACGATGCGAGCACTACCATTGACGGTGTCAGTAACTTTGCCACTGGCATAGAGCATGTCTTCGGCCACATCGACTACTCATCTGCGACCGTATACAAAATGGATGCGGTGAACTATGAACTGCGAACTCAAACGGCTGACGGCCTGACAACCAGTGGGCTCTATGCGACCCGGCTTGGCGATGCCAACCCGCAACTGCTGATTGCAGGGGTGGAGAATTTTCAGGTCACATACGGCATAGATCTCAATGCGGATGGCACAGCTGACCGCTTTGTCGACTGGGATGCCGTGGGAGTAGCGATCAACGATGTCACCAGTCTACATGTCACGCTAACGATCAATCCGGGCGACCCGGTGGCCCAGGCCCAGGGTAGGGATGCAAATTATACGAGGGATCTTGCGTTCACGGTGAAACTGAGAAACCGGGATGGAGACATTTGATGGTAAAGCAGTCTAACAACCGCTGCCGGGTTCTGCAGTCCAAGCCAGAGCGGGGCGCGACGTTGATCTTTGCGCTCATGCTGTTGATGGTACTGACGGTGCTCGGTATCTCGGGTATCAGCAACTCGGTGCTGGAAGAGCGCATGTCGGGAAATTTCTACCACGCCAACACTGCTTTCCAGGCTGCCGAGACGGCATTGCGGGTCGCTGAAGAGTGGCTGGATGCTGAAGTTTATGGTCATGCGAGCGGTTGGGAAGGTGGTGCGAAGGACATGTTTAAGTTAGGTGGCACCGGACTGCAGGGACTTTATGATTCTTCTCCAGGGGCAATAAATAACGACAAAATATGCCAGGGTCAGGCAGGTTGCGGTTTCGACCCAACCGATGAAACCGACTGGTGTGACGCCGCCCCGCCTGCATGTCCTTTGGCAGACGGTTTCGTCACACTGGGCAGCAACGATCTGGGTACCGGGGTACTGGCCCCCGTGGGGGATCCCAACGATGCAACGAATCGGGTGGTGGCGCAGCAGCCCCGTTTCATTATCGAGTACATCGGCGAGGCGGATGTACAGAAACCACTGGAAGTCGGGCAGGTGGTTGCACCCTCGAAACTCGCTTTCCGTATCACCGCTATCGGCTGGGGTCAGGAACTCACGATTCGTGAAGTCCTGCAGAGCCACTATCTGATATCCCAATAATTTGGGATGGATGAGGTTGTCATGAACAAACTGAACAGAATGATGAAGCAGATTACCGCAAACCGGCAGTTTCGGCGTGGTATCAACTACCTGGGGGCAGCCATGCTGGTGATGGTCTCATCCAGCAGTAATGCCTCCCCTGGCCCCCTGTCACTGGTCCCTTTGTTTCTGCAGCAGCCGGTGCCGCCCAATATCTTTTTCATGCTCGATGATTCCGGCAGTATGGATTGGGAGGTACTGTTGACTAAGGGTGCACTGGCTACCATGTCGAGCAGCGAACAAACCGCGCAAAATAGGGGCAACGTGGACTTCAGCCCTAGAGACGATCCCCCCCGCCAGTTCACGAGGCGGAAACACTGTGCCGGTTACAACGCACTGGCATACGATCCGACCCAGACCTATACGCCCTGGAAAGGGGAGAGCTTTCAGGGTGTCCCCTTTGCAGACCAGGATCCCGGAAATGCGATGGTCAACCCTTACACAGGGGCCACCAGCACCAGTTCCTGCCACTCGTCGTCGGGTTACGTCTACAACTATAACGGCCGTACCTGCGATCTGACGACCCAATTCAATACCGGCGGCGCCTTCTACTTCGTCTGGAACGATGCCAACGGTGACGGTGAATATCAGGTCGGCGAGTGTCCTACCACTGATAGCGATCGAGTATACGTCGCACAGCTGGGTCTGTTTGGCACCGAGGAGAATCCCAACTCCCAGACCAACTACGCCAACTGGTTCAGTTACTACCGTAAGCGCGAATATGTCATGAAACGCGCCATGAGCGAGGTGATACAAGAGTCTACGGAACGCCTGGGCCTGGGCACCATCAACCAGAATAATGCTGTGATACGAAATTCTGGCGATCCGTACGAGGTGGGTACCGTGGTCAAGGATGTGGACGACCAGACCCTGCCTATCAATCAGGATGCGGTGACGGCAAAGAGTACCCTGCTGCACAATCTGTTAAGGGTTAACTCCGGTAGTGGCACGCCGTTACGCCAGGGCTTGGAGAATGTGGGTAAATACTTCAGGAATGAGATGAACAGCAGTGCGCTGTTTGATTTTACGCCGCCGGACGATCCGGATAGTGCTGCGGGCCATTCGCCCATACTGTCGGCTGAGAATGGCGGCATCTGTCAACAGAACTTTGCCATCGTGCTTTCAGATGGTTACTGGAACGGCAATGATCCCTCGGTGGACGATGCTGATGGTGATGGGGATACCCTCTACGATGGGCAGTCCTACGCAGATGACGAACCCAATACCCTCGCTGACGTGGCGATGGAGTATTATGAAAACGATCTGCTGGACAGCCTGGCGAATGACGTGGGTACCGTTTCGATTACTCGTGGTCAGGATGACAACCCGCAGCAGCATCTGGTCACCTTTACCGTTGCATTTGGTATAACAGGCACCATTCCCGATGAGGATCCAGCGGGCGGTCCCTGCCTGCCTCCCAACCGCACAGACTCTGTTGCCGCTCAGAACTGGCCGACCCGTTGTGATGCGACCCTGCCCACCGGTTGGCCGACCCCGGTGGAAAATACCTCGACCACGGTAGACGATATGTTGCACGCTGCCTGGAACGGCCGGGGTCTCTACCTGAATGCAAAGGATCCTGATGATCTGATCCGGCGGTTCCAGGATGCGATCAGCAACATCTCATCCCGCGAGACAACCGCAGCGGCAGCGGTGGCGGTAAACTCCATCAATCTGATAAATGGGGATTTCATCTTCCAGGGACGCTTCGACTCCACCAACTGGAGCGGCGAACTCAGGGCGATTCAGATTGGTCAAGACGGTAACGGTCAACTGGCCTGGACCACGGCCACGACCCTGGATCTACGTGCAGACCCCAGGGTGATGGTTACCTACAACGGCACTCAGGGCATAGGCTTCCATCTGCCGGCCGACTATCAGTCCCCCGGTGGTAATGAGATGACAGCGGCCCAGGTGGCGGATCTGATGACCAACGCACCATTTGCTGCGGATACTGTCGATGCAGTCGAGAAGGCAGCCAATCAGGCCTATGGCGAAAGTCTGGTGGACTTTCTGCGGGGTGATCACAGCAACGAAGGGTTTGATCCCACCGATTTCCGCTCCCGTGGCGGTCACAGGCTGGGGGATATCATCCACTCCGCGCCGTTCTATGTAGGCGACCCCTATGCAGCGCTCTATCCTGACAATATCGAGGGTGGTGGTAACAACTCCTATCAGCAGTGGGCCAATGTCGATGCCCTCGGTCGGCGCAAGATGCTCTACGTCGGCGCCAACGATGGCGCATTGCATGGTTTCAACGCAGAGACAGGTGTAGAGATATTTGCCTATTTTCCACAGGCCGTCTACTCCAGTGAAAACCGCGGAGGCCTGCACTGGCTGGCGGATCAGAATTATGATCACAGCTACTATGTGGACCAGACACCGGTGGCGGCAGAGGTTTTTGTCGATTCACCTAACGATAATTTGGGACGCCGCTGGCGAACGGTTCTCGTGGGTGGTCTGCGGGGCGGCGGCCGGGCGCTGTTTGCCCTGGATGTCTCTGATCCCACCGCCTTCGATAGTGAGGTCACTGCAGCGGGCAAGGTGTTGTGGGAGTTCACCCATGACGACCTGGGTTATACTTACAGCCAGCCGACCATTGCCCGGTTGAATGGTCCCGTTGTGAATGGCGCCAATACCGGGCGCTGGGCTGCTATCTTCGGTAACGGCTATAACCCCGGTCCTGCTTCAGACGGCAAGGCCAAACTCTTTATCGTCTATCTGGATAACCAGGCGCCCCGGTTTAAGGTTATCGATACCGGCATCGGCAGCATCGCCAATGGCGATTGTCTGGATGCCACCAGTAACTGTAACGGCATGTCGACCCCCGCAGTACTCGACCTTAGTGGTGATGGTATCGCGGATCGGGTCTATGCGGGTGATGTTTTGGGTAATCTCTGGGCGTTTGATCTTACCAGTGCAGACTCCAATCAGTGGGGGCCTGCTTTTGGCACGATCGCCAACCCATTACCTTTTTTTAGCGCAAAGGATGACGCTGACAATGCCCAGCCTATCACCGGCAAGCCCACGGCAATATTCCATCCCAGCAAAAGGGATCTTGCGACTGAACCGAACCTGATGGTCTATTTTGGTACCGGTCAATATATTACCGAGGGTGATCTTACCTCTGCAGGGACCCAGAGTTTTTATGGTCTGTGGGATAGCGGCGCACAGATTGCAGTGGCCCGTGACACCGTATTGGTAGAGCAAACGGTCACGGAACAGACTGTGAGTGTTGATGGTGAGGATGTAGAAGTTCGCCTGCTGAGTGACCATCTGGTGAACTACGACTTCAAGAAAGGCTGGTTTATTGACTTTCCAACGGCTAAAGAGCGGATGGTCGTCAGCCCCATTGTTTTCGGTGACTATATCTTCTATGCCACGCTCATTCCTTCCGGCAGCACATGTGGCGCCGTCTCCGGTCAGAGTTGGTTGATGGTACACAATATCACCAATGGTGGTGAGCCCAATTCGGTTGCCCTTGACATCAATAACGATGGTAATTTCGATGCTCAGGACAAAGTGGGTGGTGAAAATGTCGGCGGTGTGAAGTCGGGTTCGATCTATTGGCAGCCGTCGCTGGTCAGAATGAACGGCAAGCCCACAATGATTCTGCCTACCGATGGTGGAGGTGGCGGTGGTGGCGGTGGTGATGACCCCGATCCCTGCCAGGGTGTGGACGCTGATTGTAACAGCATGCCTCCCCCTGCGAATATAGGTAAGCGGTCTTCCTGGGCCAGGTTCCGTTTCTGATAGTTGCCTCTGCGGCAGGAGTTTAAGATGAATCGAAGTGGATTAGAGAGAGTAAAGCAAGGTATCCGCATCGGCTTGCTCGCCACAACGCTGCTCAGCTCCATGGCGATGTCGGAAGGTCGCTTCAGCGGATTTTTGGGGTCGGGTAGCGGCGGGGGAGCCAATACAGAAGGCGAGGATGTCGGATACCAGGTGGAAAATAATGCCATGATCGGGCCATTTGACGGCGCCGACCCGAAAACCCACAAACTCTGGATCGATGACACGTTGTATCTGATGCACCCCACGATGAAGGTGATCGGCGGTCCGGCAAAGCTCGGGCTGCTCTCTGCCATCCAGCGCGGGGAGATTGTGGAGATCTCCGTTCAGTTTGATGAGACGGGGGCGACACTGCCGGTGGTCACCGAGATTCGCCGCCTTCAGTGAGTTGGGATGGATACTGAAAGAGAGGTAGGTCGGGTTAGATGCGCAATGGCTCATAGCAGAAATCAGGCAAACATTTTACGCGCATCGTAACCCGACAAAGCAGCGTCGGGTTACGATGCGCGGCAAGCCAGGCCGCGAAATTTAAGCTTGGCACAGTGCGCATCTAACCTAACCTACAGAAAAAACATTGTTTAGTGGCGTCTCTTTACGGACTCCAAACCCGAGGATAAACAGATGATTCCAGTGCGACTGGCCAAGGGTTTTACCCTGATAGAATTGATGATCACGCTGGCCGTTATGGCAATCATCCTGGCGGTGGGTTATCCGATGTACACCACTCAGGTGCTGAAGTCGCATCGGGTCGATGCCAAGAGTGTGCTGATGCAAGTCGCCCTGCTTCAGGAGCGTTACTATGTCGTCAATGGCGATTATGGTACCGCAGTGGAGTTGGGGGCGGAGTATACGAATGTGGTCAATGGTGTGGACCGTGATGGCGATGGCAATGGCGACTACTACACTTTTGGAGTGGACGAAGATCCGGACAACAATGCCTTGACGGATGATTTTATTATCACGGCCACCACCGCCGGTGCGCAGACAGGTGATGCCGATTGCGCCACTTTTACCATCGACCAGGCTGGTGCCAGAGCTGCCACTGGAGCGGACACTGACAACTGCTGGTAGTTCTGTGCCGGATCCGGCGCTTCCAAAGGAAGATTATTTCTGCAGCGCCTTCGGCAATGAAAAGACCACCTCTTCCCGCTTTCCACTGCCTTCATCCACTTTTGCCGCGCCCCACTGCATGAGTTGATCGGTGACGGTCTTGACCAGCACCTCCGGTGCCGAGGCTCCAGCGGTTACGCCGATATGCACCTTGCCCTCCAACCAGCTTTTGTCGATATCCTCGGGGCCATCGATCAGATAGGCAGGAGTACCATATTTATCGGCAATCTCCCGCAGACGGTTTGAGTTCGAACTGTTGGGCGAGCCTACAACGAGGACCATGTCGCACTGTTCGGCCAGATCCTTGACCGCATCCTGGCGATTCTGTGTCGCATAGCAGATATCGTTTTTCTTCGGACCGATAATGTTTGAAAAGCGCGCTTGCAGAGCCTCGATGATACGTGCGGTATCGTCCATGGAGAGGGTGGTCTGGGTGACAAAGGCGATCTTGTCCGGCCGGTTGATCTGCAGAGCAGCGACGTCCTCCGGCGTGACCACGAGGTGGATGTGGGCGTTTTTCTCCTGCTGCAGGCACTGCCCCATCGTGCCTTCGACTTCGGGGTGCCCCCGGTGACCGATCAGGATGACCTCGTAACCCTCTTTGCAATAGCGGGCAACCTCCAGATGAACCTTGGTTACCAGCGGGCAGGTGGCGTCGAAGATACGCAGATCCCGCGCTTCGGCCTCCTGGCGTACTGCCTGAGAAACGCCGTGGGCGCTGAAGATAACCGTGTTGTTGTCCGGGATGTCTGAGAGTTCGTCGACAAATATCGCCCCGCGTTTACGCAGACTCTCCACCACGAAGCGATTGTGCACCACCTCATGCCGGACGTAGATAGGGGCGCCAAGCAGGTCGAGGGCGCGCTCCACGATTTCAATCGCCCGGTCGACGCCGGCACAGAAACCCCGGGGGTTGGCTAGCAGAATGTCTGTCATGGTCCGTCTGTTGTCTGGGTGGTGACAGGCGGTTGCACATCGAGGATAGAGACACGGAAGGAGACCTCCCGTCCCGCCAGTGGATGGTTGAAATCCACCACGACCCGCGTCTCTTCAAGCGTCAGGATAATACCGGCCAGCTCGTCTCCAGCCGGGGTGTTGAAGGCGACCACCTGGCCGGGTTCCAGCACCATCTCCTGTGGAAAGTCCTCCCGTGGCACGGGGTGAACCTTCTCCTCGTTTCTTGTGCCGAATGCCTGATCAGCCGTCAGCATCAGGGTCTGCTCCATACCGGGACGCAGGCCATAGAGCGCAAGCTCCAACCCTGCGATGATGCTGCCGTCTCCCATCTTAAAGGTGAGTGGCTCATCATCATAGGTGGAGATCGCCTCGGTACCGTCTGGCAGGGTCAACGAAAAGTGCATCGTGACACCGCTGCCGGGGATGATTTCCGGTCTCTTCTCATTCATTCAGCTGTCTATCTCTTCATACTGATTAAGCAAAATGGGTTGTAACATGATTTCGTATTTCCCATTGCAAGTCGGGAAAGCATAACGGATTTGCATATAATTTCGTATGGCCTATCATACATCTAATCCATGAAGTTAGATGTATGGTGTAACATTATGAAATTTAAAAATAAAATAGATAAACCATTCCTGCCGACCTATGAGGTGCGCGAACTTTCCATGAAAGAGGCATTGCTGATACTGGCTGGGAAGAGGGAAGTGGACCGTCCCACGCTTATTCAGCGCGCGGCAGAGAGATTGACGGGCGTCTCACGAGTGTCTACGACGATTACGCTGTAAAACCGATAACACGTTGGGTCTGTAGGCCTGATCAAGCACAGTAGATCAGACTTGGATGTCAGCTGAGTAGCTCTTGGGTAACGAAAAGGAAGCCCAGAGCACCGATAAGCACGGCAACGGCGGCATACTGAGCAACGATACAGATTCCCGGCAGGTCATTGCAGATCTTGCTATAACGGCAGAGCTTGCAGTTTTTCAACTTCATACCTCACTAACTGCGGAGGCCGGCCACATTCATCGTGTGTGACCTGGCAATACTTCCGGAACCCCGGTGGCTATGCTTGGAAAGCTTCCCTGGAAGCTCATCCAATCCAGTTGGGACGGGATCGTTTCGTCTAGGTATTAACCCTACATACGAAAACAGATTGCCATATTCGCATAATCCCCAATGTTTGAACAAGGGGATTTTGTCACAATTACCAGAAAATTTGTAAGTGCATGGTTTGAAAAGACTTTCTTGTCAGGTTCTAACGTATTAACATGTGCTTCCCCTAAATCTGCTGGAACCGCATCATGTTAATAGATGGTCCCCTGAAAATCGGTGTACTTGATCAACCTGAGATGCCTGGACGTGAGCTGCACTTCACCTTTACCCCGGAGTTTCAGGCGCTGGACCTACAGGCGCAAGTGGCACAGTTTCAGGCGTATCTGCAGACCCTGCAGCAGGAGATCCACTCTCTTAAAGACGATGATCAGAATCGGGCGGGCATGTTGATCGTGCAACAGATTGCCGAACAGCTGGTGCCGCATCTGCAGGGGGGAGATCTGGAGCTTGACGAGACCATCGTGGTGGAGATGGGACGCGACGAATCCAGCCTCTCTTTGATGAATCTTCTTGGCTGATGGCAGCTGCCTCATTCATCTTTGAAGGCACCAGCGGGAATTTCGACCGCCTGGTGCTGGAGAATTCGCGCAGAGGTTTGGTTCTGGTCGACTTCTGGGCACCCTGGGTAGGGCCCTCAATGCGACAAAGGGAGATGCTCAGCAATCTGGCGCAGGAATACGCAGGACGTTTTCTTCTGGTCTCGGTGAATACCGATGAACAGAAACCGTTGGCGGAGCGTTTCGGCGTGCGCAGCCTGCCGTCGCTCAAATTGTTTAAGAACGGTGAGATGCTTGCTGAGTATCATGGCGTGCAGCCGGAAGCGGATTATCCGCGTATTATCGATGAATATGCCGCCAAACTTGTTGATCAGGTCAGCGCCGGGGCGATTGCCGCCTGGCAGGCGGGTGATCCTGACAAGGCGTTGCAGTTGCTGGCCGAGGCGGCAGTCAGCCAACCGGATAATCTCTCCTATCCGGCGTTGATGGCCAAGATCCTGATGCGTCAGGATCGTATCGATGACGCACACCAACTGCTATGCGCCTTGCCGGAGGTGTTTCAGAATGAGTCGCAGATCAGTGGCCTGCTGGCGCACCTCGATTTTCTGCAGACGGCTGCCGGGGCGGATGCAAAAGCCGATCTTGAGGCCCGCATCACTGCGACACCCGAGGATGCCGAGGCGCGTTACCAGTTAGCGGCGGTCTGTCTGCATGAGGATGAGATCGAGCAGGCGCTTGAGCATCTGCTGCTGCTTTCGCGACAGGTTCCGGTCTATCGTAACGGCATCGCCCGCAAAGGCATGAAGGCCCTGCTGGACATGCT
This sequence comes from Gammaproteobacteria bacterium (ex Lamellibrachia satsuma), assembly GCA_019623805.1. Lineage (NCBI taxonomy): Bacteria > Pseudomonadati > Pseudomonadota > Gammaproteobacteria > Gammaproteobacteria bacterium (ex Lamellibrachia satsuma). The sequence goes on from CP053680.1 coordinate 2,788,492, forward strand.
CGATTCCGCGGATGAGCGGGTGGCCCGCTACCGAAAAGAGCTCTTCCGCCTCAACTACTAACTATCATGGAATCACCTGCCCCCCGAGTTGGATTCGTCAGTCTTGGATGTCCCAAAAACCTGGTGGATTCCGAAAGGATTTTAAGCCGGCTACGGGCCGAGGGGTATGAGATATCACCCTCTTATGACGGTGCTGAACTGGTGGTGGTCAACACCTGTGGTTTTATCGATGCTGCGGTGGAGGAGTCACTGGATGCCATCGGTGAGGCGCTCAAGGAGAATGGCCGGGTAATCGTCACCGGCTGCCTTGGCGGGGATGAGAAGCGTATTCGCGATGCTCATCCCCGGGTGCTGGCAGTGACCGGAGCCCACGCCTACGAGGCGGTGATGGATGCGGTGCATGAGGCCTTGCCGCCGCCTCATGATCCCTTCACCAGCCTGCTGCCCCCGGAGGGGGTGAAACTCACGCCGCGCCACTATGCCTATCTGAAGATCTCGGAGGGCTGCAACCACCGCTGTACCTTCTGCATCATTCCGCAACTTCGGGGTGATTTGGTGAGCCGTCCCATCGGCGAGGTTATGTTGGAGGCGGAACGGCTGGTGGAGTCGGGGGTGCGCGAGTTGCTGGTGGTCTCCCAGGATACCAGTGCCTACGGTGTCGACTTGAAGTATCGTCCCGATTTCTGGAAGGGGCGGCCACTGCAGACCCGCATCCGGGAGCTGGCTGCTGCGCTTGGTGAATTGCCCGCCTGGGTCCGGCTGCACTATGTCTATCCCTACCCCCATGTGGACCATCTGATCCCCCTGATGGCGGAGGGTCATATCCTTCCCTATCTGGATATGCCTCTGCAGCACGCCAATCATCGATTGCTGCAGCTGATGAAACGACCCGCAGCTACCGAGAAGGTCCTGGACCGGATAATCCGTTGGCGTAGTGAGTGCCCCGATCTTACCCTTCGCAGCACCTTTATCGTCGGTTTTCCCGGGGAGACGGAGGCGGAATTTGAGGAGCTGCTCGATTTTCTGCGTGTGGCGCAACTGGACCGGGTCGGCTGCTTTGCCTACTCACCGGTGGATGGGGCAACAGCCAACCAGCTTCCGAGCCCGGTGCCTGAAGCGGTTAAAGAGGCGCGTCGCGTCCGTTTCATGGAGGTACAGCAGGAGATCAGCCGTGAGCGGCTACTGCAGCGGGTCGGTCAGGAGATGATCGTACTGGTGGACGAGGTGAACGAGAAACAGGTTATTGCCCGCAGTGCGGCTGACGCACCGGAGATCGATGGCCGGGTGGTGATTCCCGGTAGCTGGGAGCTGGAGTCGGGGGATTTTATTCAGGTTCGGGTGACCGGGGCGACTGCTCATGACCTGAAAGCGGAACCTGTCGATTTCGACGAATAGTCAGCATGGTGCGCGCGGCGCACCCTACATATTTTCAGGATGGCTGAATATGGCGAACGTAGGGTGTGCTGTGCGCACCAGAATTGCTTGAATTATTAAATGGTCAGAAGGCGTTACCGCTCGTTTTGCCAAGTTTTTTCAGCATCGTGGCCAGGGGGCAGAAACCGGTGAAAGCGGACTGCAGCAGGTTCAGGCCGACAAAGGCGGTGAAGTAGAGCCAGTAGGGGTTGTGATAGTGTGAAAGTGCCAGGCTGGCCAGGATGGCAATACCGGCAAAAGCCAGCACGATGCGTTCGATGTTCATAGGTTTGCCTCTAAACTATATATAGGGTGCCGGATTCAAAACCCGCTGGAATCCAAATTTAACGGCGTCATTCGCCGGGATAAAGTAAGATATTAGCATTATCTAATATTTAGTCAAGGACAAGTTTTTTGAATGGGTGATCTCATGGCGCAGCAGCAGAGCCTGATTTCTGCACTTCAGCGTGCAGAGGCCTACCCCCACGCGGTGGATGAAATCGAACATATCGAAACCCATATCTCCCATCTTCTGCTGGCGGGAGAGTTCGTCTACAAGATCAAAAAACCGGTTGATCTTGGGTTCCTCGATTTTTCCACCCTGGAAAGGCGGCGTTACTTTTGCGGGGAGGATTTGCGCCTCAACCGGCGGCTTGCCCCGGAACTCTACCTGGATCTGGTCACGATTACCGGACATTACGATACGCCAGAGATCGATGGTAAGGGCGAGATACTCGAATATGCCGTAAGGATGCGGCGGTTTCCCCAGTCATCACTGTTTGACCGAACCCTGCCGGACAGGGATCAGGTGCTTCGCCTGGCCCGCCGGGTCGCCCGTTTTCATGCCGTGATTCCTGTAGCCGACCCGAGGGAGTCTTATGGGGAGCCCCAGTCGGTGCTGCAACCGATGCTGGAGAATTTCGCCCATATCAAGGCTGCGCTGGATGAGCGGGGGGGGAACGGGAAACTCGCTTCGCTGGAAACCTGGGCCCGAAAGAGCATGGAGCGGTTGCTGCCTGTTATCCGGCAGCGGCACGAGCAGGGACATATCCGGGAGTGCCACGGTGACATGCATCTCGGCAATATTGCCCGGTTTCAGGGTCGTATCTGCATCTTCGATGGGATCGAATTCAATCCGCTGCTGCATTGGATCGATACCCTAAGCGATATGGCCTTCCTGCTGATGGATCTCCAACACAAAGGGTTGCAGCGGGAGGCTGCATGCTTTCTCAACGCCTATCTTGAGACCTCCGGGGATTACGACGGGTTGCCGCTGCTGCCGTTCTACCTTGTCTACCGTGCCATGGTGCGCGCAAAGGTGACAGCGATTCGTCTGGCCCAATCCGGCCTGAGCAGGGATGAGAGACGTTCCAGTGCAGCGGAGTATGCTGCTTACATCGATCTTGCTTGCCGTCTGAGTCAGGCCACGCAACCTGCCCTGATCATCACTTTTGGGTTCTCCGGGTCCGGCAAGAGTCGGGTTGCAGGCTGGCTGACGGAACATCTGCCTGCCATCCAGGTGCGATCGGATGTCGAGCGCAAGCGGCTGTGCGGACTTCTCAAGGACGATTCGGCGGTCTCGGCGCCGGACGAGGGAATCTATACGCCCAAAGTGACGGAGGCGACCTACACACGTCTGCATGCCATAGCGACTACGGCCATCCAGGCGGGATATACCACGATCATCGATGCCACTTTTCTCGATGCGGGAGTGCGTGACCGTTTCAGAAAACTGGCGCAAATCCTGGGCTGCCCATTCCTTATTCTGGCTTGTCATGCGCCGGTCGAACTTTTGCGTCAACGTGTGCAGCAGCGGAACCGGGGGGGGGATGATCCCTCAGATGCGGATCTTGCCGTACTTGATCGCCAATTGAAAAAAAATCAGGCGTTCTCTGTTGCCGAACACCCTTTTCTGCTTGAATGGGATACTACTGAAACGCCCTCATCCGAGCTGTTGGAACAGATCAGTGTCAGGTTGAATCTGCAGCGCGGTGAATGTGCTGAAACGAGAGAGTAACCATTCAGCATAATTTGACGTAGGTCGGGTTAGATGCGCAGTGGCATAAGCTGGAATTAGGCAAACATTTTATGCGCATCGTAACCCGACCTACAGCGAAACTGTTGTATAAATGTGGCGCTGAACAGCCGCCTTAGAGATTGAGTCAATACTGCCATGAAATTCCCCCACCTTCCCATCGGTCAGCGTTTTCGTTTCCAGGACAAGCTCTACACCAAGGTTGGTCCACTTACCGCGAGCGAGGAGGGGAGTGGCAACAACCGGCTGATGATGAAATCTGCGGAGGTCGAGCCGCTTGATATACAGGTTGAAACAAAACCAAAAGGGCCGCGGTCTTTCTCCGAGCAACAGATCAGAACATTGTTTGATCAGACCTGTCTGGAATTTTCGCAGGCCAACCCCGGTGATGAAACGAAACAGTTGCTTGAGCGCCTCCAGGGAGATTTCTACCGCCGCTTGTCCGGAAGCTGAGTTAATCGATGTACTTCCTGTCTGGTAGGGTGCGCACGGCGCACCCTACGTTCTATCGTTGCCTAGCTGGCTGCAATCATAAAAACCCCGCCGAGCATTACCGCGCCTGCCAGCAGATGGCTGCGCAGACCTGTCTCACGAAAAATGAAGGCACCGAAGAGGATGCCGAACAGCAGGCTGGTGCGTTTGACCGCAATCATATAGGCCACTTCCACCTGCTCCAGGGCGATGAAGTGGGTGATCAGCATGATCCCCATCAATCCGGCGACACCAAACACGGGCAGCGGTTTGCGCCAGATACGCCGGATCGATAGCGGTTTCATCAGCAGCGGCAGCAGTGCGACGCCCACAAGGACGAAATAGAGCGGGCCGAACAGTTCCGGCGCCATGTACTGCATGGCGCCTTTTCCTCCCACCGCAGTAAAGCTATAGAGAAAGGCAACACTCAGCATGGTGAGGGGGCCGGGGTTGCGGAAGATATGGGTCAGCGGGTTGACCCAGGTGCGCCACTCCCGCAATTCAGCCTGATCGAAATTCAACAGCCAAGCCCCTGTTACAACCAGCAGGATGCCCATGAAGCCGTCACCGCTGACCGACTCCCCCAACAGCAGATAGCCGACGAAGGTGACAAATACCGGGGTGAAGGCCAGATATGGCAGGGTTTGTGACAGAGGGTAGTCCCGGATCGCCCGGATATAGAGCAGCATCGCCAGGATCTCCAGCGGCACGATGGCGGCTACCCAGCCCCAGAAAACCCAGGGCAGTTCGGGAAAAGGTTGGCTCAACAGCAGCGGCGATACCAGTAGTCCGGCCAGCGTCAGGCGTACGAAGGCCAGTTCCCGTGCTGAATAGTCGGAGAGTTTTGCTTTGGTCAGGGTGTCTGCGGCGGCGAGGCTGAAGGCGCAGAAGAGGGTCAGAGGAAACCAGTCCATTGTGGCTGGTTAGCGCACTACTGATTAATAGGATGCGGTGGACTTTTCACGCACCCTAATGACAATATCCACATCTTCAAGGATGGTGCCCTGAGGAAGATCGCTCTCCACAAAGAAGGGATTCAGACGCTCTTTGACGTCGATCAGATCACCGGTGTCCACATTGTAGAAATGATGATGGGGTTGGATATTGGAGTCGTAGAAGGTGCGGGATGAATCGACAAAGATCTCCCGTAACAGCCCCTTCTCTACAAACAGGCCCAGTGTATTGTAGACCGTTGCCTTGGAGGCGTAGCTCTGTCCCGATTTCACCCTTTCATGGATCTGGTCGGCGGTCACATGCTGGTGTTTGGCAAAGAGATTTCCGGCAATCGTCAGACGCTGCTGCGTAGGGTTGATCCCATGCGCCCGCAGTCGCTGCTCCATATCTGCGGAGATGGTTTTTGGGGGCATGGATCCATATGCTTTCTCAATCATAAAAACAATTATAAATCATTCTCATCAGGAAAAGCGAAAACCGCCTAGGCAGTAGGCTTCTCCAGCAGGTCCCTGTTGTCGATCACCATCTGCCTGCCCAGGTGGAACCCCAGCACACGATAGGCTTCGAACTGTTTCTCATCGAAGAACTGATCGGCAGTGGATTCATCGGGGAAGGCCGGATGGGCTTTTTTGTATCCGAGAAGATCTTTTGGCACATCATGGACGTAGGTGGTTTTGATCAGGATCAGGGTGCCGTGCGCATCGCTGCTTGTTGCCCCCGGATACTTGATTGCCGCACGGACATAACCGGCGTCGGCGTGCGGGATCTGTTTAGGGTCTTTGTCGTTACACGCCTTGTGCGCCAATGGAATCAATGGACTCAGGCCATCTTCGAATTCAATACGCACGCCAAAGTCGGTGCGGATCTTTTCGATGACGTTTGCAAGATCGCCGAACTGAAAATCGGGATCGGCGGCGGCATCGCAGACAACGATCAGTTTCAGACGACGCCGGATCAGCTCATAGATACCGAGGTTTTCGAAGTGGCCGCCGTCACTCAGCTGCAGAAAAGACTCTTTTTCCGTCAGCTTCTTCCACGGCAGCAGTGGCCAGCTTCCAGGAGAGAGAAAATTAGCCACCTTGGCCCATCTGTGGCATCGAGGGTCTGGATTGCTTACCCAGACCCCAAGGCCGAGATTCAGAAACACCATCAGTCGTGACAGCAAGGGCTGACGGGTCGGACCCTCGCCGCCGACGCCGGTATTCGGGTTGGCGGCCGCGCCGGAGATGGCCATCGCGGTGGAGAGTGTCAGGTCGCCCCCCATATAGTTTTCGGTGCGCTGCCAACCAGTGGCGTTGCTTCCGCAGAATCGTGGCGACAGGAGGAAGTTGTCTCCACCACGCCCACGGTATTTGTTGATGTCGGACTCCACCAGGATCACGTTGGTATTGATCAGGTGATAGGGGCCGACTGCAGAGTCCTCCGGCTCCTCGGTGTCAACTCGGCACATATCCTTCAGCGCGCCGACATCCGCCAGGGGTGATGCCTGTGACGGCCCCGGACTGCCGGCCAGAACGCGTCCGACATCCGGCAGATAGGATTCCATCAGACGGTCACGGTAGTAACGATGAATGGAGAGATAGTTGATGCTGGCAAGCCATCCGATAAAGCTGGTGACCGCCACCCCCAATGCCAGATTCCACCCTGCGTCGATGTTGCTGCTCTCTGCAATCCGCACCGCCATGTAGTAGGTGCCGACGAAAAGTCCCAGTGTGAGCAGCACGGATGCGATGAAGGCGAGCAGGCCGGTAGAGAGCTTGCCCTGATCCTCTTTGCCTGATTTGAAAAATGATCCCATTGCCGCAATCGCGCCGCCAATGGTGCTCAACAGGGCCATCAATGGCCCTTTGTTCTCATTGGCAATATAGATGGCTATTCCCTCTGGTTGATCTGTTTCCAACAGATTCGTGATCAGATCGGTAATGTCGGGCAGCCATCCCAGCAGAAGCAACGCAGTGCCGCTGGCGAGCAGCCAGGGCATCCGCTTTTCGTACTCCCGGCGCAACATGTACCAGAAAGTAGCTGGCGACCATGCGCTTTTGTATGAAGGATCATCGACCTTGAAAGTCTTGCTCGACCAGCGGGTTAGACCGGCATACAGAATCGACAGAGCAAAGAAGATAGCGAACAGTGCAAGCCCACCAAAGGTGAACGCGGTCACTTCACCATAGACCTTGTCTGTGAACCAGCCGTTTTCCGCCAGTAGAAAGAAGACCAGCAGCAGCCAGGGAAGGAATACCAGAATACTGATGAACATGCCTCGCAGGATGACGCCGACCAGCGAGAGAAAGTTGATGCCGTCACCCGGTGTCAGGTAGTTACCGTGTTGACGCAGATAGCGCAGGATGGCAGCGCCCCGGTAGTCGTCACCACTGAGTTCAACGTTGTCGCCTTTGCCTGCTCCGTTGTGCGGGTCTGCATCACGGTTACGCAGTTTTGTGCCGTAGGGAAAGTCATCCACGGAGACGCCGAAACGGATCTTGGGCGCGTTGGAATCGTCATAATCCTCCTTGCGCTGTTTTCCCTCTGCCCATTTGCTGTGCAGAATCCAGGTCAGTGATGAACCGATATAACCACCGCCGGAGACGGTGGAGAGATAGTCGAACCGCTTCATGATGCCTTCACGGGCCAATGCCTGCATCACGCCAAGACAGAAGGTGGCGGAGCGGATGCCGCCGCCGGAGAGGGCCAGTCCCGTCAGGTTTTTGTCTGTAGGTTCAGTCTGCCCGTGACTTTCACGCCGCTTGCTGATGTACTCATCCAACTCCTCCTGCATGATCTTTTCATCGGAGAAAGCGCCATCTTTAGTTTGGTAAGGAAGATAGGGTTCATTGGTGGATTTTGCAGACATTGTTCATTCCCTGGCTCGGCGTTTTTAGTATGGAGGCGTTTTGTTCCTTACTCACAAGACTAGGTGAAAACCAGGAATTAAGGAAGATGTAGGTCGGGTTAGTCGCGCGGCAGCACAAAGCTGGTGACAATCTTGATGTTCGTAGCAATGCGCATCTAACCCGACCTACAGAAATGTTTTTCTCAGAGGTTAGGTTGAAAAGTTACGATTCCGTGCTGATGGACCCTTCCGGAACCAAAGCCGCCGCCTGTTGAATCAGCTCGGGGCTTGCGCCGGGATTATGGGTATGCTCACTGAGATGGCGGCGCCAGGCTCGGGCGCCGGGACAGCCGTGAAAGAGTCCGAGAATATGCCGGGTGATGCGCTTGAGTGGGATGCCTTTTTGGCACTGTAACTCAACAAATGGCAGGAAACTCTCCAGCACCTGATGACGGCTGGCCAGTGGTCGTGTGTCGCCGTATAGCCGGTGGTCGGCTTGCGCAAGAATCCAGGGATTGTGGTAAGCTTCGCGGCCGATCATCACACCATCGAGATCCTGCAACAGCGCCTCTGTTTCAGACAACGTCTTGATGCCGCCGTTAATGCTGAAACCCACCGCAGGAAAGTCCTGTTTGAGCTGCTTGACCACGTCATAGCGCAACGGTGGGATATTCCGGTTCTCTTTGGGACTCAATCCCTGCAGCCAGGCCTTGCGGGCGTGGATGATGAAATGGTTGCAGCCCGCCCCGATCTGTAGCGCCACGAAGTTGCTTAAAGCCTCGTAGCTGTCATTGTTATCGATACCGATACGCGTCTTCACCGTTACCGGGAGCGAGACCGCCTCCTTCATCGACTGCACACACTCTGCTACCAGTAGTGGATGTCCCAAAAGACATGCGCCGATCATGCCGTTCTGCACCCGATCCGAAGGACACCCCACATTGAGATTGACTTCGTCGTAACCGGCTTCTTCAGCAATCAGCGCTGCAGCCGCAAGATCCCCCGGATCACTGCCCCCCAGCTGAATGGCGACGGGGTGCTCTGAATCATCGTGCTCAAGGAAACGTGCAGCATCCCCATGCAGCAGTGCGCCGGTGGTGATCATCTCCGTGTAGAGCAGGGCATGGTGGGTGATCAGGCGCATGAAATAACGCTGAAAGCGGTCGGTGTAGTCCATCATCGGCGCGATCGATAGTTTCCGATCCAATATTTTCAGATTTGAGTTTCTAACTTCTTGTATATTATTCATTAATTCAAATCCGATGGTGCATTTCCAGTCGTGCTGCACCAATACTGCGCCATTTCATGTAAACAGGAAGCCAGTGTACCAAAAGGCCACATATCAAAATTGAAAAGGACGTTCGGCCCTGGTCTTCCCGAGTCTTGTTCCTGGTTCTGATCGGATGTAGATTGCAGTACGATCACGGCATAACCCCGCATGGATCAGGAAGATGGCCAAAAAAGCAGCAGCAAAAAAGCAAAAATCCTTCGAACAGACCCTCTGGGATACCGCCGACAAGCTCCGGGGAACTGTCGAATCTTCAGAGTACAAGCACGTCGTGCTCAGTCTCATCTTCCTCAAGTTTGTCAGTGACAAGTTCAAGGCGCGCAGGCAGGAATTGATCGACGAAAGCAGGGAGGACTACCTCGACATGGTGGAGTTTTACACCATGAAGAATGTCTTCTACCTGCCCGAAGCGTCACGCTGGTCGTTCATTCAGAAACAGGCCAAACAGGACGATATCGCGGTCAAGATCGACACCGCCCTGCATACCGTGGAAAAAAACAACAAGTCCCTGCGCGGCGCGCTGCCCGACAACTACTTCTCTCGCCTGGGGCTGGATGTAAGCAAGCTGGCGGCGCTGATCGACTCCATCAACAACATCGATACGGTGGAAGACAGGGAAGAGGACACCGTCGGCCGCGTCTACGAATACTTCCTCGGCAAGTTCGCCGCCACGGAGGGCAAGGGTGGTGGTGAATTCTACACCCCCAAATGCTTGGTCAACCTGATCGCCGAGATGATCGAACCCTACAAGGGCAAGATCTACGACCCCTGTTGCGGCTCCGGTGGCATGTTCGTGCAGTCCGTGAAATTCGTCGAGAGCCACGAAGGCAACAGCAAAGACATCTCCATCTACGGCCAGGAGCAGACCGGCACCACCTACAAACTGGCGAAGATGAACCTCGCCATACGCGGCATCGCCGGGAATCTGGGTGAAGTGCCCGCCGATACCTTTTTCAAGGATCAACACCCCGACCTCAAGGCCGACTTCATCATGGCCAACCCGCCCTTCAACCTGAAGGCGTGGCGCGGTAACGACGAACTGGCCGACGACCCGCGCTGGGCCGGTTACGAAGTGCCGCCCACCGGCAATGCCAACTACGGCTGGATACTGCACATGATCGCCAAGCTGTCGGAGAACGGCGTGGCGGGCTTCGTACTGGCCAACGGCTCCATGTCCACCAGCACCAAGGGCGAAGGGGAGATCCGCAAAAAGATCATCGAAAACGACTTGGTCGATTGCATGATCGCTTTGCCGGGGCAGCTCTTCTATACCACCCAGATTCCGGTCTGCCTCTGGTTCCTCACCAGGAACAAAAAGGCCCAGACCGTCGAGCACCACACCGAGAGCAATCACCGTGACCGCCGGGGCGAGACCCTGTTTATCGATGCCCGCAATCTGGGCAGCATGGTCGACCGCACCCACAAGGAGCTGACGGCGGATGACATCGCCGAGATCGCCCGCACTTACCACGCCTGGCGGGGCGAACATCACACCGTCATTGCGAGGAGCGATAGCGACGCGGCAATCTCCCCCTACGAAGACAAGCCCGGCTTCTGCAAAGCCGCCACCCTGGACGACATCAAGGCCAACGACTATGTGCTGACGCCTGGGCGTTACGTGGGCGCGGCTGAGATCGAGGATGATGGTGTGCCGTTTGAGGAGAAGATGGCGGGGCTGACCAAGACGCTTTATCGGCAGATGGAAGAGTCGGAAAAGCTGGATGGGGTGATTCGGAAGAATCTGGGGGTGCTGGGATATGGTGTCTGAATGGAATGAACATAGACTTGATGAGGTAACTGAACTCATCGTCGATTGCCCGCATTCAACACCAAAATGGACTGATTTAGGTGTTGTGGTGCTAAGAAATCAATATATCCGCAATGGCCGCCTAGACTTAACCGCTCCAAGTTATACAACGGAAGATGCTTATCAAGACCGAATAAAACGCGCAATTCCAACTGCTGGTGATTTGGTTTTCACTCGTGAAGCGCCGATGGGCGAGGTATGCCAAATTCCAAAAGGTGTGCGTTGTTGTCTTGGTCAACGCATGGTCTTAATGAGAGCAAACCGGAAGCTAATCGACCCCAACTACTTGCTATTTTCCCTTCAAAGTCCTCACTTGCAGCACCAAATTAGTTGGAATGAAGGGACAGGGACTACTGTTAGCAATATTCGAATCCCAAACATAAAAGCATTTCGAATTCCTACTCCTCCACTGAACGAACAAAAAGCCATCGCCCACATCCTCGGTACCCTCGATGACAAAATCGAACTCAACCGCCAGATGAACGCCACCCTGGAGGCGATGGCGCAGGCGCTGTTCAAGAGCTGGTTTGTCGATTTTGATCCGGTCATCGACAACGCCTTGGCCGCAGGCCACCCCATCCCCGAACCCCTGCACAAACGCGCAGGAAAGCGCGTTTGGACGCCCGATGAGGGCACCCGAAGGGTGAGCGCCATGGATGGCGCGAATCACCCCCGCGCCGAGGCCCGCAGGGCGCTGGACGACAAGCGCAACCCCCTGCCCGATGCGATTCAAAAACAGTTCCCCAGCCGCTTTGTCTTCAACGAGGAGATGGGCTGGGTGCCGGAAGGGTGGAATCCAGTCAAACTTGGTGATTATGTGACCGTAAAACGCGGAGGCTCCCCACGTCCAATTCATGATTATTTAGTCAATGACGGGCTTCCATGGGTAAAGATCAGCGATGCTACTGCAAGTTCGTCGCGATTTTTAATGGATACTAAACAGTTCATCAAACCAGAAGGTCTTAAGAAAACAGTGATGCTAAAGAAAGGGGAGCTCATCCTTTCTAATAGCGCAACCCCTGGACTCCCAATGTTCCTGAATCTCGATGCTTGTATCCATGATGGTTGGCTGTACTTTCCGAAGAAAACCTTGTTTGGTGACTTATATCTTTACCAGCTATTTTTTGTCGTTCGAAACGAACTACTCATGCAGGGAAATGGGAGTATTTTCACCAATCTGAAAACAGATATTCTGAAGAATCACATGGTTGTTCTACCCTGTATAAAACTGCTGAATGAGATTGAAGACCGATTAGATGCGATGCATCAGAAGTCTTTGTTCTTGCAGCTGGAAACTGAGTTCTTAACGAAACTCCGCGACACCCTCCTCCCCAAACTCCTCTCCGGCCAACTCCACATCCCCGATGCCGATCGGTTGGCAGCGAACTCAGGGGTCGGAGTCGGCTCTGCCGACTCCGACCCCAGGCATGTATCATGATCCGCCTGCATTGCACAAAAAAGCTGCTGGCCAAGCTACCTTTGCGCGAGGGCGGTCGCCTGCGCAACAGGTTGCCCAACCACTACGCATCCAACGATGAAGGCGAAAGCCTGCTTAGCGACTGGCACGCCAACCTGATCCTGTTGCAGCGCCGCCAGTGTGTGCTGTTGGTGCACGATGCCACCCGTTTCCCGCTGTTCGTCCCCGCCTTGAAGCAAGATGACTTCGCCGAGCTGGACTGGCATTTTTCTGATGTGTTCATGAATGTGCTGCTCAAGACCGGAGCCGACGAAGAGATCATGGATCGCGCTCATGAGGCACTGGGGCCGCTGGTGTGTGACACGGACTGCAACCGCTCGGTGCAGGGCACCATGAACCAGATGGCACAGGATATTGAACACAGGCTCTGGTACGAAAATGCCTCGGTGATGGACTTGGCCCCCTACCGCACCAGTGTCTGGCTGGCCGACCGGCCCTGTACTGTCAAAGGGGTAAAGGACTGCATCTGGCCGGTGCAGGCAATGAAAGAGTTGCTGGTTGCAGACAGGGTCGCCTCAAATTCCGGAACAACTTCACAAGGAACGTAATCATGACGGAACTACAACAACCTGGCGGCGAGTTCATTCTGTACACCACGGAAGACGGTCAAACCCGCGTGGAATGCCGCTTTGAAGACGAAACCCTCTGGTTATCACAAGCCTTGATGGCGGAGCTCTACAACCGATCAAAAAAGACGATCAGCGAACACTTGATGAACCTGTTTGAAGAGGGCGAGTTAACAGCGGGTTCAGTTGTCCGGAATTTCCGGACAACTGCCGCTGACGGGAAATCCTACGGGGTTCAGCATTACAATCTGGAAGCGGTTCTTGCCATCGGATTCCGGGTGAAATCCCTGCGCGGTACCCAGTTCCGCCGTTGGGCCAACACCCAATTGCAAGAGTATCTGGTGAAGGGTTTTGTTATGGATGACGAGCGCCTTAAAAACCCGCCTGTACCGGGTGCCACTCCTGTACCGGACTACTTTGATGAGCTGCTGGAGCGCATCCGCGACATCCGTGCCAGCGAGCGTCGCATGTATCTGCGGGTGAAGGAGATATTTACCCTGTCCGCCGACTATGCTCCCTCATCTGGTGACACGACGCAGTTCTTCCGCATCATCCAGAACAAGCTGCATTTCGCCGCTACCGGCCAGACGGCGGCCGAGTTGATCCACAAGCGCACCGACGCATCAAAACCCAACATGGGGCTCACGGTCTGGAAAGGCGAGATTGTCCGCAAAACGGATGTCATGGTCGCAAAGAATTATCTGAATGAACCGGAGATTGATGAACTCAACCGCATCGTGGTGATGTGGCTGGATTACGCTGAAGATCAAGCACGCCGCCGTGAGCAGGTTTTTCTTCGGGACTGGCTGGTAAAACTCGACCAGTTTCTGCAATTCAATGAACGCGGTGTGCTACCGAACGCAGGCGCGGTCAGTAAGAAGCAGGCCGACGACAAGGCCAAGCGTGAATACGATGCCTTTGTGGAAAGACGCCGGGAGTTGTTGGAAGACACTGGCGCTGCCGAAACCCTAAAGGCTTTGGAGCAACTGACCAAAGACAAAGAGACACGCTGAATGAAGTTCACGGAAGATAAGCTCGAAAAAGCCATCATCACTCTGCTGGAGGGGCAGGGTTATCCGCAACACCCTGCGGGTACGCTGGCGCGTAAGCCCACGGAAGTACTGCTCAAGGACGACCTGCAGGCATATCTCTACACCCGCTACACCAATGACGGTATTACACACGGTGAGATAGATTCGATCATCCGCCGTCTGGAAACACTCTCTCCCGCCGATCTCTACGACTCCAATAAAACCATCCACAAAGGCGCACTACAACAAGGCCGACAAACAGAATATCGAGGAGGTCGAACAGTCCATCATCGTGGTGCGCGATCATCTCGATCTGCTCAACAAGCTGTTTCACAAGTTCGATGCCACGCCCTATCACCAGGGCAGCCCGCTGGAACAACTCAACTGCCTCAACATGGCGGCTGAGTACGCGCAGGTGACGGACAAGATCGAAAAGCGCTTCATGCATCTGGTCAAACGCCTGAAGGCCGCCTATGACATCTGTAGCGGTTCTGAAGCGCTGAAGCAGGCCGAGCGGGACCAGATTCATTTCTACCTTGCCGTTCGTTCCATTGTCTTCAAACTCACCAAGGGTAATGCGCCGGATACCGCAAAGATGAACGCCAGGGTGCGGGAGATGATCACCGAGGCACTAAAGGCCGATGGGGTGGCAGAGGTCTTCAAGATGGGCGAAGACTCCGCCAGCGCAACCGACATCTTCGATGACGACTATCTGGCCAAGATCGAAAAGATCAAACTGCCCAACACCAGGATAAAGCTACTTCAACAGCTGCTCGCCAAAGCGATAGACGACTTCAGGAAGGTCAACAAAACCAAGGGCACGGACTTCTCGAAGCAGCTCAAGGCGCTTGTCGATAGCTATAACGAACGCAAAGAGGATGACGTGCTGGTCAGCAATGTCCTGGAGGACTTCACTGATGAAATTATCGACCTGCTGCATGCCCTGAAAAAAGAGAAGGAATCATTCGCCGATCTGGGTATCGACTTCGAAGAGAAAGCCTTCTACGACATTCTCAGAGGGCTGGCTGTCAAATACGATTTTGAGTATCCAGAGGACAAACTTATCGTCTTGTCCAAAGCGGTTAAAACCGTCGTTGAGGATAAGGCCCGATATACAGACTGGAATCGGCGTGATGATATCAAGGCTGAATTGAAAGTGGATTTAATCATCTTGCTTGCCGAGCACGGCTATCCTCC
Organism: Gammaproteobacteria bacterium (ex Lamellibrachia satsuma); assembly: GCA_019623805.1. Taxonomy (NCBI): domain Bacteria; kingdom Pseudomonadati; phylum Pseudomonadota; class Gammaproteobacteria; species Gammaproteobacteria bacterium (ex Lamellibrachia satsuma). The sequence continues at coordinate 2,803,561 of CP053680.1, forward strand.
CGTCGACCGGGACGAGGTTTACAAGGAGATCTTCGAGCAGGCGGAGAACTTCAAAAAGCACCAGGCAAGACTTTAGGACCAAGTGATTTCAGATAATGCCAGATGCGCGAGCAGGACGGTGATAGCAAAATCCGACTTCCTGGCCAACATGAGCCACGAGATTCGCACCCCGCTCAATGCGGTTTTGGGCCTCAGCCCTGGCTGCTGGAGATCTCAGCAAGAATCCTCCTGCCTTCTTCCTCGTCCAATGTCGCAAGGCCGTTTTTAAGAATCAGGCCTTCCAGGAATGTGTGATGGGAGTCAGTCCCGACTTCAACAGCATGAATCAATGTTTGCCTTGATGCATTCAGCAGGCACTTTGCGGCTTTCTTCTTGGCTTGCAGGCGTTTTTGTTCCCAGGCAGTCTGGACAAATCGCCATACTGGGGGTGATAACTTCTTTTCACCCCAAGTGTTGAGCGTGACCCAATACTCCACGCCGCCTTGAACAAGGGGGAGATGCTCAGGAGGGACGCCGATCTGGGTAGTCAGAAATGACTTCAGCCAGCGGCTGCTTTTGATCCTTCTCTGCGTCATTTTAGTATCAGCTAATACAGTTATCGATGTGGGCATATTAAGCGTTGCGGCGAGGAATATCTGTAAAACTGTGTGACGTTTGGACGATGGCCTGCTGGGCTTGTAGGCATGATCAAGCGTTGCGGATCAGGCAAAACGATTTGATACAATTTTCGATATTTGCCGGCTCCGCTATGCTTGAGCCGGTCTACAGTTTGTCGGTTAGGGCTGCCATGCGTTCCGTTTCAGACTGTCTGGAGAGCTTGGCGCAGGCCTGATAGAAAGCAATCCAGTCCCGGTTTTGCTGTTCAAAGAGGTCGAGAAAGCCGGGTACCAGTCGATAATAGGTGGCAATTTGTGCCAGAGAGGCATTGTTGATGGGCTTGTCAAACCAGCGGTCGTAACGCCCGAGGCCATTCCAGCGATGTTTCAGCTGCTGATAGTCCTGGCGTAATTGGGTGAACAGCCTGGCCTTGCGGTTGCGCATTTCAGATTCCGTCATCTCCATTCCATAGAGTGTTTCCAGTGCGTTGCGGGTCTGCAGCAGGAGGGCTGTGAATTCCTGATGCCGAAACTGCTGTTGTTGCCAGGCCGAGGTGGTTTTCTGCTTCGTGCGCAGCCACTGATCCACGCCTAATTGGGCCACCGCTGTGGCAAAGGCTTCGTTGAAGGCGCTGTCACCCTGCAGATAGAGTTGCTGATGGGCCAGTTCGTGGAATATGAGTTGTGCGAGGCTGGTTTCGGGCCAATGGATCACCGTGCTGGGCAATGGATCGTCGAACCAGCCGAGGGTTGAATAAGCGGGTACATCTACGATAGTGGCATCCAGCCCTTCGTCCCTTAGTTGACTGGCGTAGGTTTTCGCCTCGGTTTTGCTGAAATATCCA